>CACXXD010000048.1 GCA_902771445.1 uncultured Prevotellaceae bacterium
CCATAAAGGTACGAATATCTTTGCAAACTTTTATCGCAGCATGATGGTCTTTATGATAGTTTCACACTGCCCCCTGCCACGGACAAAATCCGTTGGGCCATCTTGGTGCAGAACGCACAGCAGATGGAGATTTGGGGCAAGGCCTTCAAGGATGTGGAGGACCGCACCATCACCCTGACCACAGGCTGGAGCAGCATTGGTTACACCCCGTTGGTCAACCTGTCTGTGACGACGGCACTGACCGACTACTTCAGCGAGGCTACACCTGGCGACGTGGTCAAGAACCAGCACGAGTTTGCCATGTTCATGTCCGACGGCAAGGGTGGTGGACAATGGCAAGGCACCTTGAAGTACATGAAGCCGGGCGAGGGCTACATGATGCACCGACTGAAGGAATCCGGCCACATTCTGCTATCCTTACTATGAGCCTGGCGAGTCTATCATTGAGCAGAACACCACGGCTGCATCGCGGCGCAGCACCTCGCGCTTTGCCACTACGATGACGATGGTGGCCGAGGCCAAGGGCATAGAGCTGCAGGAGGGCGACAAGCTCGTGGCCTATGCCAACGGTGAGCAGGTGGGCGAAGTCACTGTCATCAACGATGATACTGCCGACCATGCCAAACTGTTGACCGTGGAATCACCCTCGAGCTGAGCTACTATTGTGCCAAATTGCACCGCTTGTTTGCCATAGAGGGCGAGGCGGTGTTCGCTCCTGAGTTTACCTATGGCAACAAAGAGGACTTCGTGCCACCGCTGTTGCGCGGCTTCAAGAAGTTTCCTGTACAGCAGAAACTCATTGTGGCCTTGCCCAATAGCGTTCCCTTTACGCCCGATGCCGGCGACATGGTGGCTGTCTTCGCAGGCGACGAGTGTCGTGGTGTCGGGCAGGTGGACAAGGCTTTCACCGCCTTCCGCACTTCTTCCGGCGAGGTGCTTCAGTTGCGCTACTACAGCAAGCAGAAGGGGGGAGTCTATACCTTCAGACAATCCGTTGAAGATACTGATATTACTCTTTTTTTCTGATTTTCCCTTCGCCTCAGTTTTTTTTAGTAATGACAAAAAAATAACTTGGGACGATAAATCGTCCCAAGTTATTTTTTACCGTTACTTAGCGAAAAGACGATGATTATTTCGTCTTCACTTCCAGATAGCTCTTCAGTGCCTCCACATAGTCCTCGAAGGCTTTCAGTCCTTCGGGTGTGATACGGCAGAGGGTACAGGGCTTCTTGCCCTTGAAGGTCTTCTCAACCTCTATGTAACCCGCGGCAGAGAGCTTGTCTATCTGTACACTCAGATTGCCCGCCGTTGCTCCCGTCTGCTCCTTGATGTAGGGGAACTCAGCTTCTTCGGCACTGATCAGCAGCGACATCACAGCCAGTCGCAACTCAGAGTGTAGTAGTGGGTCTAATGGCTTGAACATGGGCTGCAATTATTTTAGTTTCAAGCCGGGCAGCGTTAGGCCGATGAAGGACAAGAGGGTGACGATGAGGGCGGGGATGATACCGTGGGCTATGCCAACATAGTGAGCGCTGGTATAATAAACCATCCATCCGGTTAGTGTCTGTGTGACGTAGAACGACTCCCAGATAAAACCGCCGATACCCCCCACGATGCCACACCACACCATCCAGCGGCTTTTCAAGATGTGACCGTTGATGGTGATGGTCATGCCCATGAGCAGGAGCACGACGCGAAGGGGGTGAATCGCAAGTCGTGAATAGACGTCGGGATGCTCGAAGTGGGCCATTAGCATGTTGTACAGGATGCCAAACACGAAATATGCGAATACAAAGATACCGAACGTCTGCCAAGTCTTGTCGACCATTGAGCCTACTATGCTGGTGGGAGCTTTCGGACGGCCTCTTTTGGCATAGCGGTCTGTGGCAAAGATGACGACGGGCAGCAGGACGTACAGCAAATACCAAGCCGTGTTGGACGTAAGATAAATTAGGATGCCGATAAGGAGGGCCATGCTCATAGTGCAGAGTCCGCTGATGTAGAGCGACAGCCCAGTGTCCTTGGCCACTACATAGCGGCTCCGCTCTATCTGTTCGGTAATGATTTCCAGACTACGCTCGGCAGTCATATTTGTTTTTTCTTCCATTGTTGTTTCATTTTAAATGATGTACTACGTTTTTTGTTTAACTTCTCTCTGGCCTCGTCCGTGCTCCTGCAGAAAGCGCGTCTTCGGCCTATTGTGTCCGGTTCACGATGCAAAGATAGATAAATTTATAATATAAACTAAATTATTTTGCAAATAATTTTCTTCGGGAAATAATATTTAACATTTCACCGTTACAAAATAACGGAAAAAAAGCATCCGCATAGCACGAAAAAAAATATGAATTTTCTTGACAACTACCCCTCTGAGAATCGCACGGAATTCACCAAACACTAAGTGGCTTGCAAATATGCGAGTATTGAAGGTGGTTGTGCATATCGCTGATTTACAGCGTGTTGCGAAATTCTTCTTCGTAAAAAGAACAGTTCTCGCCATCCGCAAGCTCGTCTTTCGGACAATTCTGAATGGCACTCAACGGCCTTCATGCCGTGATTGATATTGAATCATGGTGGGTTGGCAGTCATATCAAACTGAGTTATGACTTGAACAGTTTGATATGGCTGTAAACCCACTTTGATTTAATATCAATCTCAAAACGATGGTTCTGGCATGTCGGAATGGCTGGTGTGTCCTCGTTCTAGAATGCCACTTTCAGAAGTCCCTTTTTTTTATGAATTATTTTTACAAACAGGCTTTACGTCTTATTTCGGGGGATGACTTTCTTCAACGACAATCTCCGTACTACTTTCTTATAATGATTTGTTTATGTAATCCCGGCAGGCTTCCGCAGTGATGCGCAGGTCTGTTTTTTTCTCTGATAGACATGCCGTTTACGCGCCGTAAGTGTGCTGTTTGCACATCGCAAACAATATCTTTACGAAGTCTAACCTGAATTATTCATAGTACAAAAAAAAGAGAACGCATTTCCTGCACCTGTGCAGGAAATGCGTTCTCTTTTTTTTGTACTATGAATAATTCAGGTTAGACTGTTTCTATGTTTTTACGGATAGAGAAAAAGTCATCTGATCTACCGTAGTTTTGTCAAGATTATTCATAGAAAAAAGCACTCACAAAAAAGTGCATTCTGGAAGCGAGGAACCGCAATGCTCACGTCATGTCTCAGCACGAAGGCCGCTCAGAGCTGTTCGAAAGACGAAATATAATGAATGGAAATAGTTCTTTATTCTCCCCAAAATGCTCGTTTATTTCGAATTTTTTTACGACCTTTGCAGCGAGATATGTATTTTTTCAACGTTACTAAATATTGACTAACTATGAATTTCTTAGAACTTGTAGAGAGCAGATACAGCTGTAGAGCTTATCAGCAGCATGGCGTGGAGAAAGAAAAGGTGGACTATGTCATGGAGTGCGTGTGACTGGCACCCTCGGCTGTCAACAAGCAGCCTTGGCAGTTCCGTATTGTTACTGACGAAGACGAGAAGGCTAAGCTGCAACAATGCTATAACCGCGACTGGTTCAAGACGGCTCCTATGTATGTCATAGCTTCTGTCTTGCACGACGAAGAGTGGGTGAGGGCCGACGGTAAGCCGCACGGCAATATTGACATTGCCATTGCGGTGGAACATCTGTGTCTGGCTGCAACTGAGCAGGGACTGGCCACTTGCTGGGTGTGCAACTTCGATGCGGTCCTGTGCAAGGAACTGTTCGGCCTGCCTGCGTCTGAAGAGCCTGCCGTCATCATCCCCTTGGGCTATGCTGCCGACAGTCTCAGACCGAAGAACAGAAAGGCGATGGAAGAAATCGTGAAGATTGATAATTGAAGATTATTGGCAATGAAAGCAAAATATCTATCTGTGGTTGCGGCTCTGGCGGCTGCGACAGTCGAGGCACGACAATTTCTGGGAAACGAAACTGTGACGGGAACTACAGAGGCAATGACCGAAACTACTGAAGTCGTGACGGAAACTGCTGATACCGTAGCGCAGGTGAATGGGGTGGGGGAGGCACTGCCCGGAGTGGTCGTAACCGGTACACGCAATGCTGTTGATGTGCGTCATCTTCCCATGACGGTGACGGTCATCAACCGCGAACAACTCACGGCCCAGCATCAGACCTCGGTGCTGCCTACGGTCATGCAAGAGGTGCCAGGACTCTTTGTCACCAGCCGTTCCATGCTTGGCTATGGTGTCTCAACGGGCGCGGCTGGCGGCATCAACATGCGAGGCATCACTGGCGGAGCCGGTCAGCTGCTGGTTCTCATCGACGGTCATCCCCAGTATAATGGCATCTATGGTCATCCCATTTCCGACAGCTATCAGACGTTGATGGCTGAGCGCGTAGAGGTGCTGCGCGGCCCCGCATCGGTGCTCTATGGCAGCAACGCTATGGGCGGCGTGCTCAATATCGTGACCCGTCAGGCTTCGCATCGCAATAGCGTGTCGACGGCAGTGACGGCAGGTGTGGGCAGCTATGGCACCATACAGGGCGAGGCCTCCAATCAGGTGCGCAGTGGTCGCTTCAGCAGTACCGTGTCGGCCCAGTATCAGCGAACCGACAACCACCGTCCGCGCATGGGCTTCGAGCAGTTTGGCGGCTATGCCAAGGTGGGCTACGACTTTACCGACCATTGGGGTGCCTTTGTCGATGCCAACATCACCCACTTCAATAGCAGCTATCCCGGCACGACAAGCAGTCCGCTCTACGATGCCGACCAGTGGATAACCCGTGGTGTCGTCTCGGCGGCACTGGAGAACCACTACCAGCATACGAGCGGTGCGCTGAGCGTGTATACCAACTTCGGACGGCACAAGATTGACGACGGCACCGCCAAGGCCGACCAGCCCACACAGCGCTACTTCCGCTCTTCCGATGCCCTCACGGGCGTGTCGCTCTACCAGAGTGCACAGCTGTTTCAGGGCAACCGCCTCACGCTGGGCTTCGACTATCAGCACATCTACGGTAGGGCCTACTACACCTCGAAGGCCACTGGCGAAGAGCTGGATACGGCCAATAAGCAAAGCGGCGCGTCGCATCGCAACGAGATAGCCGGCTATGCCGATTTCCGTCAAGACCTGGCCGTATGGCTCACGCTGGATGCCGGCGTGCGCATAGACCACCACAGCGTGAGCGGCACCGAATGGGTGCCACAGGTCGGACTCGTGGTGCGCCCCCTCACAACGGGCGAGGTGAAGGCGATGGTGAGCAAGGGCTTCCGCAATCCCACCATGCGCGAGATGTATCTTTATCCCCCATCGAACGAGGAACTGAAGCCTGAGCGCATCTGGAACTACGAGCTGTCGTGGCGGCATAGGGTGAGAAGATTCAGCTACGGTGCCAACCTCTTTTACATAAAAGGCGACAACATGATTCAGACCGTGAACCGCAAGAACGTGAACACGGGACAGATTGAGAACTACGGCGCGGAGCTCGAAGCCAGTTGGCAGCCCGGCACGCATTGGCGGCTCAGCACCAACCACTCGCTGCTACACATGCAGCATCCCGTAGTGGCAGCTCCCACCTATAAGGGATTCCTGGGAGCCAATTATCATTGCCGCAAGTGGATGGCCACGGCCTCGCTGCTCTACATCGGCGGACTCTATACCGCCGTGGGCGATGCCGAACAGAAAGAGAACTTCTGCCTGCTCAACGCTTCGGTGGGCTATGCCCTCGTTCGCGGTGTCAGTCTCTGGGTGCGCGGCGAGAATCTGCTGGCGCAACGCTATGAGATCAACCAAGGCTACCCCATGCCTCGGGCTACCGTCATGGGCGGCATCGAAGTGAAGTTCTGACCGAAATGCGTGCCAATTTTATTTTTGCACGTGTTTTTGTTTGCCATGATGAAAAAACTGAGTATCTTTGCACCGTTTTAAAACAATTCTTACATTATTAGCTATGCGCAGATTATCAGTATGTATTGTCATGTTGCTCGCCTTTTGTGCGAGTGCGAGCTTAGCCCGCGATTACAGTCTCAGGTCGCCTAATGGCAAGATTGAGGTGTCGGTAAACGACAACAACGGGCTTTCTTTCTGGATAACATTCAATGGCAAGCCCCTGCTGGAGGCGACGGGGCTGGAGCTGAACGAGCAGAGCACCGACATCCTTTCGGGCCAGACCACTACTGTCCGTCATGAAGGCGACGTGCCTTTCTATCGTCAGGGCCGCTTGTCGCTGACGGGCAACCAGCTCGACCTCAAGCTTCGCGGCTCCTTCGGCATGCAGGTGCGTGCCTACAACGAAGGCGTGGCCTACCGATTCTATACCACCAACAAGGGCGAGACCGTCATTGGCGGCGAGCTTGCCTCGTTTCAGTTCATTGGCGATCCCAAGGCATGGCTGAGCTACAGCACCAACAATGAGAACCCCTTTGCGATGGGGTTCCAGAACGTGTACGAAGAGACACAGCTCTCTGCGGCCAAGGACAAGCACATCTTCCTGCCTGCCACTGTTCAGGTGGGCGAGACGAAGATTACCTTCCTTGAGAGCGACGTGCGCAACTATCCCGGCATGTTCCTGAAGGCTGGCGAACCCATGTCGTCGAAAAAGAAGTCGATGTTGTCGGCCCGCTTCGCCCATTATCCCAAGAAAATGGATCTGCACAAGTGGCACGGCATGAGCTATGTCAGCGATACGGAGCACTACATAGCCAAGTCGAAAGGCGCCCGCACCTATCCCTGGCGCATCATGGCCATCACCGAGAGCGACACCGAGATGCCCACCAACAACCTTGTGTATGCACTGGCCACACCCAACAAGATTGGCGACACCAGCTGGATTAAGCCCGGCAAGGCCGCATGGGAGTGGTGGAACGACCACAACCTGAAGGGTGTCCCCTTCAAGGCCGGCATCAATACCGACACCTATTTATATTATATAGACTTTGCCGCACGCTACGGTCTGCAATACGTGGTGCTGGACGAAGGGTGGTATGACTCCAACAAGGCCGAACTGATGAACCCCGTTGCCGACGTAGACTTGCAGCGCATCGTCAGCTACGGCAAGGAGAAAGGCATTGGCATAGTGCTGTGGACCGTCTTCAACGTGCTCGACCAGCATCTTGACGAAGCCTGTCGCAAGTACAGTTCGATGGGCGTCAAGGGCTTCAAGGTAGACTTCCTGGAGCGCAACGACCAGACTGCCGTTGAGATGGCCGAGCGGATAGCCGCCGCTTGCGCCCGCTATCATCTGGTGGTCGACTATCACGGCTTCTATGCCCCCACGGGACTCAATCGCACCTATCCCAATGTGCTTAACTTCGAGGGTGTGTTCGGCATGGAAGAGTGCCGCTGGGCAAAGCGCGAGACCGACATGCCGCGCTACAACGTCACCTTCCCCTTCATCCGTATGATGGCCGGACAAGTGGACTTCACGCCCGGTGCCATGCGCAACGGTACAAAGAACAACTGGGTGGCCTGCTACGAGAATCCCGTGTCGATGGGTACCCGTTGCCATCAGGCCGCCTGCTATGTGGTTCACGACTCCCCCTTCACCATGCTTTGCGATGCCCCTTCGGCCTACGACGTAGCTCCCGACTACACCCGCTTCATTGCCGCCATCCCCGTGACGTGGGACGAGACACGTGTGGTGCAAGGCGAGTTGGGCCATTATATCGTTACGGCCAGAAGAAAGGGCGACACTTGGTATGTGGCAGGCCAGACCAACTGGGATGCAAGACAGGTGGAGCTTGCGCTCGATTTCCTCGGCAGTGGCACCTACACGGCCAGCATCCTGCGCGACGGCATCAATGCCAATCATAATGCTGAGGACTATGAACTGAACACTCAGTCGATTGGTTCTTCAGAAAAGTTGACCGTCCAGCTGGCTTCAGGCGGAGGATTCGTTGTGAAACTGTCGAAATAACATCGCGGTTGTTCGGTGTTCAGCATAAGCAGTGGTAGCAGATAGTATAAGTAGCTACCGCTGCTTATGCGCGTTTAAGTCAAATCGCCCCATGAGGCATGACTTTTTCTTCCTTAACACAAGGTTAATTCAGCTTTTTTTCCTATCTTTGCCAACGGATTGCTGAAAAAAATAAGAAACTAAAAACTATAATAATTATGAGGAAACTAATTGTGATGCTGGCGGCACTGGCTGGATGCGCCACGACCTTTGCGGCTGACGAGAAGACCGACGTCACGGCCAGCTATCTGAAGAATGCATCGTTCGAGAACGACAACATCGCTGTCCTGCAGCAGAAGACGGAGTCGGCTGACGGCCTGCGCGGTTATATCGTGAGCAGTCCGACAGGCTGGACGGTGAACAACGGTGCCAATGCCGTGAGCCTGATTGTGACGAAAGACTGTTTTACCGACAATAACTTCGGCAAGGTGACCACACTCGCCGGCGGTGCGCAGGCCTACTATCTGCGCCAAGGATGGAGCGGCGGCACTACGACCGTGCGGCAGACGTTGACGGCTCTGCCCAAAGGAAAATATCAGTTGATGGCCAATGTGCGCTCAGCCTATGCCAACAGTGCTACCTCAACGCTCAACTTCGTGGCAGGCAAGGCCCAGGCCACGGTTTCGTTCGACCAAGGATCCACAGCCTGTTTCCTCACGATGCCGTGGGGCGAACAGTCACTCAGCTTTGAGCAGGCCGATGACGGCAATGTAGAGGTGGGCTTCGATGTCAGCTGGGTGTCGGGCGGCTCCTGCGTTATGTTCGACAATGTGCGGCTCTATCGGCTCAGCGACGACTACGTGGCCCCCGAAGAGACCGTTGGCAGTCCCACGGAAGGCAAGGTGAACGGCGACTTCGTGGACGAGGTGCAGATGAAGGCCGACCTGCTGCAGATGCTGGCCAACTTTGCCGTCTACTTGAAGAACGACTTCCAGGAGGCCCAGGCCCCCAACAGCGTGGGCGAGGCCTGCGGCTGTTTCAAGGGCGAGAACACGATGGGCAACAACGAACAGGGCGTTAGACCGAATGCCGACCTCTCGATGATCTGCGCCTTCCTCGTGAAATACGGAAAAGACAAGGTGACACTGCCCGCAGGCGTGACGTGGCAGCAGTTGGAGGACATGGCCATGAAGAGCCTCGTCTTCGCCTATAGTACACACAAGGCCAACAAGCTGAAGGTGTGTGCAGGCAACAACTACTGGGGCTCCGTCTCAGGCAGTGACCACGTGTGGGAGAGCTCGCTCTGGGCCATGTCGGTGGCCTACTCAGCTTACTTCCAGTGGGACAAACTGACTGCTGCCCAGAAGAACTACGTCTACCAGCTGCTGAAAGCCGAATGCAACTACGAGCTGAACCGCTCGATACCCACGGGCTATGCAGGCGACACCAAGGCTGAGGAGAACGGCTGGGAGGCCGATGTGCTGGCCGCAACGCTGGGCCTGTTTCCCAACGACCCGCTGGCTCCGAAGTGGTTCGACCGTCTGCGCGAGTTCGCCATCAACAGTTATTCGCAGAAAGACGATGCCAGCGACCATACGGTGGTAGACCCCGACTATGACAACAAGACCGTGGCCAACCTCTACAAGGGGCAGAACCTCTACGACGACTTCACCCTGCAGAACCACAACTACTTCCACACCAGCTATCAGAACGTGGTGGTGCAGGAACTGGGCGAGGCCGCCCTGGCACTCCGACTGTTCCAGCAGGGACTGTACGGCGAGGAGAAGTGGAAGACCAATGCCCTGATGCACAACAACGACAAGGTGATGAGCGAGGTGCTCTACTGGCTGGCGCTGGCCGATGGCGAGCTGGCCATGCCCAACGGCAACGACTGGAGCCTGTTCCTCTACGACCAGATTACCTCTTACTCGACCAATGCCTGCTTCCTGCGTGATCCGCATGCGCTGATGCTGGAGAACCTGGCCTACAAGATGATCAAGGCACGTCAGACCACGACCGCCGACGGCTCTTGGCTGCTGCGTGCCGACGTGGGCGCACGTCGAATGGGCGTAGAGGCGCATCGCGTGATGATGACGTGGCTGATGCACGAAGTGCTCTCTACTGCCGATATGAAAGCTACCGACTGGGATGCCTTCAACCGTGAGTACAGTGCTGCCAAGGTGTTTGGCACACAAAACATCGTGCGAGCCGCCACCGACTCGCGCTTCACCTGCTTCTCGTGGAGCACAGGTCTGAGCAGCTATACGGGCTACATCGCCGCCAACAGCGTGGACAAGAACAAGATCATCGTGCCTTATCGCGCCAACAACACGGGCAACTTCATAGGCTGGTATGACGTGCAGGGCAAGAAGACAAACGCTACACCCGTGGTGTCGGGCATCTACGATCTGCGCGGCAACAGCTATGTGATGAACGGTGAACTGAACACCAACGACGGCACGCTGAACAATCGCTTTGCCATCTATAGTACGCCAGGCAATGCCGTCATCTATATAGATTATGTGCGGGCGAATGCCGCTGCCACTATCACTGCAGAGAAGGGCGGACTGATGGCTATCAGCGTGGATGAGTTGACGAAGACCAAGCGTAAACTCTACTTCGAAAATCTGTACTATCTGCTTGATGGCAGTCAGCTTACGTCGATGGGCAGTCAGTGGCTCAACGTCGATAATGCCCTTGGCATTGTCACTGCCGATGCCGACAATACGTTTGCCTTTGGCGAACGCGCCAACAACAACTCGGTGATGACGGCTAAACTCTATGCTTCTTATTCCAATAAGTCGCGCACCGTCAAGCAAGACGAGGTCGTCGATCGTCGGGCTATTGCCTACTACTCAAATGTCGATTGGACCACTACATCCGATTTGTCGGAGCTGGTGCAGCAACTCGCCCTGCCCGACGGCTGGAACGGCGTGATTGTCTTCGACCCCGACATGACTGCCTATCTCTTGCTGAGCAACTTCGTCAGCGATCAGAAGGGACAGGTGTCGAAGGTGATGACTACTTTTGGCGCCCCGGTCTTCGCCGTGCGCACTATCATCGACAAGGAAGGCTCGTCGGCTGTGTTTGTGGCCCAGGAGAATCATTCGGTAGCCAACACGCTCAGGTTCTTCATCAACGGAAGTGGTGTGGAGGCCGTTCAGGAAGAGAACGATCCAGAGACCATCTATCTGTTGAACAATGTCAAGGGTACGCAGAAGCTGGTGGTTAATGCCTTTGCCGACAAATACTTGACGAAAGAAGTGACGATAGGACAGAAGGTATTGAAGGTTTCAATCAAGGGAGGCGAGCTTCAGGTCGAGGAAGCTGCCGGGTTTCCTGAAGGCGAAGACGAAGCTTTCACGAAAGGCTACAAAGACATCACGACGGAGAAACTCGTGAATGCCAGTTTCGAGGCCGATGAGACCTACGGCAAGGCCGACGGCAATGTGACGCTGGGTTCTGTCACCTACAATCCGTGCTACGTGAACACGGTGGCCGCGGTGAACTCGAAATGGCCCAACATCCTGCCCGTGAAAGGCTGGAAAGCCGCCAACGGACTGGACAGTGGTTCGAACTATTGCAGAATGTATTCCATGCTCTACAGTTCCACGCAGTATTGCGTGAGCCCGTCGAATGTGGGCAACTATGCCGACCGCTGCGCCCGTCCCATCATCGATGAGGCTTGCGGCGACCGCACGCTGACGGTGCTCAACTCGTGGGATGCGGGGGCGAATGCCATTACGCAAGACGTGAAGCTGTCGGCAGGCACGTATCGCGTGCTGATGGACGTGCGCTATGTGTGTACCAACGAGACGAGCAATGACGGACGGACTGTTGCGGCAACAGGCAACGTGAACACATCGCTGACGGGTGTGAAGATAGGAGCCGACACCGACTATCGCTATCCCACGGAGAGGAGCACGTGGCAGGTGATGTGCTATGACTTCACCCTCGATGTCGAAGAGACTGTCACCCTCTCGCTGGGCTATCAGACCTCAACGGGCGTCGGGGCCGCCAACAACACCCTGCTCTATGTGGATAATGTGAGACTGTTGGAGAAGGAAGAGACGGTTCCGTCGGGAATCATAGACGTGAAGGCCAGAAGTGGCGAGGACTCGGTCTATGATCTGCAAGGACGGAAGGTGAGGAACCTAAAGGGGAAAGGAATCTATATACAGAACGGGAGGAAGGTCGTGAGGTGAAAAGGGGGCTTGTCGCCATGAATGGCGACCCACAACAACAGGCGACCCACAACGACGGACCCACGGATACGAGCACCCCTATGGAAGCGGATGATCCGCAATGACAGACGGGAAAGCACAAGGCTACGACCGACGGTAAATGAAAATTGAGAATTATGATTGGAACCTCAAAGGGAATCATAATTCTCAATTTTTTTATTTTCAATCTTCAATTTTCAATCTTCAATCTTCTTCCCTCTTCCTGTTCTTCGATGGTGACGCGGACGGTGCCTTCGGGCAGAAGCTCTTCGATCAGCTCGGGCCACTCGATGAAACAGAGCGAACCACTGTAGAAGTAGTCTTCGTAGCCCATGTCATAGACCTCTTCGAGCTTCTTGATGCGATAGAAGTCGAAGTGATAGATGACAGTTGCGTCGTTGCTTACCTGATACTCGTTGACGATGGCGAAGGTGGGCGAGGTGATGACCTCCGTGACCCCCAGTTCCTCGCATACAGCCTTGATGAACGTGGTCTTGCCAGCGCCCATCTTGCCGTAGAAAGCGAATACCGTGTGTTGTCCGATGGCCTGCACAAACTCGCGTGCAGCATCGCGTATGTGTTCAATGTCGTGGATGATGATTTCCATATCTTGATGTTTTTTAGGGTTGACTATCTCTTCTTTCCCGTCATGGTGATGAGTGGGATGAGCATCTCTTCCATCGAGATGCCGCCGTGTTGGAACGTATCTTTATAGTAGGAGACGTAGTAGTTGTAGTTGTTGGGGTAGGCAAAGAACGAGTCGCCAGTGGCAAAGACATAGCTGGTGGACAGGTTGGGCTGTGGCAGCTGTGCCTGATGCGGATCCTTGATGACGAACAAGTCCTTGGAGTCGTAGCCCAGGTTCTTGCCCAGTTTGTAGCGTAGGTTGGTGTTGGTGTTGCGGTCGCCCACTATCTTCACGGGCTTGGTGCAGCGTATGGAACCGTGGTCTGTGGTGACGATGACCTTGTAGTCGGTCTGCGCCAGCGTGCGGAAGAAGTCGGCAATGACGGAATGGCGGAACCATGAGAGCGTGATGCTCCGGTAGGCCGACTCGTTGTTGGCCAGTTCGCGAACCATGCGCGATTCGGTCCGGGCATGCGAGAGCATGTCAATGAAGTTGAACACCACCACGTTCAGGTCGTTCTTCATCAGGTTGTTCGTCTGCTGTATGAGTTTTTCCGCGTCAGCCGAGTTGTTCACCTTATGATAAGAGAACGAGTTGCGGCGGCGGTATCGGTCCAGTTGTGTCTGGATGAGCGGGGCCTCGTTGAGGTTCTTTCCCTCTTCCTCGTCTTCGTCGACCCAGAGCGAGGGAAACATTTCGGCAATCTTATTGGGCATCAAGCCTGAGAAGATGGCATTGCGGGCATACTGTGTGGCCGTGGGCAGAATGCTGTAGTAGAGGTCTTCGTCGATGTCGAACTGCTCGCTCAGCTGATGCGACAGCATGCGCCACTGGTCGTAGCGGAAGTTGTCGAGTACCACAAGGAACACCTTTTCGCCGGCATCGAGCAGAGGGAATACACGCTCCTTGAAGATGCGGTGGGAGAGTAGAGGAGCCGATTGCACGCCCTTCACCCAGTCCAGATAGTTCTTCTTGACGAACTTGGCAAAGCCCAGATTCGCCTCTTCCTTCTGCATCTGCAGCATCTCGGTCATCTGCGAATCGGTGCTGCTAAGCTCCAGTTCCCAGTGTACGAGTCGCTTGTAGACCTCGATCCAGTCTTGCCACGTGTGGCAGTCCATGATTTGCAACGCTATCTGCTGGAAGCTCTGCTGATACTGGCTCTGCGTCACTTCGGTCTCCAGTTCGCGGCGGTGAATGTTCTTCTTCAGCGCCAAAAGAATCTGGTTCGGGTTGACGGGCTTGATGAGGTAGTCGGCAATCTTTTGTCCGATGGCCTGGTTCATGATGTTCTCTTCCTCGCTCTTGGTGACCATGACGATAGGTGTGGCCGGCGAAATCTCCTTGATGCGCTGCAACGTCTCAAGGCCAGAGAGCCCTGGCATCTGCTCGTCGAGCAAGACTAAGTCAAAAGAACGCTCGCGACACAGGTCGATGGCATCGGTGCCGTTCGACACTGTTGTCACTTCGTAGCCTTTCTTTTCTAGAAAAATAAGGTGGGCGCGGAGCAGTTCCATCTCGTCGTCGACCCAAAGTAGTTGTCCGTTGGTCATAGGTGTGATAAAAAAATGGTTGGTTGTCAACTTGTCATTACCAGAAGTCATCGCCGAAGATGTCGTCGACGTTGTTCTGTTGCTGCACGGGGACGGTCTCGTCTTCTTCGCCGCTGGCTTCTTCCTCGTCTTCATCCGGCTGTTTGATGTCTGTAGGAATCTGTAGCAGTTCTTCGTTGGTGATTTCGAGCGGTGCAAAGGTGCGCTCGTAGAACTCCTCGTAGTCCTTGTAGCTATAGCGCGTGCCGATGAAGGCCAGGTTGTGCTGACTGATGATGATGCTTCGGCATCCCTTCAGCCGTGCCGCCATCTCAGGTGTGTTGTACAGCTGACGGCCATATTGCAGGGCTTCGTCGTAGTTGAGGAATCCGCTGATCATCATCCGTGTGAGGCCAGGCTGTCGCTCAACAGAGAGGTCGAAGTTGCGCACCATGAAACTGGTGAAGTTGTAGCGTGCCATCTCGTAGAGCAACTGGTTCTCTGCGGCAGCAATGCGCTCGTCGCGTGAGAGCAGACGACCGTTGGGTGCACGCTCAGGACCCAGTTCGAGCGAGTCGGGCTGATAGGCCAGTACGAAGAGGAACGGCAGGTTGCGGTCGGCAGAAAGCGTGTCGGTCGTTGCAGAATCGGTGGTGAGCGTAAGATCACGGCGCGACCAGATGTCGTTCAGGTCGAACTTGCCGCCATAGAGCGTGCGTCCTTCCTGCACACCTTTGATGATCATGCCAGCCATCTGGCTGACCTCACTTTGCGGATATTTCTCCACCACCGTCTTCAGTCGCTCCAGACAGCCCGGGGCATCGCCTTCGTTCAGACAGCTCAGACCATCGATAAACAAGAACTTAGGACGGTTATCGCCCAGAGGGAAACGTTCGGCAGACAGTTGTGCGTTGGTCTTCACCTCGGCATAGCGGTTCAGTTTGAAGGCATCGTAGGTCGAAGCATAAAGTGAATCTTCGATATGCGTACCGAATCGGGCATTCTCCTCAAAGAAGGGATCGTTCAGCAGAATGGTCCATTCGCTTTCGGGGAAGTCGCTCTTCAGGTGTTCCAGACAGTCGTTGGCCTTGGCGGTCTCGCCCAGTCGGGAGTAGAGCAGGAACAAGTGATACCAAGCTTCGTCGTTGTGCTCATATTCCGGGAACTGATAAGTCAGGCGTGTCAGCTGTTTTTCCGAAAGGCGCAAGGGCTTGCTTTGTCGGGCCTCGGCCATCGAAGAGTTGTCGAGCTTGTCCTTGAAGATGACACCCGAATGGAACAGACCGTCCATGATGAGCGCATTGCTGGCTTCCACCTGTTCGTCGGTAAACGGAATCTGTGCGAGATAGTATTCGCGCTTGTGCGGATCGTTCTGCGCACTGTCTGCCTCCTGCTTGTTGGCCAGACTGTCGAGTGCTTCCATACTGCCCATGTCGCCCAGTTCGCCAAGGTTCTTCAGACTGTCGCTTGCCTCTCCGTCAGTGTTGGTCGAAGCCACCACCGTGCGGTTCATGCGCTGCCAGTCATCAGCATTTTCGCGCTTGCCCCACTGTTTTTCGAACTGCTGTTTACCTTGGCTGACGGCCTGCGGATTGTAGAAGTACCACAGTCCCTTCTGCTGGTTGTTGGTGTTCTGTTGCGCTTGCTGCGTGGTCTGCGTGCGGTTGCCAGTGGCCTGACGTTTTTGCAGCACCTTCTCCACCTCAGCCTCCTGTGCCTTCTCGCGCTCTTCTTTTTCCTTTTTCTTCAGTGCCTCAATCACGCGGTCGATGGCAGCGTTGCGGTCTTCCTCCGACATCTTGGCCAATGCCTGCAGAGAGTCTTGCAGATGAACGGCATCTGTGTGCGGCACCAGTTCGTCGAGCACCTTCGATCGGCGCGACAGTTCGGGATAGTCGGGACGGTCTTTGTCCAGCAGTCCGATAGCCTCGCCATAGCAGCGTTGTGCGTCGTTATAGCGTTCCTTCTCCCAGTACAGGTCGCCCAGTCTCAACAGCAGCACACCTTTCTCTATACCGCTGCGAGTGGCTTTCTCGTTGCCTTTCTCGTAGGCACCTATGGCATTGGCCGTGTCTTTCTGTGTGAGATAGATATTGCCGATGGCATAGTAGACCTGATCCAGATAGTCCTTGTTGTTGTCGTTGCGGGCCATGCGCTTCAGGCGCGAAATCATTTTCTTGGCATTGCCGGTAGCCATCACCTCGGTCTGTGCAATGCGAGCGTTGAACTCCGTCTCGTAAGGTGGGTTCTGCCTGACGACGCGCTGATAGGCATCGTAGGCATTCTTCCTGTGTCCCAGAGCCGACTCCATCTGTGCCATGATGAACCACATGCGAGCCTTTTGGTTCTTGCGGCGCTCATGCTTGATGGCCTTGCGCAGATAGGGAATTGCCTTCTCAAACTCCGTCGTCTTGATGTAGTAGTTGGCATAGGTATAGTCCCAGTCCTTTTTGGCCCTGTAGTGAATGGAGTCACGCGACATGTTGCGAATCACGTCTTCGGCATCATAGATCCATCCCATCTCCATATAGGAACGAGCCAGCCACGAGCGTGCTATGCCGTTGATGGCGGGTTGCGTCTGGTAGAGACGTGACATATAAGAGAAGGTGGCGGCAGCCTCGTCGAACGCCCCTTTCTGGAACTGCGACTTGCCCAGCAGCAGCCATGCCTTCCAGATGAACGGGTTATACTCCCTTCGCGACAGCCACTCCTTGTCCTTGTCGGTCTTTCGGCGCGACTTGGTCCATTTGGGTCTGGCCTTGATGCTGTGCTGCTTGATGGCTTTCTCGCTTTTCTCTATGGCGCGGTCAAAGTGGCTTTTGCCCAGGTCACGGCTCGACTTGTTGCCCACGGTATAGAGCGGCAGTGTCTCGGTGAAGTTGTCCTTGTTGCCTTTCTCTTTCTCCAGTGCTCCGTCGATGTAGGCTTGCGAACCGTTGAAGTAGGTGTTGTAGCGGGCGGTGAAAGAGTGCCACCATCGTCGGCCAGCCGTGTTTTTCTGCGTAGAGCATCCTGTCATTACCCAGACGGCAATGAGCGCGGTGAGAAAATAGAGAGTGGTTCTACGCATAAAGATACAGGCGGATTGTGCACAACAGACAGCTATCCGCTACGTAATTAAACGGAATCTTCTGCTTGTTTATTGTCTTTTTGCTTTTTTTTCTCCTCCATCAGACAGGCTATCTTGCATGAGCCGTCGGCCAGACTGCTGCATGTGGAGCAGTCTTTTCCCTGTACGATTGGCTCTTCTTTTCCGCCTAACGAGGCGAGGGCTGCCAGAATGCCGAGTGCAACGATGGCGATGATACAGATGATGGCGAAAGACATGGGAGATTGAAGATTGAAGATTGAAGATTGAAAACTGCTATTTTTCTTGTTCGGTGATGGTGTAGCCTGCCGTCTGCAGGTCGTGCCAGAACTGGGGGTACGACTTGGTGACCACATGCGGGTTGTTGATGGCGATGGGGCGCAACAGGCTCACAGGACTGAAAGCCAGGGCCATGCGATGATCCTCGTAGGTGTCGATGGCGGGCAATGCCTCTGGCTCACAGTATTCTCTGTTCCATATCAGTTCGCTGTTGTTGCGGTCGCGTATGACGAAGCCCAGTTTGCGCATCTCCGTCTTCAGGGCTTCAATGCGGTCGGTCTCCTTGATCTTCAGTGTCTGCAGTCCGGTGAAGTGGAAGGGAACATCCATCAGTGCACAGGTCACGACGAATGTCTGAGCCAGGTCGGGCGAGTTGACGAAGTCATACTCCAGTCTTGGCACGCAGTGGCCGTTCTTGCGCAGGGTGACCGTGGTGGTCTTGCCTGGCTCCTTCGAGTCGAAGATGGTCTTCACGCCCAGCAGACTGAAGATGTAGCGCACCGACGAGTCGCCTTGCTTCGAGCCGTCCATGAGTCCCTCCAGTCTGACCTCTGCGTCTCGTTGTCTTGTCAGTGCAATCATTTCGTACCAATAGGAAGCTGCGCTCCAGTCGTTCTCAATGAGATAGGGCATCTGCACGTAGGGCTTGGGGTGCACGGTAATCGTGTCGACGGCAGTCCATTCGGCATCGGCGCCAAACTCGCGCATGGTCCAGAGGGTCAGGTCAATGTATGGACGCGAAATGATTTCGCCCTTCAAGTGCAGTTCCAGTCCCTTGCTCAGCACCGGGCCGATCATCAGCAGTGCCGAAATGTACTGCGAACTCATGTTGCCTGCGATTTCGAGTGCGCCTCCGCTCAGCTGCTGTCCTCTGATGCGGAGTGGCGGATAGCCCGGTTCGCCCTCATAGCTGATGTCGGCCCCCAGTTGCAGCAGCGCGTCGACCAGCAGTTTGATGGGTCGGTGCTTCATTCGTTCGGTTCCTGTCAGCACATGCGTGCCTTTAGGTGTTGCGGCCAGAAAAGCCGTCATGAAGCGCATGGCCGTTCCTGCCGCCTTGATGTCGATGGTCTCGGGCATGTCGTTCATGGCGCGTATGATTACGCTGGTGTCGTCGCAGTCGCTGAGGTTGTCGGGCAGACACTGGCCTCCTGCCAGTGCGCAAATGATGAGTGCTCGGTTTGAAATGCTTTTCGATGCAGGCAAAGCTACTGTTGCATCGAGTGTCTCGGGAGCCGTGATGGCATATTGTTTCATGCTAATGAATAGAACTAAGTTATATTACTGAGCAAATTTACGAAAAATAATCTTCATTTCAAAAAAACATTTATTAAAAAGGTTGAAAGCGTTGCCTTTTGATTGTTTCCTTGGTCAAAATGGGTGTCCCAGACTGTATTGCGCAATGATTTCGCTGAACAGTGGCACGTGTCGCAGCAGTTCGGCCCGTCCCGTCATGATGAGCTGTTTGCGGGCTCTGGTCATGGCCACGTTGAGCTTGCGGTCAATCAGTCGGTCGTTCTCCGTGAAGGTGTTGGCCGTGAGGAAGTCGAGCTGATAGCTGTGCGTCACGGCAAACGAGTAGACGATGACATCGCGTTGCGACCCTTGATAGCGTTCCACCGTGTCGATGCTGATGCGCAGCAAGTCGGGCAGTCCTGAGCCTTCCAGCTCATGCCGGATGAGGCCTATCTGATGGCGATAAGGCACGATGACGCCCACCGTCTTCTCCGGGTCGAAGCGCGTGCCGTAGAACCGATGGATGCGCAGCAAGAGCGAAGCCACCAGTGCGGCCTCGTTGTCGTGGCAGGGCAGGAACAGCACACGGTGGTGCTGTAGGGCCTGGTCCAGGTCGTCTTCGGCTGCAACATGGTAGTCGAGTGTCGTTTCCTGTTGGTGCGACAGGGGGACGGGCAGCAGCTGTTCGTCGGCATAGAAGTGCGAACTCGGAAACTGGGCCACGTCGGGGTGCATGCGTCCTTGGTGGTCGAGGGTGCCAATGAACTGTGTGCGCCCGCAGTGCTGCTCCCAGCGAATGAGTCGTTCGAACAGCGACTGCCGGCAGTCGCACAGGCCTATGTCGCGCAGACATGGCTCTTCCACGCGGCTCATCGCCTCGTCTTGCACCACTACGGCAGGCAGTTGCTTGTAGTCGCCAATGAGCACGAAGCGGTCAATGTGGCTGCTGGCCAGGATGCCGATAAGCCCGGGTTCGAGAATCTGCGATGCCTCGTCGACGATGCAGCACGTGAAGTGTTTCAGTTGGAAGATGTACGGACGTGCTTGCAGCATCGAAGTGGTGCTCACGATGATAGGTGTCTGTTCTATTCGTTGCTGTATTTCGTCCAGTCGCAAGTCCTCTTCGAGCGATGTCTCCAGCAGTCGCCGTCTGAATCGCTCGTCGCACGAAGCCTCGTTGCCCAGTCGCAGGTAGTCGAAGCCCTCGCCATCCAGCATGGTGCAGATTTCGTCGACCGCCCGATTGGTGTAGGCCGTGAGCAAGAGCGATGGCTGTCGTCGGTTGTCGGTTGGTGTGCTGTTCAGTTCTTCGGCTACCATGTAGCGCAGTGCCTGCGAGGTCTTCCCCGTTCCTGGCGGTCCCACCAGCAGGAAGTAGTCGCGGGCCTGTTTCGCTTTTTCCAGCAGATGGTCGTAGGTCGAGCTGTACGATTGGGTCAGCCTTAGTGTCAGGTCGGCCTTCGGTTCGCGCTGTGCCAGCAGCAAGTCCTTTCGGTCCGGCTGTGCGGCAATGAACTGTTGCAGTGCTCTCAGGTTGCCGGAGGTCGAGGCATCGCTGCCAGCATGCTCGATGGCCCAGTGCTGAGCGTGCCTCACGGTGAAGATGTCGGGATTTTGTTGGCCGTTGGTCAGCCGGACGGTAAACGTCTCGCCCGTCAGAGCTTCGAGCGTACCTTTATATAGGATGCTCAGTCTCACGTCGGGTGCCTCTCTGTAGGTATACAGGTAGACCATGTCGCCTCGCCTGAAGTTGAGGGTTGGCACTGCCGGGCCGCACAGGGTGATGCGGTCGTAGCCGCTGTTGTCGTCGGTCTTTTGCTGTCGGACGATGCTCAGGTCCATGATGATGTTGCCTGTCTCGGTCTTCTGTGCCAGCGGCATTTGCCACAGGTCGCAGGCCGCTCCGCTGTTGTGTTGCAGCCACTGGTCGGCAGTACCCAGTTTCTGGCACACCTGTTCGCGGTAGACGAAGGTCATCATGCGCTCGTAGTAGGCACGCTCCAGTGGGGAGATGCTGGCCAACAGTTGGCTGAAGGCTTGCACGTCGGGCAGCACATATTGGTTGAAGTAGCTGTCGGGCTTCACACCTTTATATATTATAGAGGGGTGCAGCAGCGGGATGATGCGCCCGAAGCCCTCGCGGGCTATGAACAGTTCGGTGGCCACAATCTGGTTGCGCTGTTGCAGCGCGTCGGCAAACAGCTGGCGGTAGTAGTTCACGGTGAGCAGTCCCTGTGCCGTGGGGTAGCGAGAGTAGAGCAGTCTGATGTCTACGCTCTTGTCGGTTCGTTCGAAGTTGTAGCGCAGAATGCCGTAGTAGAGCAGCAGTTGCACGTAGTGGTCTTCGCGCTGCTTGCCGTGAGGGTCGTGGCTGTTGAGCTCAATCTTCATGTTCTTGCCCGACTTCTGTTCGACGAGCAGTCGCAGGTCGTTGGTCATGAGGTCCACGCGTCCTTGCAGTCCCAGTCGCTCGCAGACGAACGACGGTTCCAGCAGGGCCTTCTGTCGGTCGAACCCTTCGGTGGTAAACAGTTCCTCGACGGTCTCCTCCAGGTTGCTCACCTGCTGGGCGGCATCGTTCTTGAACTTGGCTGCATTGAAGTCGGCGCAGGCGCAGAAGCGCAGGGCCTGTTCGCGAAACGAACGTCTCAGCGAGGCCTTGAGCACCGAGGCCGATGCGTTGCGGCTCTCGCCTTCGTTCACAATCATGTCGAGGGCTGTTCCGGCAAAGTTACCCAGCAGGATGGCTTGCGTGTTGGGGCGCTCCTTCAGACGGTTGAGGGTGTAGAGCAGCGGGTGGTGACCGTAGTTGGTGAAGCAGGCCGCAATGGTGGAGATGTCGACGAGGAAGTCGGGCTCTACGATGATGAACCGAGGCACCAGCGCCCCGTCTGTTGCTCGCAGGTGACTGTCCAGGAGGTTCAGCTGCATGCCTTCGCGCAGCAGTTTCGTCAGGTAGCTCAGGTCGCGTCCCCCGTCGGTCGAGCCGTAGTCTACGGTCAGTTCGCCCTCTTCGGTGTCTACGGTCAGAGTCTTCGCGTCCCATTTGCGCACAATGCAGCGCACGTATCGGCGGTCCACATGCAAGTTCTTGTTCAGTTCGCGGTTGGTGGGGGGGATGCGCCGTCGCAGTTCGCCTGGCATGTCGGTCTTGAAGATGGTCGAGATGAAGCCTGCCAGTGCTCGCAGGTCGTAGCGCCAGTCTTCGTCGCCCGGCAGCGGCTCGTCGGGATTCTGTCGGGCATGTCGGCGCAAGGTCTGTAGGGCTACGCGGTCGCTGGTCGACAGAGCGTGCTGTTTGCAGAGGTAGTCCACCTGTGCAAACAGGTTGCCAAAGCTGCCCTTGTGCTGTCGGGTGCCTTCGCTGCAGCACAGCATGAGCACCTGATGCATGCGGTGCAGTCCGATGGTCGACGGGCCGCTTTGTGCCAGTTCGTTGCAGATGTCGAATAGTTCCTTTGCTTCCATGTCGTGTGCTGTTCGTCGTTTCGGCTCGCAAAATTACGCAAATAATCTCAATGCGCATCTTGTGCTTGTCTTTTTTCAGTATTAATAACGGTTTTTACCAGTTGGCCAGTTTGAGGGTCTGCAAATTTCCGTATGAGCATCCCGCGCTTGAACGTATCGTCCCCTTTCGTTCATTGTGCGGTGCTTTGAGCACCGCCATTTTCCCTTAGCCGAATTATGAATTTTCTTTACAACAACCCCTCTGAGAATCGCACGGAATTCACCAAACTGCAAGTCGCTTGCAAATATGCGAGTATTGGGCATACTTATGCATCCTATTGATTTACAGCGTGTTGTGAAATTTGACTTCGTAAAAAGAACTAATTCTGGCCCTTGTGACTTCGCCTTTCGGACAGTTTTGATTGCCATTCAGCGGCCTTCATGCTGAGATTGATACTGAATCATGGTGGGTTTGCAGGCATATCAAAGTGAGTTATGACTTAGAACAGAATGTAACGGATGCTAAAACTCAGTTTGATATGGCTGTAAACCCACTTTGATTCAATATCAATCTCAAAACGAGCCTGCGGCATGACGTGAGGACAGTCATGTATCCGTTTCCAGAATGCCACTTTCAGAAGTACCTTTTTTCTATGAATTTTTTTGACAAAATATGTCGTGCTGCCCCTCCCCCCGATTTTTTAGCCATCAAATTGAAAATATTAGTTGAAGTTGTGCTCTATTCAGAATAAAATGATTACTTTTGCAACTGTGCCGCTCGCGCTTGGCGAAGCGCAACGGCCATTTCGTGGGTAAAAACAATAACAGCATTAGCAGTTATTCGGCGTGTCTGAAAGGTGAGATGTTTAGAACACGATGTATGAATGACGGTAAATGACTAATGTCTGCGCTCCGATAGCGTGGACATGTCACTTATCCATTCATACAGGTACTATCTCACCACCTCAGACACGGATAAGCGTGGTTCACGCTATTTCCGTGTCTTTTTTGGTTGGTGACGGTTATACCTGTAGTCCCGATAAGTGCTATGCTCCTAAAACTATCGAGCTATGGCAAAGAAAATCCAGTTGGGTTACAAAGAAATCGAGGCTCGGCTGCTCACCCCTCTCTCCCCTTGGAGCGGTGTCGGGTGTGTGGCTGGCTATAACCTCTTGTATGCTTTCGGTAAAAGCGAGCGCGACATACAGCGCTACAAGGAGGGCAAAGGCGTACTGAAAACTTTCGAGGGGCTGCTCATCAAAGGGCTGTTCTGCTATCGCGACACCACCACCATGCGGCTGACGGCAGAACTGGAATTCCTGAAACGCGATGCTCAGGTGCTGAAGGCAGCTCCAAAGATCATAGCAGTCAGCGACGGCAAGACGTTGCTGGCCTACGATCTGCGTGAGCACGACACTTACGAGAACCGCACGGAGCGCATCTATTGCGACTTTGCTTTCTTCTATCCGCTGATGGATGTAGAACGCGTTCACTATGTAGAGGAAAGCCCAGCCGACGTGAAGGCTGCTGAGAAGCTGGCCAAACTGCACGACGAGCTGCGGGCCTACAACGAGTTTCGCTCCGACAGCGACCTGCACGACCTGAACATCTTCATCACGCGACTGCTCTTCTGTTTCTTCGCCGAAGACACGGGCATCTTCGAAGAGAACCTTTTCACCAGTAGCATACAGCGGTTCACCAAGCCCGACGGCTCCGACCTCTCGCAATATCTGGATGAGTCGTTCAACGTGATGGACCTCTCGTTGCGCCCTTCTCACATACCCAGCATTGTGAAGCAGTTTCCCTACGTCAACGGCGGTCTTTTCTCCAAGCACATTCAGATTCCCAAGATGGGAGCGAAAGCGCGGAAGCTCATCATTGAGTGTGGCGAACTGAATTGGAAGGACATTAATCCCGACATCTT
>CACXXD010000049.1 GCA_902771445.1 uncultured Prevotellaceae bacterium
TGTAACCGACACTTAATCTTAACTCCTAACTTCTATATCCCATGCATTCCCCTTACTTCGAACCTGAACTCGAAACCATGCCAAGAGAAAGGCTGGAGGCGCTTCAACTGGAGAGACTGCAGCACACCGTACACCACTGCATGAACTCGCAATTCTATCGCGAACGCTTCAAGGAACTGGGCATCACACCCGAGGACATCCGCACACTGGATGACGTGAAGAGGCTACCTTTCACTACGAAAGAAGACTTGCGCGAGCACTATCCCTTCGGACTGGCCTCTGTTCCCCTGAAGGACTGTGTGCGACTGCATTCGTCAAGCGGAACTACAGGCAACCCAACCGTCGTGCTGCACACGCAGAAAGACCTCGACGAGTGGGCTAAGGCTGTGGCTCGATGTCTGTGGATGGTGGGCTCGCGTCCTGAGGACGTTTTCCAGAATTCTGCTGGCTACGGCATGTTCACTGCTGGACTGGGCTTTCAGTATGGCGCAGAAAAAGTGGGAATGCTGACGGTGCCTGCCGCCGCAGGCAACACGAAGCGACAGATCAAGTTCATTCGCGACTTCGGAACAACGGTGCTCCATGCCATACCAAGCTATGCCTCACGGGTCTATGAGGTGATGCGCGAAGAGGGTGTCGACCCGCGTCGTGACACGAAGCTGCGCGTGTTGTGCATCGGGGCTGAGCCTCACAGCGAGGAGCAGCGCCTGCGCATTGAGCAGCAACTGGGTGTAAAGGCATACAACTCCTACGGCATCTCTGAGATGATGGGGCCAGGCGTGGCTTTCGAATGCCCCGAACAGAATGGCTTGCACATCTGGGAAGACTATTTCATCGTAGAGATCATCGATCCTGTCACGTTGCAACCCGTACCCGACGGACAATTGGGCGAGCTGGTGCTGACTACCATCAACCGCGAGGGCATGCCGCTGTTGCGCTACCGCACACGCGACCTGACGCGCATCTTGCCCGGCGAGTGTCCGTGCGGTCGTCATCATCGACGGCTGGCTCGCCTGCAGGGACGCAGCGACGACATGATCATCCTGAAGGGTGTCAACATCTTCCCCATCCAGATTGAGAAGATTCTGCTCGGCTTCAAAGAGCTGGGTACCGACTATCTCATCACGCTGGAGACCGTGGAGAGCGGCGACATCATGACCATCGATGTGGAGCTGGCCCGACTTGAGACCGACGACTACACGCAGTTGCAAGGACTTGCACGCGAAATCACTCGACAGCTGAAGGACGAAATCCTCATCACGCCGAAGGTTCGACTGGTGCAGAAGGGGTCGCTCGGAGCAAGCGATGAGAAGAAGGCCGTGCGCGTCAAGGATCTTCGTAAGCTGTTCTGACGGTAATACACAATAGAAAATCTTCCCACCTTTTCGGGCTGAATTAAAGCCCTGAAGGTGGGAAGTTTTTTTATGTCAGGCTGCTAAGCCTCAATAGCCAAATATCTCCTCTGTGCTGACGCGCTTCACAGGGCCGTACTGTTGCAGCGACTTCATGTCAAGGTCTTTCTCGTCGCCCAGAATGATATAGCGGTAGGGCTTGCGCACCATCTGCTCCTGCTCAAACTTCACGATGTCATTCAACGTCAACTCTGGCAATGCCTGATAGATACGCTCGTTGAGGTCATAGTCAATGCCGCGCTGCTTTGCCACCAGCCATGCGTTGATGAGCCCGAACTTCGTAGTACGCTGTGTGGCCAGCCGCTTTGTCAGGGCTTCCTTTGCAATCTTAAACGAATTCTCGCTCTGCGGAATGGTATCGAGAATGGCATGGAACTGGCGCACGCAGTCCATCATCTTGTCGTTCTGTGTGATGATATGAGTGAAGTAGAACTCAGGATCGCCCTTGAACCAAGGCTCTGAGTAGGCTGCATAGGCACTGTAGGCCAGTCCGCGAGCTTCGCGCAACTCCTGGAACACGATGGTGTTCATGCCGCCGCCATAATACTCGTTGAAGAGCGCCTTCACAGGGGCCTCGTCTATATTCCAGTCGCGCATCTCGTTGTGATACATGCGCATATAGATGTTCTTGGCATCGAAAGGAGCAAGCAATATCTCATTCTCCGTCGTGGCCTGCATTGTGTAGTGCTTGCCCTCTGGCACAGACGCAAGCTGAGCGGGAAGTGTCGACAGATGGGCCTTCAAGGCATCGGCCAGCTCCTTCTCATCCATCGGGCCGTAGTACAACACGCTGTGCTCATACTGCGAGAGGTTCTTCAGCAAGTCGAGCAAGTCCTGCGGATTTGTCTCCGACAGTTGCTGTGCCGTGTAGCCGTTGCGATACTTGTTGTAGGGGCCATACATGCCATACTGCACCAGATACTGGAAGTTCATACGCTGGTCGGACTTATTGTCCATACGGCCTTTCTCGCGAATGGCGATATACTGCTTGTAAGCCTGTTCGTCGACCTTGGCACGCTGTAGTGTGTGCTCCAGCAGACTCAGTGCCTGCGGCATGTTTTCGCTCAGGCCATTGAGAACTACGTCGATGTTACGCGCACCCACACTGATGTTGAAGTTGCAGGCCAGCTTATAGAACTGCTGCTTCAGCTGTACTGCGGTCAGAGAGTCGGTTCCGAGATAGTCGATATAACTGGCGGCGTAGTTATAGCGCACATCGCTCTCCTCGCCAAACTCATAGTGGAATGCCAGCGTGAAGCGTCCGTTCTCCACGTTCTTTACATAGATGACAGGAAGCTCCGTCTGAGCCACCTTGCTGAACGTCAGGTCTTTCTTGAAGTCAACGAACTTAGGTTCGATGGGCTTCACCTCTGAGTTCTGGATTTCCTTCACGAAATCGCTCACCAGATCGCGATTGGTGGGGATGGGCGTAATCTGTGGCTTGTCAATCTTCTTCTGGGTCTCATCTACACCCTGGCGCTTGTACACGGCCACATAGTTGTCTTTAAAGTGACGGTTGGCAAAGTCCACGATTTGCTCTTTCGTCATGCCTTCCAGCCTGTCCATCGCCTTCACCTCCTGTTCCCAGGGCGTACCGTTTACAAAGGCCTGCACAAACATGTCGGCACGCGAACGATTGTTTTCAAGGGCATTGTAGTACTGCAACTTCAGATTGTTCACCACCGAGGGCAGCAGGTCGTCGCTGAACTCACCTTTCTTCAGTTTCTCCATCTCCTCGAGCAACAACGCACGCACCTCGTCGAGTGTCTGTCCCTCACGTGGTGTGCCGCCAAGGATGAACAACGAGTAGTCCATCATCGGCATCACACCGCCCCATGCCTGCAACATCTTCATCTGCTGATTGATGTCGAGGTCGATAAGTCCGGCGGTACCGTTGCTCAGCATCGACTCAATCACTTGCAGCGTGTCTACCTGCATCGACGAGGCACGGTCGAAGCGATAGCCCATCCACAACGTCTCTGCTTCCACTCCAATGACCGTGGTGTCCTGTGGCTCAGTGATTTCCGTCATCTCGGGGAACTGTGGCTGCTCAACGTTTTCGCCTGGTTGCCACTCTCCGAAGTACTTCTCAATAATGGTCATCACCTCATCGGGATTGAAGTCGCCCGACATGCAGATTGCCACGTTGTTGGGTACGTACCACTTCTTGAAATACTCCTTGATGTTTGTGATAGAGGGGTTCTTCAGGTGATCCTGCGTGCCGATGGTGGTCTGCGTGCCGTAAGGATGATGCGGGAACAGCTTGGCCAGCAAGGCATTGTAGAGCTTGTCGGTGTCGTCGGTCAGGTGGATGTTATACTCCTCGTAGACGGCTTCCAGCTCCGTGTGGAATCCACGAATCACCATGTTCTGAAAACGGTCAGACTGAATCTTGGCCCAGTTCTCTACCTCATTCGAGGGAATGTCCTCCGTGTAGCACGTCACGTCGTTGCTGGTGTAGGCATTGGTGCCTTCGGCTCCGATGGCCGACATCAGTTTGTCGTATTCGTTGGGAATGAAATACTTGGCGGCCAACTGGCTCACTGAGTCAATCTCGTGATAGGCCACGCGGCGCTCCTCTGGATCGCTCAGCGTGCGATACTTCTCGTAGCGCTGCTCAATGTCGGCCAGCAGCGGTGCCTCGGCCTCCGGGTCGGTCACGCCAAACTTCGAGGTGCCTTTAAACATCAGGTGCTCCAGATAGTGGGCCAAGCCAGTAGTCTCGGCTGGATCGTTCTTCGAGCCTGTACGCACGGCGATGAAGGTCTGAATGCGTGGTTCTTCCTTGTTCACCGAAAGATACACTTTCAGTCCATTTTGCAAGGTGTAGATGCGAGTCTGCGACATGTCGCCCTTCACCTCCTCATACTTCTTTTCGCAAGAAGCAAACAGCGTTGCTGTAGCAACCACTGCCACAACAGCTTTTGTCAGTTTCCTTAGTTTCATAATGGTTATTGCTTAGAGTTACTCAAACATGCGGCAAATTTACACCTTTTCCACGAAAAAGCAAAAGAATAATGACTTTTATTAGTATTTTTCTCCATTAATATACCATTGTGACATCAGGGAAAAGGCCGTTTTCTACTTGTTTTTCAATTATTATTCAACCGTTACATTCATGCCTCTTTCGTCTTGCTTATCTTGAGATTAACCCATTTGCCTTGGAAAAGACGGAAGAGGAAAATGAGTCCACGGAAGGATAGGTCGATGGCCATAGCCGTCCAGACACCTTTCAGACCGTAGCGAGGTGCCAGGAAGTAAGCCAGCGACAGGCGCACTCCCCACATGGACGAAAGACTCATGATGGCAGGTATCAGCGTGTCGCCCGCACCAATGAAGATGCCGTTGCACACGATGGTAGCAGCAAACATCGGCTCGGCCCATGCCTCGATGCGCAATGCCTGTGCACCCTCCTGTATGATGGCTTCAACAGGTGTCATGATAGCCATCAGTTCGGGCGCGAAAATATACATGAGTATGCCCATGACGGTCATGACACTGATGCCCAGTCCCACTGACATGTAGGCAAACGAGCGCGTCAGCAACCGCTGGCCTGCACCTATGCCCTGCCCTACGAGCGTTGTGGCGGCTTCGGCTATGCCATAGCCCGGCATGTAGCACAGACTTTCCACCGTGACGGCAAACGAGTTGGCGGCAATGGCAATGTTTCCCAGCGGGGCTACAATCATGGTGCTCACGATCTGTGCGCTGCCCATCAGCAGATGCTGGAAGCCCATTGGCGCACCAATACGGAAAGCCATGCCCACCGTGTCGGCATGCGGACGGAACGAGCCTGGATGGCCTTTCAGCGACATCTGGCCCGACCGCATGAGCAAGAACCAAGTCATGAGCGCTGCCGTGACGATGAAGGCTACCAGCGTGCCTAAAGCCGCACCGATCACCCCCAAGTGGCATATAAAAATAAAGATGTAGTTGAAACAAACATCGAGCACGCACATCATGATGTTCAGCATGCTCGGTATCTTCATGTTGCCCGAACACTTCAGCATGGAGCCAGACAGCGACTCTAACTGGAAAAAGGGAATGGCCATGCCGAAGACAGCAAAATAGAGCGTGGCCTCGTGGGCAATATCAGCTCCGCCCCCCAGCCAGAAGGGAAGATAGGGACTGACACCTATGGCCAGACAAAACAACAGAAAACTCCAGAGCGCACAGCACACCAGTGACTGACGGAGCACGCGACGTGCATTATGGAAATCGTTGGCACCGATGAAATGAGCCACCTGCACAGAGAATCCCATTGATGCCGCACTCACAAGTCCGCCGAAGAGCCACGATGTGCTCTCCACAAGACCGATGGCAGCCGACTGCCGGGCTCCCAGATGTCCCACCATTGACGCGTCGATGAAGAACATCACCGTACTGGAAATCTGTGCAAGAATACTTGGAATACTCAGGTTGACAATGAGCCGAAGCTTCTCGCTCTGCGTCATTGTGCGCCCCTCGCGAATATATGATAAAAGGTCTGTTTTCTCCTTTTTAGCCATCAATGAGATTGATATATACTTTAAAGTGCATGCAAAGTTACTTCATTCTTTCGTGAAACGACAAGAAATCAATGTTTTTTTTGGATAGTTCAGATTATTTTCCGATATTTGCAAGGCATAACTCGTTAGTTGGAACTAATCAGGCTACTAAACATTCTCAATATGAAACGATTATTACTATTTGCAATGCTGCTGGCTTCAGCATCTTTCTTGACAGCACAGACAGCAAGGAAGTTTACGGTAAACATTACATCGGACGGCAATGCCAACATGGTGGCCTATCTGCCAGAACAACCGTCGGGCAGAGCTGTAGTAGACTGTCCAGGCGGTGGCTACAGTCACTTGGCTATCCAGAACGAGGGCCACGACTGGGCCAAGTTTTTCAATGAACAGGGCATCGCCTTTTTTGTACTGACCTATCGTATGCCGAAGGGCGATCGCGAAGTGCCGATGAGCGACGGACGCACAGCCCTGCGCACCGTGCGCGATTCGGCTGAGGCCTGGGGCATCAATCCGCGGGATGTGGGCATCATGGGATTCTCTGCCGGCGGACACCTCGCTTCCACTATGTCGACCCACAACGAGTGGGCCGAACGTCCCGACTTCTCCATCTTGTTCTATCCAGTCGTGTCGATGAACGAACGCGACAGCCACAAAGGCTCGTGCGTCAATTTCCTTGGCAAGGAGGGACAGAAGGATGCTCAGCTTGTGAAGAGCTACTCGAACTTCAATGCCGTGCGTCGCCATCTGACACCACCAGCAATCATCCTGTTGGCCAACGATGACCGTGCCGTGCCTCCTGTGACCAACGGCATCGCCTATTATTCGGCCATGCGACGCGCCGGCAACGAGTGCGCCCTGTTTATCTATCCTGAGGGCGGTCATGGCTTCGGCATCAATCCGAAATTCAAATACCACGACCAGATGCTGAGCGATCTTTCCAATTGGCTGAAAGAGCATAAGGCTGTGAAGAAGAATGCCATCCGCGTGGCTTGCATAGGCAACAGCATCACCGATGGCATGGGCATCGACATGGCCAGCTCGAAAGGCTATCCAGCACAGTTGCAAGGCATGCTGGGCAGCGGCTACGATGTGAGAAACTTCGGTGTGAGTGCTCGCACCATGCTCAACAAAGGCGATCATCCCTATATGAAGGAACTGGCATGGAAGGATGCGCAGGCTTTCGATCCCGACATCGTTGTCATCAAGCTGGGGACCAATGACTCAAAGGATTACAACTGGAATGCCCACAAGGCTGAGTTCGAGTCCGACTATCAGGCTATGATTGACACCCTCTGGCCTCTGCAGCCAGTGTTGAACAAGAAGGGAAAGCCCACGAAGAAGATGAAGCGTGCCGACAGACCGCGCATTTATCTGTGCACACCCGTGAAGGCCTTCCGCGACCAGTGGGGCATCACCGATTCGGTCATCGTCAACGAGGTCATTCCTGCCATCCATCGCGTGGCTGAGCGCAACGGTCTGCCCGTCATCGACATCCATTCCGTCATAACCGACAGGGCCGACATGACCGGTGATATGATTCATCCCAACGAGAAGGGGGCCGCCAAGATGGCAAAGACTATTGCTGAACAGCTGAAGAATAATTTCTGACCCCGTCGGGAATAAACCTGCAAACGCTCATGAAAACAAAGTTTATCCTTTCAATAGCTTTCGCTCTGGCGATCATGCCGCTGATGGCTCAGACGTGGATATGGTATCCCGGTGACTTGGACATCTGGATGGGCAACAAGATCAACAATCTGCGCACGGAGCGCGGATCGTTCTACCCGGCATTCTGGCGAGCCGACAGTCATGAACAGACGGTGGAGTTTGTGAAGACGGTGGAACTCGATGAACCTGAGGACATGGAAATCAAGGCCGAGGGACGGTATGGCATCAAGATTGACAATAGTTATGTGTTCGGCATGCCTGAGCGGTTCCAGGTGCCGAAGGGCCGGCACACGCTGCACATCGCCGTACATAACAAGGAACAGGTGCCTGCCCTCTGGCTGAAAGGACGAACGGTGGTGAGCGACACTACGTGGACGGTAACCAATTATGCTGTAGCCCGACAGGCCGATACATGGACGGAGACCGACGGACAGGCCCTGTTCTCTAAGCCAGAAGAACAGCCTTCAGCCTATCACCTGCCCATCAGTCCCATCAGCCCCATCAGTCTCAGTAAAGAAAAACACGAGCTCTTTGCCGAATGGCAGCGCGAGGGCATCGGCTACTTGCAGCTCTGCGGTGTGAAAGGCAACGGACAAGTGAACATCTACTATGGCGAAAGCCCCGACGAGGCTCGCGACAAACAACACTCCTATCTGTCGGATAAGGTACGGTTTACGGCAGATAGCATCATAGACCTGAGCACGCTCACTGTGAAGAAACGTGAGGGCAGCGACTACCAGTTGGCTTGCAGTCGCGCCATGCGCTATGCACTGGTGGAGTGCGTGGGCGATGTAACGGTGGAGAGCATCACCATGCAGTCGGAGATGAAGAATGTGGAGTGGCGCGGCTCCTTTGAGTGCAGCGACACGTTGCTGAACCGCATCTGGCAGGTGGGTGCCTACACACTGCACCTGACCGACCGTGAGGTGATGATAGAGGGCATCAAGCGCGACCGATGGATGTGGAGCGGCGATGCCATTCAGTCGTACCTGATGAACTACTATGCCTTCTTCGACACTCCCGTCATCAGGCGCACCATCTGGGCCTTGCGCGGCAAAGACCCCGTGCAGCAGCACATCAACACCATACTGGACTACACCTTCTTCTGGTTCAACTCCATCTACGACTACTATCTCTATACGGGCGATGCCCATTTCCTCCGTCAGGTCTATCCGCGCATGCAGACTCTCATGCAGTTTGTGCAGGGACGGTTGAACGGTCGTGGCATGGTGGAAGGACAATGGGGCGACTGGGTGTTCGTTGACTGGTCGCCACGCGATATGTCGAAGGACGGCGAGCTGGCTTTCGAGCAACTGGTGTATCTGCGCTCCCTGCAGACAATGAGGCAGTGTGCTGCGCTGATGGGCAACGACCGCGAGGCCCGGCGCTACGGTGAGCAGGCCGACGAGCTGAGCCAGCGGATACTGCCCACGTTCTGGAACGACGGCAAAGGAGCCTTGCTGCATCACACGAAGAACGGACAACCACAGCCGCAGGAGGTGACCCGCTATGCCAACATATTTGCCGTGCTCTACGGGCTATTGGATGAGGAGAAGCAGCGTAGCGTGTTGCACCGCGTGCTGCAGAACGACTCGGTGATGGAGATTACCACCCCCTACATGCGGTTCTACGAACTGGAAGCCCTCTGCGCCTTAGGACAGCAGCGGCAGGTGCTCAGCGAGATGCGCGCCTACTGGGGCGGCATGCTGGTACAGGGAGCTACCACCTTCTGGGAGACATACGACCCTAAGGAGGGCTATCCTGAACGCTTGGCTATGTATGGCAACCGCTACGGCAAGTCGCTCTGCCATGCCTGGGGAGCCTCGCCCATCTATCTGCTGGGCAAATACTACCTCGGCATTCAGCCCACCAAGCCTGGCTATGCGGAGTGGGAGTGCCGTCCCTGTATGGGCGATCTGAAGTGGATGAAGGGCGACGTGCCTACTCCGCATGGAAACATTCACGTGGAGATGACCAAGAAACAAGTCACCATCAAGGCTACAGGCTGTGGCGCAGGAACGCTGATCATCGGCAAAAAGCGCGTGAGGGTGGAGCCAGACAAGATACTGACAGTAAAAATATAAAAAAGCGATGAACAGACTACTTACTGTATTACTTATGATGATGTGCCTCCTTGCAGGCACCGCTGCTGAAGCTAACGGAGTTTATAACGTGCGCGACTATGGTGCAAAAGGCGACGGCCAGACACTCGACTCGCCTGCCATCAATGCAGCCATCGAGGCAGCGGTCAAGGCTGGCGGTGGGCAGGTGCTGTTGCCTGCCGGCACCTATCTGAGCGGCAGCATCCGACTGAAGAGTAATATTGATCTGCATCTCTCTGCGGGTTGCACGCTGCTGGCTGCACCTGGCAGCATGAAGGCCTACGACAAGAGCGAGTCGTTTGGCGGATTCCCCGAATATCAGGACGGTGGTCATACCTATTTTCACAACTCGCTCATCTGGGCCGACGACGAAAAGAACATATCCATAACAGGACATGGCATGATTGATGGCAAGGGGCTCACCCACAAGGACACGGAGACGGCTGGCAACATCAAAGGAGGCAGCATAGGTACTGGCGATAAAGCCATCGCACTGAAACTCTGCCGGCAAGTGACGATACGCGACATAACGATTTACCGTGGCGGTCATTTTGGCATTATCATGACGGGCTGCGATCTTTCAACCATTGATAATGTGACCATCGACACAAATCGCGACGGCTTCGATATTGACTGCTGCAAATACATGACCATCACCAACTGCCGCATCAACACCCCTCGCGACGACGCCCTGGTGCTCAAGTCAAGCTATGCACTGAAGAAGCCCGTGCTTTGCGAGCACATCGCCGTGAGCAATTGCAATATCACAGGATACAAATGTGGTTCGCTGCTGGATGGCACCTATATTCCTGAGCCTGTTGGTTGGGTGTGTGGCCGCTTCAAACTCGGCACGGAGCCGAACGGCGGCTATCGCAATATCTCGCTTACCAACTGCACATTCATGTACAGCAGCGGTCTGGCCTTCGAGGAGGTAGACCAGGGACGGATGGAGAACATCGTGGTGAGCAACATCACCATGAGTCACGTACACCATTATCCTATATATATTACAACAGGATGTCGCAACCGTGGCCCCAAGGAAGTGACGCGCATGAGTTCGGCCCGCGACATACAAATATCGAATGTGATTGCCGATGATTGCGACTCGCTTTGCTCAATCATTGTCACTGGCATGAAGGGAGAGCCTATTCGCAATGTGTGGCTCTCTAACATCCGTCTCTACTTCAAGGGCGGTGGAACCAAGGACTTAGTGAACAAAGACTATCGCGAGCAAGGCACCAACTATCCCGAACCGAAGTTTGCAGGCTGGACACCTGCCTACGGTCTCTATGCCCGTCATGTGGAAGGTCTTCATGTGAATGATGTCACATTCCGCTATGAGCGCCCCGACTATCGTCCTGCCATTGTTCTTGACGATGTGAAGGGTGCCACGCTACGTGACATTGATGCTCCTACAGAGCAGGGAATTGAGCAATTGGTGACATTCCGATCGGCTGATATAATATCAAAGAAATGATGGTTTATATATAAAAAACGAACAAATATTTTGTTTTCCGCTCGATTTGCACTACCTTTGCACTTCGAAATTGCAATTTTTACAACAGTATGATTCTTGATAAAATAGACCAACTTCTGAAAGAAGTACAGACACTGAGTGCCAAGAATGCCGATGAAGTGGAACAGCTTCGTCTGAAATACCTCAGCAAAAAAGGTGAGATTACGGCACTGATGAACGATTTCCGTAATGTGGCTGCCGACGAGAAAAAGTCGGTGGGCATGAAGATTAACGAGCTGAAGCAACTGACAACGGAGCGCATCAATCAGCTGCGCCAGGAATGTCAGACTCAGGACAGTACCGACGAGACGCTCGACCTGACGCGCACGCCTTATCCCATTGAACTCGGTACGCGTCATCCGCTGACCATCGTTACCAACGAGATTATCGACATCTTCAGTCGCATGGGATTCATTCTTGCCGATGGCCCGGAGGTGGAAGACGACTTGCACATCTTCACAAAGATGAACTTTGCTGCCGACCATCCTGCCCGCGATATGCAGGATACCTTCTTTGTCAGCCAGCATCCCAACGATGTCACGAAAAACATTCTGTTGCGTTCGCATACCTCGTCTGTTCAGGCCCGTGTGATGGAACAGATGCATACCGAAGACGGCAAACTGACTGGCCCCATCCGCGTCATCTGTCCGGGACGTGTCTATCGTAACGAAGCCATCACTGCCCGTGCACATTGCTTCTTCCATCAGGTGGAAGGACTCTATATCGACAAGAACGTTTCGTTCACCGACCTGAAACAGGTGTTGCTCAGCTTTGCACGCGAAATGTTCGGTGCCGATACAAAAATTCGTCTGCGTCCCTCTTACTTCCCATTCACTGAGCCTTCGGCTGAGATGGACATTTCTTGCTTCATCTGTGGCGGCGAAGGCTGTGGCTTCTGCAAGCATACTGGCTGGGTTGAGATTCTGGGCTGCGGCATGGTCGACCCGAACGTGCTCGAACAGTGTGGCATTGACTCCAGCATCTATAGCGGCTATGCCTTTGGTATGGGTGTCGAGCGCATTACGAACTTGAAATATCGCGTATCAGATTTGCGCATGTTCTCGGAGAACGATACGAGATTCTTGCGCGAATTTGAATCTGCCGATTAGTCATCTTTATGAAAGACAAGAAGATTACCCTCGATACTGTAGTACGTGGAATAATTGCCATTGCCATTGTTGTGGGCATCATCATGCTGCTCAATCGGTTGAGCGGTGTGCTGTTGCCTTTCTTCGCAGCATGGCTGTTGGCTTACATGTTGTTTCCGCTGGTCAAGTTCTTTCAGTACAAATGTCGGCTGAAATTTCGTATTGCGGGTATCTTTTTTGCACTCCTTACGGTTGGATTGGTGCTGACGGGCATCTCATGGCTGGTCATTCCGCCTATGATTGACGAAGGCGGGCGCATCAAGGATGTCATCATTACCTATATCGAGGGCAACAGCACACTGAACAGCATTCCCGGCATGATACAGGATTTTATTCGCCAGCATACGGATGTCGACGAGCTGAAGTCCATCGTCACTCAGCAGGGCTTTATTGACAATGTGAAGATTGCCATGCCGAAGGTGTGGGGCGTCATTGCACAGTCAGTCAGTGTGCTGAGCAGTCTGCTGTCGCTGACCATGATTTTTCTTTACATGGTTTTCATTTTGATCGACTACGAAGACCTCTGCAATGGCTGGCCCAACTTGCTGCCTCATCGCTATCGTGACTTTGCCGTTCAGCTGACGCATGATGTTGAAGAGGGCATGAACAAGTATTTCCGTGGCCAAGGCCTCATTGCCTTCATTGTGGGCATTCTGTTCAGCATCGGTTTCCTGATTATTGATTTCCCAATGGCCATTGCACTGGGCATGTTTATCGGATTGCTCAACATGGTGCCTTACCTGCAGATGCTGGGATTCATCCCTACCATCATCCTTGCACTGGCCAAAGCAGCCGAGGGCGGACAGAACTTCTGGATCATCATGCTCATGGCCTTGGCGGTGTTTGCTGTGGTACAGCTCATTCAAGACGCCTTCCTCACCCCGAAGATCATGGGACAGGTGACGGGACTCAATGCTGCCATCATCCTGCTTTCGCTTTCCATCTGGGGCTCGTTGCTTGGCATGCTCGGCATGATCATTGCCTTGCCGCTCACCACACTTCTGCTGAACTACTATCAGCGATATGTTATCGTAAAGAAGGAACAATAAAAAGAACTGCTCCAATCTGCGGTCTTTGACAGACCAACCAGACTGGAGCAGTTTTTTGTTTCAATCGCTGACGCACGCGGGCGTCATTTTTTTATTGTTCGATAATCACGTTTTCTTTCTTCACGTTCTCGCAATACTTGAACTCACCTTCCTTGTCGGCAGTGATGTGGATGTTGCGCAGGGTGACATTCTTGATGGGCTGCTCAGGCAGACCGTTGAAGTAGAGCGCACGGCTGGCCCCACGACAGATGATGTTCTGGATGGTGATGTCGCGGAAACAAGGTGTGGTCTCGTCGGCCACGATGCGTGCAGCTGCAGACTGCTGCTCAATGCCGTCCATATCGTCGGTCACCGACTTGCCACCGTAGTAGAGGTCGAAGGTGATGGCATCCTCAATGATGTTGTACATAGAGATGCCGTCGATGAAGATATTCTCCACCACGCCGCCACGGCCACGGGTTGACTTGAAACGAATGCCCACGTCGGTACCAAGGAACTGACAGTCTCTGATGAGCACGTTTTTCACACCGCCGCTCATCTCGCTGCCCACGGTAAAGCCACCATGACCGGCAAACACCGTGCATCCGCTGATTACCACGTTCTCGCAGGCTCTGCCACGCTTGCGTCCTTCCTCGTCCTTTCCGCTCTTCACGCAGATGCAGTCGTCGCCTGCATCGAATGTCGAGTTGACGATCAGGGCATTGCGGCACGACTCCAGATCGAGTGCGTCGCCGTTCTGTGCATAGAAGGGGTTGCGAGCCGTCACACCGTCGATGATGATGTTCTCGCACATGATGGGATGGATGTTCCATGCAGGAGAGTTCTGGAAAGCAACATTCTGCAGCAGCACGTTGCGGCAGTTGTTCAGCTGGATGAGAACCGGACGACGACGGATGTGCTCTTCAGAGGGATACCAGAGGTCTTTTTTCTTCGACATCACGCCACCATTCTTTGTCATCTTGGCCCATTGCTTGTCGGTCACCTTCCATTTCTTCAGCGGTCGCCAGTCCTGTCCGTTGCCGTCGATGACACCGCGGCCAGTGATGGCCACGTTGACGAGGTCCTTGCCAGTGATGGGCGACTGACAGCGGCGGTCGGTCTTGCCCTCATAGATGGTCTCTACGATGGGGTAAAGGCTCATGTCGCCAGAGAAGAGAATGATGCTGCCCTGTTCCAGATGCAGGTCGATGTTGCTGCGCAGGACGATGGGACCGGTGAACCACACGCCACGAGGCACCACCAGACGTCCGCCCCCTTTCTTGGTCAGCGCATCCATCGCTTTCTCAAAAGCCGCTGTACAAAGCTCTGTGCCGTCGCCTTTTGCACCGAAGTCTTTCAGGTTGACCAGATTGTTAGGAAACTGCGGGGCTGTCACTTCAGGCATCGAGAACGGCAAGTTGGCTGTATAGATGCTGTACGGATTGTTGTTGGCTGCCCTGAGTCCTGTTGAGGCTACCATCAAGGCAATTGCCACCAATAATTGTTTTAGTCTCATATTTTTTAAAGTTTTATAAATAGTTTTAGAACAAGATGACACCGCCATTGGGCTGTATCGTGAGTTTCACGTTTCCTTTCTTGTCGGCCTTCAGTTCGGTCTGAGCGGTGCTCACGGCCTTCGTCTTTTTATCGACGAAATCGTTCAGCAGGCTCTTCACGTGATAGTCGGCCACGTTGATGTTCAGTTTCAGCGGCTCTTTCTGCGCGTTCAGTCCGGCGATGTACCACTGATTGCCATGTCTGCGGGCCATCACGACATATTTGCCGGGATAACCGTCGATGAAGCGGGTCTCGTCCCATGTGGTGGGGAGGTTCTTGAGGAAGCTGAGCTCGAACTCAGGCAGTTCTTTCAGATTGTTGGGCTGCATGGCCACGCACTGTATGGCAGCTTGGTTGGTAAAGGCCGTGGCCATTTCGAAGGCATCGGTCGTCTGGCGCTGATGACGGCTCTTGTTGTCGCGTGACATATACTTGTTCATGATCACGCCGCCCCAGTCCATCGTGGCAACGGCATTGCGACAGAAGGGGTGCATGGTGAGCTGGAACGGCTCCTGTGCGGCATGATAGTCGGAGAAGTAGACGTTCTCGCTGGCCAGCACGGCCTCGCTCGACACGAAGTTGGGGTACATGCGTTCCCAGCCGCGTGGCAGGGTGCAGCCGTGGAAGATGACCTGAATGCCGTAGCGGTTGGCATCGCAGAGGATGTCTTCGTAGAGCCGCATGGTCTCCTGCTTGTCACCTGCAAAGAAGTCGACCTTGATGCCTTTCACGCCGATTTCCTTCAGCCACTTCATTTCCTTGTCGCGTACCACACTGGTGTTCATGCGGTTGCGGGGTGTCTGCGGGGCATCGTTCCATGCGCCGTTGGAGTTATACCAGAGCATCAGCTTCACGCCCTTCGACTGTGCGTACTTCGACAGTTCGGGCATGCGCTCGCGTCCAATCTGCGTGTCCCAGCAACCGTCCACCAGACAGTATTCGTAGCCCATTTCGCCAGCCAGGTCGATGAACTTGATCTGGTCGTCCCAGTTGATCGACTCGTCTTGCCAGATGAGCCAGCTCCACGTGTAGCGGCCCGGCTTGTAGGCTTCGCTGGGTTCATAGAGCGGTTCCACTACGTCGTATGGGATGGTTGTCTCGACGATGGGCTTCAGCGACGAGCCGACGGTGATGGTGCGCCACGGAGTCTCGCCGGGCAGGGAGATGGCGGCAGCGGTAGAGCCAATGCCGTTGTTCTCGCCTTGCTGCGGAAAGGCGATGGTGTAGCCCGTGCCTTGCTTGTAGTCGCTCAGGTGTGCACCGCAGTACTGGCTGCTGACACCCGTCTCACTGATGAGCACCCAGTCGCTCTGCGCTGCGGCCTGCTTTCCAGTGGCTGGTGCAGGCACACGGAACAGGCAGGGGAAGGTGTAGCCCTGGCCGAACTTCGATTTCGTGTCCATCGGTGCATCGGGGGTGTACTCCTCTTCGTAGCTGGGCTTGGTGCGCTCCCACCCTTTCATCGGGTCTATCTGCGGACAAATGAAGGTGGTGGTCACGTCGGGCAGATTGAATCCTGTTGCCTCGCTTTCAATCACGGCACACTTGGGATTGTCGCCCTTTTGCCGGGGAATGAGATAACGGAAGGCCACGTCGTTGTCCGACACACTGAACTGTACCGTCATCTTCTGTTGCCTGCCGTTCTCAAATTCGATGTTCTGTTGCTTGGCCACATAGTGCATCTTGGCCTGCTTCACCTGTCTCATCTCGTAGGTCTTGTCTACGTTCTTCTCATCGGTCTTGCCCAGTTTCATGCCTTTGGTGAAGTCACCGATGTTCGACTTGAAGCCGAGGGCCGATGGCAGAATCAGCTGTCGGCCTTCGAACGTGACCGAGTAGGTGGCACGTCCGCCCTTGTCGTTGACCGTTACTACGAGCTTGCCGTTGGGCGAAGCAATGGTTGTCTCTCCTGCCAGCATTGTGAGCGGCGATAGGAGCATGAGTGATAGAAATAGTTTTCTCATTTTTTATTTTAGGTAATCAGTTTTGTCGGGACCGAGATAGAAGCCTGGCTCTGAAGGCTGGTTGTAGCCTACGTTCTGTGCCGCCGTCGACAGGCGGTAGGGCATGTCTTGCATCAGGCAGTCAATGCGATAGTCGGTGGGGATGGTCGTGACGTAGATGCGCAGTTCGGTCGACTCCAGGTTGCGCATGACGACCTCTTCGCGCCAGTCGCCCAGGATGTCGGCTGCCAGACACGGGTTCGACTTCGTGCCGTTGTTGAACCTGCCGTCCAGCTGTTGTATCACGTCAATCGATTTCTCCTTCCAGTTGTATTTCGACACTTTCTCGTGGTCGAGCAGCTCGCGCAGCAGGTCGTCGTCCCACCAGATGCCGAAGTTTACGGGCAGATACTTGCCGTTGATGACCAGCGTGTTGTCGTGCTGAGGGTCGTCGGCGTCTTTGGCGGTGCTCACCACCTCACCTTTTATATTACGTATGCCGTGGCTGTCGGTCGACCACATCTCCACGCCGGGGTTCGTCGGGTCTATGTCGGCGGCCATCGCCCGTCCCACGTCCGTCCGGCTCTTGATCTGGAAAATCACCTTTCCCGTCTTGGCATCGCGGAAGTCAGAGCCGTCGCGCTTGTTCTCGTGGCAGTCCCACACTTGCAGCAAGTCGCTCTTCGGGTCGAAGGCCATGAGATGGATGGCATCGCCGTGACCGAAGCCTGTGTTGTAGAGTCCCCTACCGTTGTGGTCTACGGCCATCGAACCGTAGGTGATTTCGTCCAGTCCGTCGCCGTCCACGTCGGCCACGCGCAGATTGTGGTTGCCCTGTCCGGCATAGGCTTTCCATTCGGGCTGGTTGGTGTCAAAGGTCCATCGGCTCTTCAGTTCCTTGCCGTCCCAGTCCCAGGCGGCAATCACGGTGCGTGTGTAGTAGCCTCGGCAGAAGATGCCGCTGGCCGTCAGTTTGCCTTCCTTGTTCGTGGCCCCCAGATAGCCCACCGCTGCCAGATAGCGTTCTGAGCGGTTGCCACGGCTGTCGCCCCATGCCGATACGTCGCCTCGGTCGGGTATGTAGGGCTTCGTGTCGAGTGCACGGCCTGTCAGTCCGTCGAACACGGTGATATATTCCGGTCCGTCCAGGATGCGTCCCGCCTTGTTGCGCCAGTCGGCGGCTGAGTCGCCCAGCACGGTGCCCGTTCCGTCGACGGTGCCGTCGGCAGTCTTCACCATCAGTTCGGCTCGACCGTCGCCGTCGAAGTCGTAGACCATGAACTGCACATAGTGCGCTCCCGAGCGGATGTTGCGCCCAAGATCGATGCGCCAGAGCCGTTCGCCCGACAGACGGTAACAGTCCAGGATGGTCGGGCCTGTATAGCCGTCGTGCGAGTTGTCACGCGCATTTGTCGGGTCCCATTTCAGAATGATTTCATATTGTCCGTCGCCGTCCACGTCGCCCACGCTGGCATCGTTGGCCGTGTAGCTATATTCGCCCGTGTCGCGCCATCTTCTGCCGAAGCGATTGTTCTGTCTTTGGTTCTCAATGGTGGGTACCTTGCCGCCCTCGGGCTTCTGGATTCTGATGGGCAGATAGCCGGTCTTTGCGTCTGCAGGAAGGGTGAACTTGCCTGTTGCGCTGCCACCTTTCACTTCATATATGGACTCTTCGCCTGCAAGTGGATGCTCGTCTACGAAGAACGAACCGCCCTGCGTCAGGGGTTGCGTGTTCAGTTTGACTCCGTTGCGGAATACGTCGAACGGTTCGTGCTTTTGGTCATCGCGCAGGATGCGCCAACTGACAGCCACTTTGCCGTCGGCCTGTCTCACGGCAACAACACCTCGGTCCAACTTCTCTGTGGTCATGTTGTTGAAGTTGTACCGTGGTTGTGCAGAGACATTGATGCTAATGAGTGCTAATAGCAAAAGTCTGCAAAATTGTTTCATGTTGGTGTGCATATTCTAGTTTTGCGCAAAGATACAATTTTTTTTTTAATTTTCCATATTTGCCATACTCTTTCATGCGAAAAATATCTTTCCTTCGTAACACTAAAACAGCTCTTCGTGGTCATATCGTGGCATATAGCGTATCAGCTTGTGCATGGCCGCATGTGCCATCGCCTCGTAGGCACGCTCACTGGGGTGCAGATGGTCGCCACTGTCAAATCCGTCAGCAAAGGCCTTGGGATTGGTGATGCTGCGCACAGCCACATCGAAATCTATGCAGCCGTCGAAGATGGGCGACGTGCGCAACCATTCGTTGTAGGCTTGTCGCATCGTCTCGCGATCTTCGTTATAGGTGCGCCAGCCATAGATGGGCAACAACGTGCCGCTCCACACTTTCAGTCCCATCGCCTTAGCAGGCCTAACGTAGATGTCCTCTACCCCATGTTCCATCTCCTCTACCGTCGGCAGGTCGCTCCACGGACGGAAGGGGTTGACATCGGTGCCGACAGGATGGATGATGTCGTTGATGCCGTGTTGGATGATGACATCCGTAGCTCCGGCCACATTCATCTCGATGGGGAAACGCGTGGCTCCCTTCAAGCCGTAGGCCTGATAGGTGATGCAGTCATACTGCCGCAGGATGCGTGTGCCACTCACTGCCCGGCGAATGATGGCCGCATTGGTGCCAAAGGCCTGCTGAGCCATGTAGTCGGGCCACGACTGGGCCGTGATGGAATCGCCATAGCACACAATCGCATGATTCTCTGCTGATGTCAGCACATCGATGGTGTTCAGGAAGTAGAACCAGTTGGTGTTTCGGCTCATGTCGAGCGGCAGCTCGTCGGCTTCGGCATAGTCGCCGTATGCATAATAGCCCTTGGAGAGCGGGCCAGTGACGAGTGTGCCACTGTTCATCTGCGTGTAGTCTTTCAGATAGAAACTCACCTCTATGGTGTCGCCACGGCTGACCGCATGGCTGATGGCATCGCTCTCCACCTCTCGGCCAGGCATGAGGACAACGCTGTTCTCTCCCCCGAATGTGATGGGAGTGTGGCATACAAATAATTTGCTGAGCGTAACAGGTTCGGTTCCTGTAAGGTTGGAGAAACGGAAGCGCAGCATGCTGCCGCTGAAACACATCCTGATGGGATAGCGCAGCGTGAGGTCCTTGGCATAGATGGCCTCACGGCGGTTGGTGATAGAGGTGGCATTGCCCCAGCAAGCCACCCACTTGGTCTTGTCTGTCATCATATCGATTTCTCAGTATCAGCTCGATTCTTATTTCACCTCGTTCACCAGTTCTTTGCCCTCGCAGAAGTCAAGGATGTTCTGAAGGGTGGTGATGGCAATGTTGTGCGTAGCCTCACGAGTGAAGAAGGCCTGGTGCGAGGTAACAATCACGTTGGGCATCATCAGGAGCAGAGCCAGCTTGTCGTCGTCGATCATCTTGTCGGAACGATCCTCATAGAAGTAGTTGGCCTCTTCCTCATACACGTCGAGCGCAGCCGAACCCACCTGATGGGAGCGCAGTCCGTCGATAAGGTCTTCGGTCTTGATGAGTTTGCCACGGCCCGTATTGATGATCATCACACCGAAGCGCATCTTCGTGATGGAATCGCTGTTGATGATAAACTTGGTATCGTCGTTAAGCGGGCAGTGCAGCGAGATGATGTCCGACTGCTCATACAGCTCGTCGAGCGAAACCATCTTCACCTGATGCTCCTTGGCAAACTGCTCGTCGGGATAGACGTCGTAGGCCAGCACGTTCATGCCGAAGCCGCGCAGAATCTTGGCAAGTTCCTTTGAGATGCGTCCCAGGCCAATCAGGCCTACGGTCTTACCATACATGTCGAAGCCCAGAAGTCCGTTGAGCTTGAAGTTTCCTTCGCGTGTGCGATATACAGAGCGGTAGACCTTGCGGTTCAGTGTCAGCATCAACGTGACGGCATACTCTGCCACGGCATGCGGAGAATAAGCTGGCACGCGTACCACACGGATGCCAAACTTCTGTGCTGCACGCACATCCACGTTGTTGAAACCTGCACAGCGCAGTGCAATCAGCTTCACGCCATAGCCGGCCATGCGCTCTATCACTCTGACGTCGCACTCGGCATTGACGAAGATGCACACAGCATCGACACCCTGCGTCAGCGAGACGGTGTTCTGGCTGAGCCGCTCTTTGTAGTAGACGATTTCGAAACCGAAATTCTGATTCACTTTGTCAAAACTCTCACGATCGTAGCTTTTCGCGTCGAAAAAAGCAATTTTAATAGGCATAGTAATATAAGTTTGAATGTTACAACAAAAGATTATTGGTGCAAATATACAAAAAAAGTCGCATTATCACTATGAATCAACGAAAATTTAGTATTGTTTTTGACGAGGACACATTGGCGGCAACCAGCTGCGGCAGCAAAAGAACGGACATGAAACAAAAAATCCCACTCAGTCCGAAGACATTCGCGGGATTCGTAATGAAAGGAGGAGTGGTACCTCCAGGAATCGAACCGGGGACACACGGATTTTCAGTCCGATGCTCTACCAACTGAGCTAAGGCACCATTGTGTCACTGCAATCCTTTCGTTTGCGGAAAAAACGAAAGCATGAAAGAATAAAAGAACAAAATGACTATAATTTTGTTTTATTAACTATTTTCGTCTCTCAATGGATTCCATCCCTGTGCTTTCAGCTCAAATTCCTGATTGTCGCGTGTCACCAGCACCTGGCCAAACCTCTGATCGGTGATGTGACCAATCAGTCGGACATCCTCAATCTCTTTCACCTTGTCCAAGTCGCCAATGGGTACGGTGAACAGCAGTTCGTAGTCCTCGCCGCCATTCAAAGCGCAAGTCGTCACGTTCATATTCAGCTCTTCTGCCATGACTGCCGTCTGATAGTCTATGGGAAGTTCCTTTTCAAAGATGCGGCAACCTACTCCGGATTGCTTGCAGATGTGCATGAGTTCAGAACTGAGTCCGTCGCTGATGTCCATCATGGCCGTGGGACGTATCCCGGCTTCGCGCAGTTTTCTGACGATGTCGCCCCGTGCCTCGGTCTGCAACTGCCGCTGCAACAGATATTCCTTGCCAGAGAAGTCGGGCCTTTCTATAGTTGAGAGTTGAGAATTGAGAATTGAGAGTTTTGGGTTGTCGCCAGCTTCCTTTGCCTCCTTCATCTTCTTCTGAATCTCATCTATCTGACTGTAGTAGACACTCTTCTCACGCTCCAGCAGTTGCAGGCCCATATAGGCAGCTCCCAGATCGCCTGAGACACAAATCAGGTCGGTATCCTTTGCACCGTTGCGATAGACGATGTCTTCTTTTCGCGCCTCACCGATGCAGGTGATTGAGATGGCCAGTCCTGTATAAGACGAAGTGGTGTCGCCCCCAACGATGTCCACATTCCATTTGTCGCATGCCAACTTCAGTCCTTCATAGAACTGTTCCATATCCTCGACCGTGAAGCGTTTGCTCAGTGCCAGCGACACCGTCAGTTGTCGTGGCTGTCCGTTCATGGCAAAAACGTCGCTAATGTTGACCATCGCCGACTTGTAGCCCAGGTGTTTCAGGTCTATGTAGGTCAGGTCGAAGTGCACACCTTCCATGAGCATGTCGGTAGTGACGAGCACCTCTGTATCTGGATATGAAAGTACGGCGCAGTCATCGCCTACGCCGTACTTTGTCGACTCATTTTTCTTCTCAATGTTACGTGTCAGTCGGTCTATCAGTCCGAACTCTCCCAGTTTTGCTATTTCCATATACGCTTGATTTTTCTACAAATATCGCAATAAATATTCAAACTTACAAGCGTTTTAGCAATATTAACTAAAAAATGGGACCTATCTTACCACAGGAAATCTGCCTTTGGTGCTTTATAACGTACCAAATCTTACTTTTTGAAAGAGTTTTGGAAATTTATAGCATTATATTTTTCCAAAACTCCTATTTTTTTTGAGTTTTGGAAACGGATAAGCAATATTTTCTGTATCTATGCACCGTAAAATCGCATCAGTTATGGACAAGAACTTTATCGGAAGAACCAAAGAGATACAGCAGCTTGATGACATCTGCGCTTCGAGCCAAAAACTGCAATCGGAGGACTATTGGGAGCAGCGGCTGAACACACCAGTTCTGAACACCTGGCAGGGACTGGCTTTCGAGCATGTCTGCATGGCTCACATCCAGCAAATCCGTCATGCCCTCGGACTTGACCGGATAGCGGTTGAGTATTATTCCTGGAGAGGTGGAAATCCTATCCGCCAGATAGACATGATCATCGAGCGTGCCGACCACCAAGTCCATCTATGCGAAATGAAATTCTCACTGTCAAAATATGCCATTACAGCTTCCGACGATGAGAAGATGCGCGAACGCGCACAGCAGTTTACCTGGCAGACAGGTTCAACCTGCGGTATCATACCGACGTGGATAACCTCTTTCGGACTTGCCGACGGGAAATACTCTGTAAACATCAATAACAGTCTGACATTGGAAGATTTATTCGCATAATGAAATTAACTTTAAGCAAGGAAAATGAAACAGTTTGAATGCACCACCCCATCAGGTGGGACATGGTCATTTCCGGAATGTCCTTTCCTACTCTGAAATGCCCGGACTTCACCACATTGTCGGCGGTGGCCATATAGCGCAGTGCCTGACGGGTGTGTTTTTCCTCTAAGACCAACACATCATCCCTGCCCAGTCCGAAACAATAGTCTGATCACTATTGGAAGTTCTTCGACTAGCGAAGCGAGCAAGCTCGAATTCTCTCAAACCAACAGTTCAATGACCGACTTATCAGTATTATAGCTTATACGAACATTGGTTCGCTACTTTACATCATACATCTTAATATTAGACATCACTTGCTCTATCTTCTCAATATTTACAGTACCTCCCAACATCCTGTAGACATAAAGAGGTGTAATGCAGCCGAAGTCCATAGAACAAGACCTTGCTTCATTCTCTATCAGATCACGAATACGTAATACGATGTCATCCATAGTCATCTTACTTTAGTACGTC
>CACXXD010000050.1 GCA_902771445.1 uncultured Prevotellaceae bacterium
AATGAAAGTCATGAAATTTGGCGGAACGTCCGTAGGTTCCGTAGAAAGCATCCTGAGCCTCAAGCAGATTGTAGAGGCACAACAGGAACCCGTTGTTGTCGTAGTGAGCGCACTGGGAGGTATCACCGACAAACTTATCGCCACCTCCCAGTTAGCCCTGAAAGGTGATGAGACATGGAAGGACGAGTTCGAAGCCATGCAGAAACGCCACCACGACATGGTGGAGGCTGTCATCGCCGACCCACAGAAACGAACTACGTTGCTCGCAACGCTCGACGAACTGTTTGAGCAGTTGCGATCTATATATTATGGTGTATTCCTCATCCACGACCTGAGTGCCAAGACGCAGGCGGCCATCGTGAGCTATGGCGAGCGTCTCTCGTCGCACATCGTGGCAAACCTCATAAACAATGGCCGTCGCTACAACAGCCGCAACTTCATCAAGACCGTGCGCAAGCAAGGCAAGCATGTGCTCGATGCAGAACTGACAGCAAAGCTGGTGAGAGAGAGCTTCGGTAGTACACTAAACCACAAAGACTCAACGCCCGTCCCCGTCGTTCCCGGCTTCATCAGTCGTGACCGCGACACGGGCGAGACGACCAATCTGGGACGTGGCGGCAGCGACTATACCGCGGCCATCATTGCAGCAGCACTCGATGCCGAGGTTCTGGAGATATGGACAGACGTGGACGGCTTCATGACCGCCGACCCACGCGTCATCAAGACGGCCTACACCATCAACGAGCTGTCGTATGTGGAGGCGATGGAGCTGTGCAACTTCGGTGCCAAGGTGGTCTACCCGCCTACCATCTACCCCGTCTGCGTGAAGAACATCCCCATCAAGGTGAAGAACACGTTCAACCCCGAACATCCCGGCACGCTCATCAAACAGAAGATTGAGAACGACCACCGCATGATCAAGGGCATCTCCTCCATCAAGGGAACCACGCTCATCACCGTGACGGGTCTCTCGATGGTGGGTGTCATCGGTGTAAACCGCCGCATCTTCTCCACGCTAGCCGAGAACGGCATTTCGGTGTTCATGGTCAGTCAGGCCTCATCGGAGAACTCTACCTCTATCGGTGTGCGCGACGAGGATGCTAAGCGTGCTGTCGAAGTGCTGAACCTGGAGTTCTCGAAAGAGATTGTCACGGGTGCCATGTTCCCCATGCATGCCGAAAGCGGACTGGCCACCATCGCCATCGTGGGCGAGAACATGAAGCACACACCGGGCATAGCCGGCAAGCTGTTCGGCACACTGGGCCGCAGCGGCATCAGCGTGATAGCCTGTGCACAGGGTGCCTCGGAGACCAACATCTCGTTTGTAGTCGACGCGAAGTACCTGCGCAAGTCGCTCAACGTGCTCCACGACTCGTTCTTCCTGTCGGAGTACAAGGTGCTCAACCTCTTCATCTGTGGCATTGGCACCGTGGGCGGCAACCTCATTGAACAAATCAACTCGCAATACAAGCAGCTGAAGGAGACCCGTCAGCTGAAGCTGAAGGTGGTGGGCATCGCCTCGTCGAAGAAGGCCATCTTCAACCGCGACGGCATAGACCTGCGCACCTATAAGGAGCTGATGGCCAATGCCGAACCCAGCAATATCCAGCGACTGAGAGACGAGATCATCGGCATGAACATCTTCAACTCGGTGTTCGTCGACTGCACCGCATCTGCCGATGTGGCCGCGCTCTATCAGGACTTCCTGGACCACAACATCTCGGTGGTCACGGCCAACAAGATTGCTGCCAGCGGACCTTACGAGGCTTATCACAAACTGAAGAAGACCGCCCTGCAACGCGGCATCAAGTTCCTCTTCGAGACCAACGTGGGCGCTGGTCTGCCCATCATAGGAACCATCAACGACCTGCTGGCCTCGGGCGACAAGATTCTGCGCATCGAGGCTGTGCTGTCGGGGACGCTCAACTTCATCTTCAACACCATCTCCAAGGAGATTCCGTTCTCTGAGACCGTCAGACTGGCCAAGGAGAAAGGCTACTCTGAGCCCGACCCGCGCATAGACCTCTGCGGCAAGGATGTCATTCGCAAGCTGGTCATCCTGACTCGCGAGGGCGGCTATAAAGTGGAACAGGACGACGTGGAGAAACATCTGTTCATGCCCGACTCGTTCTTCAACGGCTCGCTCGACGATTTCTGGACGAACCTGCCTTCGCTCGATGCCGACTTCGAGGAGCGCCGCAAGGTGCTCGAGGCCGAGGGCAAGCGCTGGCGCTTCGTGGCCAAGATGGAGGGCAGCAAGACTTCCGTCTCGCTCGAGGCCGTCGACCAGCGCCATCCGTTCTATGGTCTGGAGGGTTCCAACAACATCGTGTTGCTCACCACCGAGCGCTACAAGGAATACCCCATGCTCATTCAGGGCTACGGTGCCGGAGCCGGTGTCACCGCCGCCGGTGTGTTCGCTAATATTATGTCGATAGCTAATATTTAGGGGGGTAGGTCTTATAGGTCCAATAAGCCCCCCTCAAAAAACAAAAAAATGAAGCACATCATCATTCTTGGCGACGGCATGGCCGACCATGCCGTCGAGCGGTTAGGCGGAAAGACGCTGCTGCAATATGCCGATAAACCCATGATGGACCTGCTGGCCAAGAATGGCCGCACGGGCCGACTGGTCACCGTACCCGAAGGCTTTCCTCCGGGCAGCGAGGTGGCCAACACGGCCATCCTGGGCTACGACCTGAATGCGGTCTACGAAGGGCGCGGCCCGCTCGAAGCTGCCTCCATCGGCTATGACATGCAGCCCGACGACTTTGCCATCCGCTGCAATATCATCACACTGCAAGACGGAAGAATCATTACCCATAACGGTGGCAACCTGAGAACCGAAGATGCCAGCACGCTCATCGACTATCTGAACGAGCACTTAGGCTCTGAGCGCGTGCGCTTCATCTGCGGCATTCAGTACCGACATCTGCTCGTCATCAAAGGCGGCAACAAGCACATCGTGTGCAACCCGCCGCACGACCACCCCAACGAGGAGTGGCGACCGCTGCTAGTGAAAGCCGAAGAGGGCTATGAGAAGGAAGCACAGGAAACGGCTGACCTCATCAACGACCTGATTCTGAAATCGCAGGAGCTCCTGGCCAAGCATCCTTACAATCTGGAGAAAGCCAAGCGCGGTGAGCGACAGGCCAACAGCATCTGGCCGTGGTCGGGCGGCTATCGCCCCTCCATGCAGACACTCATGGAGCAATATCCGCAGATAAAGACGGGGGCTGTCATCTCGGCTGTCGACCTCATCCAGGGCATTGGCCGCTATGCCGGACTGCGCATCATCAAAGTACCCGGAGCCACTGGGCTGGCCGACACAAACTACGAGGGCAAGGCACAGGCCGCCATCGATGCACTCAAGAAGGACGACTTCGTGTTCGTACATGTCGAAGCAACCGACGAGGCAGGCCATGACGGCGACCTCGACCTGAAGCTGCGCGCCATCAACTACCTGGATCAGCGACTCATCCGCCCCGTCTACGAAGCCATTGAGCAGATGGACGAGCCTGTCTGCATGGCTGTGCTCCCCGACCACCCCACGCCTGTCGAGCTTCGCATCCACGTCAACGAGCCTGTACCCTTCCTTATATATTATAAAGGTATTGAGCCCGACAGTGTTCAGCAGTACGATGAGCTATCCTGCATCCACGGCGGCTACGGTCTGTTACGGCTCGGCGAATTCATGCAGGAATTCATGAAGATATAATCAGCAACAAAGCTATAGAACCAAAAATGGCAGCCACATAATTGCGACTGCCATTTTTTTGTTACATTGATAGATTTATCCACAATGGAAATAGCGATTGACAAGCTGCTGAATGGCATCAGGATTTCCCTCGACATCACTGCGCAGTGAGCAATCGTCGAATGTCCGCAGCTGTGCAATGATACCATCGATCATAGCAGGAGAGAAAACGTCATACTCCTCGAACACCTGACGTTGGCGCTCCAGGCAATCGGCAGAGGCGACACACGAGTCGGGCAACTGGGCAAGCTGTGCCAGTCGGTCGGCATTCTGTACATCATGGATGTTCACGTTGACATAGGTCCGTTCGGCCACCTCAAGCGCATCGGCCATCTCGAAGCCGTGACGACAAGCTACGCACAGGCCGGCCAACAGCTGATATAAATCGGCTGAACCATCGGGCGAGCGCATCTCAACGGTCTGCTTGTTTGAGGTGAGTTGCGTGATATAAGCATCGTGCTTTTCCTTGTCTTGTTCTTCAGCCTTCAGTGGGTTGGCCATTGCCGACATGTCGACACCTGCAGCCCAGCCCAGCGGCACACGCACAAGAACCGAACGATTGCGATCGCCCCAGCACACGTTGGTAGGTGCTTCCTGATGAGGCACCAGACGGAAGTAACTGGTAGGATTCTTGTTGCCAAAGGCTGTGATCGACGGAGCCAGATTCATCATACCAGCTATCATGCGACGGGCATCTTCGCTGAGCACACCATTGCACAGCATCTGGTTGCGGCCATCCTTGGTCATGCGCATGTGGATATGCAGTCCGCTGCCAGCCTTGCCCGTGGTAATCTTCGGTGCAAAGGTCACGTCGTAGCCTTCCTCGTAAGCCAGATTACGAATCACCCATTTGGCCAGCATCAGCTGGTCGGCAGCCTGTTCTACAGGCACCGGCAGGAACTCGATCTCGTTCTGCTCGTAGGTCAGTCCGTCGAGCGTGAAGTTGCCTACCTCAGAGTGACCGTACTTGATGAGTCCGCCTGTCTGGGCAATATACTTCATGCACATAGCACGAAACGCATTGGTCTTGGCATAAGGAGCCGACTCATGATAGCCGTGCTGATCGACAGCAGGAAACACGTTTTCGTCTGCGGAGATTACGTAATACTCCAGCTCGCCCATTGCCTCAAACTGCATGCCAGTCACGCGGGTGAAAGCCTCCGAAGCCTTGCGCAACGTCTGCTCCGGTGCACTGGCCAGTGGCTGTCCGTCTTTGTCGAAGAACGAACATAACATCGACAGCGTGGGGATTTCGGCAAAAGGATCGAGAAATGCCGTGCGGAAACGGGGCAAGACATAAAGGTCACTCGAACCGGCCTGGATGAACGAGAACAGACTACTGCCGTCGACGCGCTCTCCACAAGTCAGTATCGTGTCAAGATAATCTAAATTAGTGATAACGAAATTGAGTGTCTTCAGTTTTCCATCCCCACCAGGATACATAAAGTTTATCATGCAAATCTCATTCTCGCACACATACTTTACGATGTCTGCCTTGGTCAACTCAGCCGCAGGTTTCTGTAGATAGGCCACTACAGGATTGGCATTCAGAACTAATTGATTGTTACTCATTATGATAGTTTTTTAGAAAGATAAAATTTTCTTGACAAATATATGGAAATCTTTTTAAATAGCCATGAAAATAGTATATTTATCACAATTTTTATGTATTTTTGCAGTCAGAAGTAGAGACGCCGCACTGTGATGTCTCTACCAAAACAAAATTAGACTAAATTCTTATGACGAAACGAACAATCTTACTTCTCAGTACACTCATGAGCATGCTGCTGGGCAGCGCACAGGACTATGCGCTCAAGACGGATTTGCCGACCGTCTATGTCGAGACGTTCGACGGCAAGGGCATCACCAGCAAAGAGGTGTATAAATACTGCAAGCTGCACTACGTCGACGAGGACGGACTTGTGACGCACTACGACTCGGTATCCATCAGAGGACGCGGCAACTCGACGTGGAACATGGCGAAAAAGCCTTACAAGATAAAGTTCAACGAGAAAGAAAAGCTGCTGGGCAAAGGCTATGCCAAGGCCAAGAAATGGACCCTGCTGGCTAATGCCGGCGACAAGACCATGATGCGCAATGCGGTGACCTCGGCACTGGGCCGACGCACATCACTGCCCTTCAACCCTGCTGCCAAGTTTGTCGACCTGGTGTTGAACAACGTCTATCAAGGCACCTATCAGATTAGTGATCAGATTGATGTGCGGCCTCATCGCGTAGACATCACCGAACAAAACTATCCGTTGGGCCAAAACGACAACATCACGGGCGGCTATCTGCTGGAGGTCGACGGATTCCACGACGGCAACTGGTTCAATACGACGACCTACCGAGCACCTGTTCGCATACACTATCCTGAGGACGACGAGATCGAAGAGCGGCAGACCATCTTCATCAAGAACCAAGTGAACAACTTTGAGCGGCTGTTGGCCTCCGACAACTTTGCCGACTCGCTGCGCGGCTACCGTGCATGCGTAGACACGGCCACCCTCATCGACTGGTACATCTGCACCGAAGTGAGCGCCAACATCGACGGATTCTACAGCACCTATTTCTACAAGGATCAGAGCAATCCGCGCTTCTACTGGGGACCTCTGTGGGATTACGACATCGCCTACAACAACGACGAGCGTGTGCGCTCAGAACAGCAACTGAGCAGCTCGGTCCGCTCGCTCATGGTCGACATTGCCTACTCTGGCTCCCGGAGCTGGGTGCGACGCATGTGGGAAGACGAGTGGTTCCAGAAGAGTGTCTACAACAGATTCAAGCAACTCATGGACGACGGACTGGTGGAATACATGCAGAACACGGTGGACAGTCTGCAAGACGTGCTCTCGCTGTCGCAGGAAATGAACTATGCCAAGTGGGGCATCAACAGAAAGATGTATCACGAAATGGTGCTCTACTCATCCTATGAGCAATACGTAAGCGATCTGAAGAACTTCATTGCCGACCACTGCGCCTTTCTTCTGCAGGCATTTGCCGACCGCAAGCCGCTGGAGCCTACCCCACCCTTTGAGCCACAGGACTACTACTACCACATCGTGAATGCCAAGACAATGAAGGCTATGGACGTGACGGGAACGAACGTTGTGCAGAACACCGACGACCGCACCAAAGAGCGACAAGACTGGATGGTCAGGAAGGTGGGCGAGAGTTTCATGCTCATCAACCACGGAATGGACATGGCACTGAACGACCCGACAACTGGGAGCGTCGGCCCTACGGAAAACGTAGGCACACAGTTGAATGTGGCAGCAACGAACGAGGAGAAAAGCAGTCAGCTGTGGAAGCTCATACCGCAAGGCACCGTGGGCTACTACAATCTGGAGAACGTCCACACACAGCACGTGGCCAACCTGCATGGCGGCAATGCTGCCGACAACACGCCTGTCGTAAGCTACACAAACGATTCGCGAAACAGCAGCAGCATGAACCGACTGTGGTATCTCGTACCCAATGGGCCGCTGAGTCCTGAAGACAGCGGAATAGAAAGCATCGAACCTGAATACTACGCACTGGCCTACAATCCGCAGACCCACTTCCTGCACTTCGGTTCCGAGACACCTGAGGCACTTACTTTCACTGTGCAAGTCCACTCAGCCAAGGGTATTCTCATCGGCACCTTCACGGCCAGCGAAGGCTTCTCCTTGCAGAACCAGCCAAAAGGAATGTATATCGTAAGTTGGAAAGCAGGAAGGAAAACGAGAAAATTGAAACTTGAAAGATGAAAAATGAAAGATGAGAGGTGAAAGATATGATTACCCATGCTACTGAAACTAATCATATCTTTCACCTCTCATCTTTCATTTTTCATCTTTCACTTCTCATCTTTCATTTTTATCTTTCACTTCTCATTTTTCAAAAATTCTTTGAAGTCCTCAAAGTCTTTCGAAAGGCTCACACTCTGCTTCTGTCCTTTCATGAATGCCTGCAACCGTTCGGGAATCTCCACGTCAATACCCAGAATCTCGTCCACTTTCTCTTTGAACTTCGCCGGATGGGCCGTCTCACAGAACACACCCACCTCACCGGGCCTCAGTTGCTCTTCCAGTGCGCGATAGCCACAAGCACCATGCGGGTCGAGAATATAGCCCGTCTCCTCATAGCAGCGCCGCATGGTCTCCCTGATTTGCTCGTCGCTGTAGGTAGCCCCACTGATCAGCTGCGTGATGCGCCGATGCGTCTCTTCAGCCGACAGCCTGCCGTTCTCACTGTAGAGATTGACGATGCGGGCAAAGTTGCTCGGATCGCCCACGTCCATAGCATTTGCCAGTGTCTGCTTGCTCGGCTTCGGCTCGTAGCGGCCCGTCTGCAGATAGTTGTAGAACACGTCGTTGGCATTGTTCGCCGCAATGAACCTACTGACAGGCAAGCCCATCGCATGGCCGAACAGCGCAGCGCAGATGTTGCCGAAGTTACCCGAAGGCACACAGATAACAAGTGAAGAGTTAAGAGTGAAGAATGAAGAATTTGCTACCGCACTATGTTTTTGGGGCGAATTGCTCTGTGCAGCGGTAGCAAATTCTTCACTCTTCACTTTTAACTCTTCACTTAAACGTGCCACCGCATTGAAATAATAGAAAGCCTGCGGCAAGAAGCGGGCCACGTTGATTGAGTTGGCCGACGTCAGCATCATGCGTCGGTTCAGCTCCTCGTCCATGAAAGCATTCTTCACCAATCGCTGACAGTCGTCAAACACACCGTCCACCTCAATGGCCGTGATGTTCTGCCCCAGCGTCGTAAACTGGCACTCCTGTATGGGCGACACCTTTCCCTTGGGATAGAGCACATAGACGTGAATGCCTTTCACCCCAAGAAAGCCGTTGGCCACAGCCGAGCCCGTATCGCCCGAAGTGGCCACGAGCACATTCACCTCTCGCGATGCGCCCTCGCCGCCCTCTCGTCGAATAAAGTATTGCAACAGGCGGGCCATGAACCGCGCACCCACATCCTTGAAGGCCAGCGTGGGTCCATGAAACAGCTCCAGTGAGTAGATGTTGTCCTTCACCTTCACCACAGGGCAGTCAAACGACAACGTGTCGTAGACCAAGTCCTGCAAGGCATCGCTGTCTACGTCCTCACCAAAGAAGGCATCCGCCACGTTGTACGCTATGTCGCGGAACGACAGCTTGGGCATGTCGTCGATGAAAACTTTCGAAAGACGATTGATACGTTCGGGCATGTAGAGCCCGCGGTCTTCGGCCAGTCCTTTTACCACCGCCTTGTGCAGGTCGGCAAGAGGTGCCTTTCCATTGGTGCTAAAGTATTGCATATCAAGTTATTTTGGTTTCTAATGTGCAAATTTAGGCAAAATTCCCGAAATACAAGAGACTATAGCCAAAAATAATAAAAATTTGACCATTACTTTTAAATATTTTGCCCAAAATTCAATTGCGCTGCGATTGAATTTTCAACAGACCGAAATAGTCTTTGGGGGCATGCAGAATATGAATTTTCTTGACAAACACCCCTCTGAGAATCGCATGAAATTCACCAAACAGAAAGTCGCTTGCAAATATGCGAGTATTGAAAGGGGTTGCGCATGTCCTTGATTGACAATGCGTTGCGAAATACAGTTTCGCAAAAAGAACAGTTCCTCTCCATGAGACTTCGCCTTTCGAACAGCTCTGAGCGGCCTTCGTGCTGAGATTAGTATTGAATCAAAGTGGGTTTGCAACCATATCAAACTAAGTTATGACTTGGAACAGAACGTAACGGATGCTAAAACTCAGTTTGATATGGCTGTAAACCCACTTTGATTCAATATCAATCACAAAACGACGGTCACGACATGATGTGCGGGTTGTGTATCTTCGCTTCCAGAATGCTACTTTCTGAAGGGCCTTTTTTTTATGAATTTTCTTTACAAAAAATTCGACCTGCCAACTGCCTGATGGTAGTCAAGCAGGCTATTCTGATAGGCGGCAAAGGCATCGGTGCGCTTGTCGCGTGCCTGCTGATAGAGCAGCTGCGCCTGCAACAGGTCGTTCATCGTGCACGTGCCTGCCTTGTAGAAGTCACGGTTCAGACGAAGGTTCTCCTCAGCCTGTTCGACTCCCTGACGGGCCAGCGCCACCTGCTGAAAAGCCTCCTGCACATCGTTCCAAGCCTTCTGCATGCGAATCTTGAGCAGTTGCGCGTTGTCGGTCAACTGTTCTTGTGCCTTCAGCTGTTCAATCTTCCGGCGCTTGATGGCATGCGAACCGCCCCACCAGTCGCTCAGCGGCACGCTGACAGAGGCAAACACCATGCCGAAAGTACGGTCGATCTTGCCCTTCGACGCATCGAGGAAGGACCGTTCCATCAGGTTGTGATAGTTGTAGCCAGCCCCCACGCCGAGCGACGGCAGGCGCTTGCCCACCTCCATACGGCGCTGCAACTTGGTAGCCTCTACCTGTTTCTCCAGCAGTCGGTATTCGGGCAACAGCGGCAAGGCCGTCTCGCCTTGCACACTAGCGGCAAAGGGCGATGGCAGCAAGACCGTCGACTCGTCGGTGATGGCGGCTGACACCGTAAACAGGGTGTCGCGCAGGCCGCAATGATGGGCCAGCATCATCTTGACCAGCGAACAGGCATTCTGCAACTTCAGTTGCTGACTGCGCACATCGTTCTGTCGGAGCTGCACTTGCAAGAGGTCGTTGCGCACAGCCACACCGGCCCTGACGGCCACTGTGACATCCTTGACAATGTCGTCGAGCAAGGCTTCGACCGCCTTCACCGTCAGCATCTTCTCCTGCAGCGACACCAGCTGCCAGTAGTAGAGCGAGGTGGTCTTCGTCACCTCGTTGGTAGAGAGCTGCAACTTCAGTCGGCTCACGTCCTCGCCCACCCTGGCCAGTTTGTTGCCATTCACAATCTGTCCGCCGGCAAAGACGGGCTGCACCGCCATGACGCCCGCTATCGTTCCGTTCTTCAGCATCGAGACGCTCATGGGGGCCGTCAGCGAACTGAGCGAGGCAAGCACTTCGGGCGACAACATTGTGCTGAGCATGGTCATGGTACTGGCCGGAATCTGGTCGAGCGGCAGATTGGCCGAAGAGATGATCTCATTGGGATCAATCTGCATCTCTGCCATTCCTTTGTTGGCATTGAACCACAAGCCCGTAGCACTCACGCTGGGAAAGAACTTGGTGAAAGCCTCCTTGCGCTGCTGCTGAGCCGCACGGATGTCGTGGTGAGCCGCATGGATGGCCGCGTTGTTCTGCAGCGCCGAGTCTTGCAGCTGCTGCAAACTGTACTGCTGTGCCAGCGTGAATGTGCTGTGGCACAACAGCATTGAGACAAACAAGAGTATCTTTTTCATTGAAAAAAGCAGTCTATTTTGTTATTTCTGATTTCACTGTTCAAGAGTTTCAGAATGTCTTGCAGAGATACACAGTCAGTGTCGAGAGTTGTTTTTGTTTACCTTCCAATAGACAACGGGCAGCACGGTCACCACCATGATGAGCGAGCCTATGCCACCGGCAAAGATAGTGACGCCCACAGGCATCCAGAACGACGACTGCGCTATAATCATGGGTACCACGCCCACTGCCGTAGTGGCCGTGGTGAGGAAGATGGGAACCATGCGGCGCCTGCCTGCATCGTAGGCAGCACTGCGCAAGGCCGACGCACCACCCTCGCCTGTCTTCAAGAGCGAGTCGGCATGCTCGAAGATGAGAATCTCATTGCGCATAATCATGCCCATGAGGGTGATGAAGCCCATGACCGAGGTCAAGCCCAGTGCACGATTCATCAGTCCGAGTCCCATCAGTGCGCCGGGCATCATCAGGCCAAGGGCAGCAATGCACACCAGACTAATGCCATAGCGCTTGAAGTTGAAGAGCAGGAAGAAGAAGATGATGACCATCGAGATGGCCACGCCTCCGAATATCTGGGGAAGCGCCTCGGCATCGTACTCAATCTCGCCGCCCACCTCGCTGCGCACGCCACTGGGCAACGTCATCGATGCCATCATATCGGCAATACGACGCTCAACGGGGGCCGCATAAACACCCTGGGCAAACTGTGCGGTGACGGTGATGCAACGCTCTCCGCCACGATGCATGATGCGGCTCTCACTCCACAGAGGCCGCACGCGGGCAATCTGTCGGAGGGGTACGGTGGTATTGGTGTTGTTGAGGCCAGCCGTGAGCATGGTTGCAGGCGACGTGATGCCCAGGTTCTCCACGTCGGCATATGTCATGTCGGCATCGTCCTTCACCACAATGGGCAGCTCGTAGTCGCCTTCCCACAGCTGTCCCACGCGTAGGTTGCCAGTGGAAGAACTCAGGGCGAGGGCAGCCGAAGAACGAGTGACACCCAACTGGGCCGAGGCCACAGGGTCGAGCTCGACGTTGATGACGGGGAACGGTTGCAGGAAGTCGGTGTGTACCCACTCCAGTTCGGGCATCTGGCGCATGCTGTCCATCAGTCGGTCGGCTGCGGCATGCAGCGAGTCGAGATTTTCGCCATAGAAGCGATACTCCAGTTCGGGAACCTCCAGATAGTCGAGCCGCTTGAAGCGCACGTAGGCTTCGGGGAAGGCCTCGCTCCACAGCGGCTGATACTTGGCCAGCAGTTGCAACGTGGCCTCCTGAGACTTGGTGTTGACAATGAACTGCGCAAAGTTCTTGCCTGCCATCTGTGGGGCATAGCACGTCATGAAGCGGGGCGACGAACAGCCCACGAAGCTGGTGATGCAGCTTACCTGCTCGTCGCGCTGCAAAACACGGCGCAACGAGTCGGCCAGCTGTCGGGTGTCGCTGAGGCCCTTGCCCTCGGGCAGGAATATCTCGACGGCAAACTGGTCGCGGTCGGCATAGGGGAAGAGACGAATCTTCAGCGTGGGAACGATGAGGAACGACAGCGCAACCAGACCGATGCCCCCGCCGATGGTGAGCCACGGATGGGCGAAGGTCCAGTCGAGCACACGACCGTAGGTGCGCTGCACCCAATGGGTGATGGCATTGCCGCCAGTAGTGACCTTGCCGGGCTTGATGACGAGCACCTCAAGGAAAGGAATGACCGTGACGGCCAGGAAGAGCGACACCACCAGATTGATGGTGATGGTGAGAGGGAAATCTTCCATCGCATCGTGGAAGGCTCCCTTCATGGTGTACAACAGGGGATAGAAGATAACACAGATGCACAGCGTGGCCAGCGTCATGGGCATGAAGTACTGCCGGGCCGAGTCGACAGCGGCCTTCTTCGGTTCGTAACCTTTGCCAAGGTACTCCAGATAGCCGTCAATGACCACGATACTGTTGTCGACCACCATGCCGAGCACCACGATAAGTGCGGCCAGCGTGACAATGTTCAGTTCGATGCCCATCATATACATGACCGCCACACTGACAAAGGTACTGAGCGGAATGGTGATGGCCGCCACAATGGCCGAGCGCAAGGGAAAGAGCACCATCATGACAAGAATGATGATGAGCATAGAGATGAGCAGGTCGCGCAGAAAGTCGCGCACGCTCAAATCTACCACCTTGGGCTGGTCGGCTATGCGGGTCAGCTTCACGTCGTCGGGCAGCTCGCTGGCACGGAAGTCATCCAGCACCTTGTCGACCTCCTTGCCATATTGCACGATATTATTGCCGGGTGTCATTTCGAGCGAGAGCAACACGCAGGGATGACCGTCTTGCTCGATGTAGCTTTCCGACTGGTCGTATTCGCGCACAACACGAGCCACATCACGCACACGGGCCACCTTCCCGCTGACGGGATTGCTGAAAATAATCTGACTGGCAATCTCGTCGACACTGTTTTCGGTGGCCGCCACATGGATAGGCACCTGCTGGTCATCGTCGCTGATACTGCCACTCATGGAGGTAAGCCCCTGCGCCTGCAAACGGGCAAAGAGCATCTGCTGACCAATGCCGTAGGCCTGCAATCGCTGGCGGTCGACATAGAGGGCTATCTGCTCCTTGCGCTCACCAAAGACGCGCACATTGGCCACCGAAGGGATGCGGCGCAAACAATCGCCCAGACGGTCGGTATAGCCCTGCAACTCGCGATAGCTGCGCTTCTGGCTTTCAATGGCAATGAGCAGTGCCGAGGTGTTGCCGAAATCGTCGTTGACCACCACGGCCAGCACGCCGCCAGGCAATGACTGCTTGAAGAGGGCGAGGCCATGCTTGATCTTGCTCCACACTTCGTCTTTGTTGTTCACGTCGTCGTTCAGCCTCACCATGACGATGCACATGCCATTCTGAGCCGTAGCGGTGGTCTTGGTGCGATTCACCTCACCATAAGTGAAAAGGTAACGCTCCAACGGACGTGCCACTTGCTCCTCGACCTCCTCAGTAGTGGCACCGGGGTAGACTGCCACGACTACTCCCTGACGGATGGTGAAGGCAGGGAACTCATCTTTCGGCATGACATACATGCCGAAAATGCCCAGAACAAACAGAATGACAACGATGAGCAGGGTGATGGAATAATGCTCCAACGGCCATTTCAGCCAATTCATCTTTTTCTCCATAACCATGAACTATGAACTAAAACACCACTTTTGTGCCTTCACTCAGTTTCTGATAGCCTTCGGTAACCACTCGTTCGCCAAGGGAGAGTCCGCTGGCTATCTCAATTCGATTGCCCCGGGTCTGCGCAATGGTGACAGCCACGCGATGGGCCGAATTGTCCTTATCGACTGTCCATACGAACAAAGAACCGTCGGCACGTCGCTGTACTGCCGTGACAGGAAGCAACGGCAGGGACGACTGCCCGTCCGACGTTGCACCAAACTGCACCGATGCCACCATACCGGGCAACAGCCGACGGCCGGCATTGGCAACGTTGATGCGCAAGTCGTAGGTATGGGTCAGGGCATCGGCCTGCACACCCTTCTCAATGATTCCACCCTCTAAGTGCTTGTCGACAGCCTCTACATATATATAAGAAGGTGTATGCGCACCGATGTCACCTATCTCGGCTTCGGGAACGGACACCTTCACCTTCAGACTACTGATGTCGAAAAGGGTGACCACTGCCTGCGAGGGAAGGGCCGTCTCGCCCGCCTTGACGTGCTTGCGCCCCACAATGCCCGACACCGGCGACAACAGCTGACAGTCGCTCAGATTCTTGCGGGCAACCTCCAACTGCGACTGAGCCTGAGCCACCTTGCTCTGAATCTCAACCCACTGTGCTTCGCTCAGCGAACCGGCATCGTGCAACTGACCGTAACGGTGCAAGGCATCGTTGGCCTGCATCATGGCCGCCTCGGCTCCGGACAGCAGATTGCGGGCCTGCGTGTCATCCATCTCGGCCAACAACTGACCTTTGCTGACGGCCTGGCCTTCGCTGACCAGCACGCGACGCACGACACCCATGCCCGTGAAACTGACAGCCGTAGCCTCCCGCTCCTCGACAATGCCCACATAACTCTGACCTGTAGCCGAAGCACAAGCAGCGGCTACCTCGGTCTTGACACGAACGGGAGCCTTGGCCTGCTCTTCCTTCTTACCACCACACGAACTGACGACAAGCATGACGGTCAACAGTTCGATAGCAAAAACTATCCTTTTCATCAATGTATATTTATTTTTAGTTCTGTTCTGAAAGATGTTGACAGAAGACGAAATATCCAGCGCATCTTCTGCAAAAGGCAATGCAAAGATGATGATAATTTTTCAAATACCAACATCCTTTTATATGTTTTTTATATAGATCACTGGCAATTTATGCAAAAGTGAATATCAAAAAAGCATTATCCAACATGCAACTCTCTTTTCTTGCACAATCCCACACCCGCTCATCCAAGCAAACAGACGAAAACGGCTGCCAAGCAAGAAAAAACGGACTGCATCGTAGTAATTTGCAAGCAGAAAGAAGATTTTTATGACAAAATGATAGGCTTTCGGCAAAAAATTCTTACCTTTGCACACAAGCTAAAAGTTATACTTACCAACAACAACTAAGCTTTATGATTTGGAATCCGAGCATTGAATGCATGGACCGCGAACAACTTCGCGAGATTCAGAGCCGCCGTCTGGTCAAGATGGCGGAGTATGTGTATCACAACACTCCTTTCTATAGAAAGAAGTTTCAAGAGATAGGACTTGAACCCGGCGACATCAAGAGCATCGACGACATCAAGAAACTGCCCTTCACCAACAAGCTCGACCTGCGCGACAACTATCCCTTCGGACTGGCAGCCGTACCCATGAGCCAGATTGTGCGTATCCACGCCTCAAGCGGCACGACAGGAAAGCCCGTGGTGGTGCTCTACACAAGGAAAGACCTCGCCATGTGGGCCGAAGCCATCTCACGCGCCTTCACTGCCTACGGGGCTGGAAAGGACGACATCTTCCAAGTGGCCTACGGCTATGGCCTATTCACTGGCGGACTGGGGGCTCACGACGGGGCCACCAACATCGGGGCGAGCGTGATTCCCATTTCAAGCGGAAACACTCAGAAGCAAATCACACTGATGCACGACTTCGGGTCTACCATCCTCTGCTGTACGCCCAGCTACGGCCTATTCCTCGGCGAGGCGCTCAACGAATGCGAATGGCCACGCGATGAGTTCAAACTGCGCGTCGGTGCCTTCGGTGCAGAGCCGTGGACGGAAGAGATGCGACAGAAACTGGAACAGAGCCTGGGCATCAAGGCATACGACATCTACGGACTGAGCGAGATTGCAGGTCCCGGTGTGGGCTATGAGTGCGAATGTCAGCACGGAACTCACCTGAACGAAGACTACTTCTACCCCGAGATACTGGACCCGAACACGGGCGAGCCGCTGCCGGAAGGCACACTGGGCGAACTGACCTTCACGCATCTGACGAAGGAGGGCATGCCGCTGCTGCGCTATCGCACGCACGACCTGACCGCCCTGCACTACGACAAGTGCTCTTGTGGCCGCACGCTGGTGCGCATGGATCGCATCCTGGGCCGTTGCGACGATATGCTTATCATACGCGGTGTGAACGTGTTCCCATCGCAGATAGAGGCCGTCATCCTCAGCCTGCCGGAGTTCGAACCGCACTTCATGCTCACCGTTGACCGTGTGAACAACACCGACACGAGCGAGCTGCGCGTTGAGGTGAAGGAAGACTACTTCACCGACGAGATGGGCCAGATGGTGGGACTGCAAAAGAAGCTGGAGGCCGAACTGCGCAGTGTCATCGGACTGGGATTCAAGGTGAAACTGGCCGAACCGAAGAGCATCGAGCGCTCTGAGGGTAAGGCCAAGCGAGTGATAGACAAGAGACAGTTTAAATAAAAATCTTAGTAACCCATGTTAGCAAAACAATTATCTATTTTCCTTGAGAACAAATCGGGACGTCTGAACGAGGTGACCGATATTCTGGGCAAGGCAGACATCAACCTCTCTGCCATGAGTATTGCCGACAACAGCGACTTCGGCATCCTGCGCTGCATCGTGAGCGATCCTGAAAAGGCTTATCAGGTGCTGAAAGATCATCACTTTGCCGTGAAGATTACCGATGTCATCGGCTTTGTCTGCCCCAACACCAGCGGTTCGCTGGCCGTAGTACTGAAACACCTCTCCGACAAAGGTGTCTTCATCGAGTACATGTATTCGTTTGCCAACGGCGATGTGGCTCATGTGGTGATTCGCCCTACCGATTTGGAACAGTGCGATCACATTCTTTCAGACATGAAAGTTGAGCTGTTGGCAGCCAGCGATCTTTACAAGCTATAGAAAGCTCTATCTTGCTAAGCTCTTTTCAGAGCATAGCCAAATGAAAAGTCCCCACCTTGCAAGTCATGTTTCAGACTGCGAAGGTGGGGATTTTTCTGTTTACACATCCATTACAGACAGCTTGGTCTTTTCTTATTTCGTTTCCATCTTCAGTTTCACTTCCTTCAGTCCCTGTACACTCGCAGTGAGTGTCACGGGTCCAGCCTGACGGGTGGAACGCAGGATGACGGAGCAGTTGCCGTTGTAGAATGAACGCTTGTTGCCCACCGTCATTTCGTTCGAAGTGATGTCGCCATTAATCACGCCTACTATTTCGGCAGGGCCTTCCACTGCGAAAGTAACTTCCTGATTGGCATTCAGTACGCGACGGCCCTTGCTGTCGACAGCCGTGACCGTCACGTGCTGCAAGTCCATTCCGTCGGCCTTCCACTGCGGAGCATTCGGGTTCTTCTTCGTAGCCATCGGCTTGTCGGCTTCGGCTGCAAGTTTCTTTGCCTCGCCTGTGGTCTCCACCTTATGACGAGCCACGATCTTTCCGTCTTTACGGGCTACAGCCTCCAGCGTGCCAGGCTTATAGTCTATCTCTCCCCAGCGAATCTGGTTGCGCATCTTCGCGTTCTTCACGTCGTTCTGCTTCTTGCCCAGGCTCTTGCCGTTCAGCAGCAGCTCCACCTCGTCGGCATTCGTGTAAATATAAACATTGGCCTTCGAGCCGGCAGGACGGTTCCACAGCTCCGACATGCGATCGTTGCCCATCTTCACACCGTTCCACATCTCGGCATTCTCGCTTTCCAGAAAGGCGATGTGCACCACAGGCTCGTCGGGCATGAAGAACGACTTCATGTAGTAGGCCTTGGGCTTCGGTGTCAGGTCGATGTTGAACACGCCCTGCGACCATCCCTTGGCTGGCCAGCCCATGCTCTCGCCCAGATAGTCGAGCACGCCCCAGTAGGCCAGTCCTATGACCTTGTCGAGGTCCATCTCGAAGTAGTTCTGTCCCATAGCCTGTGTCGAAGCCTCGCTCTGATAGAACTTCATCCACGGGAAGCGACGACCGTCACCGGGGAAGTACATATAGCGATAGTTATAGGCCTGCACGTCGGTAATCATGGCCAGATTGCAGGGCAGCGAGTCGGTCTCCCAGTTGCGGTAGCGTGGATGCATGGCCACAGTCACCTGGCGCGTGCTGTCATAACGGCTCACGAGCGGGCGCATCAGCTTATACATCGTCACGCCGAAGTCGTTGAATGGCTGATTCGGATCCTGCTGCAGTTCGTTGCCCAGGCTCCACATCACCACAGACGGTGAGTTGCGGTCGCGCTTAATCCATTCGGGAATGTCGCTCTGCCACAGCTGTGTGAAATCCACGCGGCCCCCTGTATGCTGGCGCGTCCACTTGTCGTAGAGCTCGTCGACGACCAAGAGTCCATACTGGTCGCACAGTTCAATGAACTCACGGCTGTAGGGATTGTGCGAAGTGCGCACATGATTGATGCCAAACTGCTTCATGAGTTGCAGACGTTTTTCGATAGCCCGCGGATAGGCGGCAGCGCCCAGCGCACCCAGTGTGTGGTGGTTGGCCATGCCCTTCAGCAGCACCTTCTTGCCGTTGAGCAGAAGGCCCTTGTCGGCAACAATCTCCACCGTGCGGATGCCAAACTTCGTCTGTGCCACATCGGCCACGCTACCGTTTTCACGATGCAGGGTGACCACGGCTGTATAGAGATTCGGATTCTCGGTATCCCACAACAGAGGCTGCGCAATCTCCACCTCCGCCACCTTCTGTTCAACGGTGCGAGTGGGTGTGCTGCGGCGCAGTTCGGCCTTTCCTTCATACACTTGCTTGCCCTGCGGGTCAAGTATCTGAATGTCAACAGGCAGTTTCTTGTCGCGCCCACGTGTGGTCACCTCTGCCGAGATGGTCACGAAACGATTGTCTCGCGTCGTGACATAAAGAGGATGGCGCTCAAAGAACACATCCTTCGAGGTTGCCACAAGTCGCACGTTGCGGAACAGTCCGCCACCTGTGTACCAGCGGCTGTTGCCTGGCTCGCGTGTGTCGGCCATCACGGCAATCACGTTCTCCTGTCCGAACTTCAGCTTGTCGGTCACGTCGACCTCGAAGCCCACATAGCCATAGTTGGTGCCGCCGATGCGCTCACCGTTCAGGTAGACATCGCCAGTGAAGATGATGCCATCGAACTGCAACAGCAGTCTACGGCCCTTCAGCGAGTCGGCAGGTGTCAGGTGCAGTCGGTACCAGCCCTTGCCCATCTCCTTGAAGCCACGGCTCGACAGTCGGCTTTTGATGTTGGCAGCAGCATCGCTGTTGTCGGCCTTCTCGTCGGCAGCAGGAGCCACCCACGGCTGCTCAATCTGAAAGTCGTGCGGCACGTTGACAGTCCGCCAGTCGGCATCGGCAAAGCTCTTCTGCTCAGCATTTTTCACGTCGCCGGCATGGAATCGCCAGCCAAAGTTCAGATTCTCCACCACGCGTTGCTGTGCGCTCATGCCCACGGCGCCCATCAGCATCATCCAAATAAAGAGGAAATTCTTTTTCATTGTTTTAGTTGTTTACTTTTTTTAGTTTGTGCCTACAAAGGTACAACTAAGCGAGAACAAAAACAAAAAAAATCATTCCTTTTTTTGAGGAATACCTTGACAAATACCTCGCCAAAACTCGCACGGAAATCAGCAAGCCGTAAGTTGCTCCGAAATTTGCGAGTTTTGACCATTTTGCAACAGGTTGATAATCAGTTGGTTGCAAGATGCGATTTTTGTAATCCCCTTTGCAGCAAGGAAATCTTCTGCCAGCAACAGGCTGTTTGAGTCAATCGGTCAGAGCAATAGAGTGTTGCTTAACATGACTGTTGATTATAATTCCCGATTACTTGCATCAGATATAAAAAGTTATTTTGCAACAAATCAGGATGCATTAGAAGTACTGATATTCAAAGGAAGGAAGTTGTTGCCGATAAACAGGATCCAAGTTCAAAGCCCCGATTTCTATCGTGTATTTCGAAAGAAGTATGAAAAATAAAAGCCACTATTAAGTGGCTTTTAGATGGAGTAGTGTCGATTAAGTCTTGCTCCCCGCACTCAGCGGCGTAGTCAAAATTCGATTCTGACACTGCAAATATACAAACAAATTTGGAATGTTCCAAATATTTTAGCCCAAAAACACCATTTTCGGATATTTATTTAACGATTCTGATTTCTTCTCCCGTCAGGCCATAGAGTTGATAAACGAGACGGTTGATTTCAGATTCCATGACAGCGGTGTCACTCTCTTTCTTCTTGATATTGATGGATACACCTTGATTATTCGTCATTCGATAATCTGAATTCTATTTCATAGTTTTTGATAAAATCAACTTCTTTCATTGTTAGTCCATATAGAGGGCCTATTAAATCGTCTATTGCGCCGATACTTGATGCAAAAGTACAAAAAGAAATGGAGAACGAAAAGAAATTCATCAATTTTGTTTGAAAGCAATGCTTAAAACTTTGCATAAGAG
>CACXXD010000051.1 GCA_902771445.1 uncultured Prevotellaceae bacterium
CCTTGCTGGCCCTGGCCGCATCGAGCGCCTCGCTGGCACAAAGCGAACTCTATCCCAAACATTTCGACCTGGAACAGGTGACGTTGCTCGACGGCCCGATGAAAACGGCTATGGAGCTGAACTTTCAGACGCTGCTCAAATATGACACAGACCGACTGCTGACGCCCTACGTGCGACAGGCAGGACTGGCCTCGACCAAAGACAGCAACAGTCCTTATTATCAATGGCTGACGAAACACCCCAACTTCGTCAACTGGGGCGATGCGAGCTTCGACCTGAGCGGACACGTGGGCGGTCACTACCTGTCGGCACTGGCACTGGCCTATGCTGCCTGCCACGATGCCGACGTGAAAGCACAGCTGAAGGAGCGCATGGACTATATGGTGGGCGTGATGAAGGACTGTCAGGACCAGTTCGACCAGCACACGCAGGGACTGTATGGCTTCATCGGCGGACAGCCCATCAACAGCGACTGGACCGCCCTCTACCAGGGCAACACCGAGCCACTTGCGAGTCATGGCGGATGGGTGCCTTTCTACTGCGAGCACAAGATTCTGGCCGGCCTTCGCGATGCGTTCATCTACGGCAACAACCCCACGGCCAAGGATGTGTTCAAGAAGTTGGCCGACTGGAGCGTGAACGTGGTGGCCAAGGTGAGCGATGCCGACATGGAGAGCATGCTGAACACGGAGCACGGCGGCATGAACGAATCGATGCTCGATGCCTATCAGCTGTTCGGCGACAGCAAATATCTGGATGCTGCCAAGAAATTCACCCACAAGACGATGCTCAACGGCATGCAGACACTCAACAAGACCTTCCTCGACGGCAGACATGCCAACACGCAAGTGCCTAAGTATATAGGCATGGAGCGCATAGGAGAGCTGGACAATGCTGCGACGAACTACCTGACGGCTGCCGAAAACTTCTGGACCGACGTGGCTGAGAACCGCACCGTGTGCATAGGCGGCAACTCAGTGAACGAGCATTTCCTGTCGGCCAGCAACTCCAACCGCTACATAGACCAGCTGGACGGTCCCGAATCGTGCAACACGAACAATATGCTGAAGATGTCGGAGATGATGAGCGACCGCACCGCCGATGCCAAGTATGCCGACTTCTACGAGTATGCCACGTGGAACCACATCCTCTCCACGCAAGACCCCGTCACGGGCGGCTATGTCTACTTCACCACGCTCCGTCCGCAGGGCTACCGCATCTACTCGCAGGTGAACCAGGCCATGTGGTGCTGTGTGGGTACGGGCATGGAGAACCACTCCAAGTACGGCCATTTCATCTACACGCACGACGGCAACAAGACGCTCTACGTGAATCTCTTCACTCCTTCGCGTCTGGAAAGCACCGATTTCATCGTTGTTCAGGAGACGGCCTTCCCCTTTGAGCCACGCACCAAGATTACCATCAACAAGAGCGGACAGTACACCATAGCCCTTCGTCACCCGGCATGGGCAGGAAAAGGATATGAGGTGACAGTGAACGGAGAGAAAACGGACATGGAGACGACCTACGGGACGGCCAGCTATGTGAAACTGCAGCGCAACTGGGCCGTAGGCGACGTGATCAACGTGGAGCTGCCCATGGAGCTGGGCTACGCGGAATGTCCCAACTACACGGACTATGTGGCCTTCAGGTATGGTCCCATCCTGCTTGGCGCCAACACGACCAACGGCAGCGAACAGCTGCAGAACGAATACGGCGGCGAGGGCCGCATGGACCATGCACCCGGCTCGATGGCCTCGTCGAAGAACCTGCTGTCGGCCCCGCTGCTCATCGGCAGTCGCAACGATGTGCTGAAGCGCATTGAGGCAAAGGACCTGTCGAAGCTCACCTTCGCCATCGATGCCAGTCGCGAGGGGGTGGATACCTACACATGGAGCACGCTCAGCTTGCAGCCCTTCTATCAGATTCACCACGACCGCTACATGTGCTACTGGTATCAGCAGACGGCTGAGAACTTTGCCAACAGCGACATGGCACAGACCGAGGCGGCCAACGAGGCACTGCAGGCACGCACCATCGACTTTGTGGCACCCGGCGAACAGCAGAGCGAGGCCGGACATGAGTACAACTACTCGTCGGATTCGAGCACGGGCAACTACAACGGCGAGAGCTATCGCGATGCCAAGGCAGGCGGTTACGTGCAGTACACGCTCTACAACCCCGGACAGGAGAGCGACGGACTGGCTGTGATGTGCCGCTTCACGACTGCCGACAACGGGCGCAAGGCCGCGCTGACGGTCGACGGAACGAAGATTGCCGACATCGTCATCCCGGCTCAGGTGAAGGGGGCGGTCAACGGCTTCTACAATGCCGAATATCCCATCCCCGACGCCCTGCTGAAGGATGAGAACGGACAGGTGAAGACACGCTTCACCGTGCGACTCGCTGCCACGGCTGGCACGCTGAACCCCGGTCTGTACTATCTGCGACTGGTGAGCGGATATAACGTCTCGGCCAATGCCTATCAGTTCCATGCCAGCGACTGGACCACGGGCGATGCCTGGCGCATTCCGGCAAGCAACATCACCTACGATGAGGAGCGCAACGTGATCATGGCCAGGAGCGTGGGCGACAACAACATCGCGCTGACACTGAAATACCAGGAGCACGACTACGACATCGAGGCCAGCCAGACGTATCTCATCGTGTGCGGCAAAGGACTGAAGACCACCCAGGGGGCATCGTATCTGTGGTGGCTCAACGGCACCAACCGTGGTTCGCAGGTGGTGCCTGCGTTCCAGGACAAGGTGATCATCAACGGCGAAGAGCGCGATCTGGTGGCATGGAACATGTCGACCAGCGGTCTCTACGACAATTTCACCGGCGACCGTCCCAATGTGTGCATGGGAATGACCATCTTCGGCCTCACCTCCTCGAATGAGGATGGCTCCTGTGAAATCTTCGACATCAACTTTGCCAAGAGTGTCGACGACTACATCTCTTCCACCACGACAGGCATCATGCGGGTCAGTCAGCCCCAGCATGCCCGAACCTACACACTGGGCGGCATGCAAGTGGAGAATGCTCAGTCGGCTGTAAGGAAAGTGCTGATTGAGAACGGAAAGAAAGTTGTGAAGTAGCCCTTAACTCTACACAGCCGTGATGCGGTGCTCAAAGCACCGCGCAATGAACGAAAGGAGCTGGTTCAATCTCTGTAGTCTTCCATCTACAGTCAAAAAATCATCGAAGCAAGTGATAGGACCCGCCGGCTAACTGTCGGACAACACCTTTCATCTCAAGTTGGAAAAGGAGGGCGGTGAGGGAGCCGATGGGTATATTGGCCTGCAGCGACAGCACGTTCGGCTGCATGTCGCCCCTGTCAGACAGCAACTGCACCACACGGCGCTCGTCGTCGGACAGATTGGGAAACAGCTCGCGCTCTATGCCCCCGCTCTTCGCCTCCTGCAACAAGACATCGTTCTGCCATCCCATCGCCTCGATGAAGTCGGAAGCCGACGTGATCAGCTCGGCCCCGTTGTTGCGAATGAGCTGATTGCACCCCATGCTATATTCCGCATTCACGGCACCCGGGAAGGCAAAGACCGAACGACCGTAGTCCTGTGCTATGCTGCACGTGATGAGCCCGCCACCCTTGCTGGCACTCTCCACCAGGATGGTGGCATCGCACATGCCAGCCACGATGCGGTTGCGCTTCACGAAGTTCAGCTTGTCGGCCCGTGTCTGCGACATATACTCGGTGAGCAGTCCGCCCTGTTGCAACATCTGCCTGGCGGTGTCGCGATGCCGCGGCGGATAGATCTCGTCGAAGCCGTGGGCCAGCACGCCGACGGTCTCGAAGCCGTTGGCCAGCGCTTCGCGATGAGCACAGATGTCAATGCCGTAGGCCAGTCCGCTGACCACCAACGGCTGTATGCCCTGTGCGCCAAGGTCGGCAAGGAAATTCCTTATGATGTCCTGGCCGTAGACCGTGGCATGGCGCGTGCCAATGATGTTGATGACACGCTGCTGGTTCAGGTTGGCCGTACCCATGTAGAACAAGAGGATGGGCGCATCGGGACAGTCCATCAGCCGTTGCGGGTAGTCGGGCTGACCCATGAGCAGCGGCTTGATCCTGTTCTTTTCGATAAAGGACAGTTCGGCCTCAGCCCGCGAGAGCGCATCGTCCCAGTTGCTGAGCAGTTCTTGCAGACGGGGAGTGGCCTCGGGCAGCACAGCGGCTATGTCATGACGATGGTCGAAGACCGCCTTGCCGTCGCCCAACTCGCGAAAGAGGCGCACGGCAACGTGAAAGTTATAGCCCGTCAGTCGGGTCAGGGCCATTGTGTAGAGCACGGAATCAAGCATATTCTTTAATTTGCCATCTGTTCAGACCACCCCTAACCCCATTAAATCTTATCTCCAAAAAACTTACGGAACGCATCATCATACTCCTTGCTTTCGCCCAGCTGACCATTGATGAGACAGACGAGCTCCACCTTTCCGCGGAAACAGATCTTCTCGTCGCTGGCACGATAGATATCATGATGGAACACATACTTGATGCCATCCTTGGTCAGTTTCAGACGCGAGATGAACTCATCGTCGGGGCGCAGGGGAACCTTGTATTGCAGGTGCATGCGAGCCACGACGGCATCGACACCCTTTGCATGCATCTCGGCAAAGCTGAGTCCGCACGACTTGAGAAACAGATGGCGCGTGTGCTCGCAGTAGTGTACATACTGAGCATTGTTGACGATGCCCTCGATGTCGCATTCGTAGTCGCGCACTTCCATGCGGGCCTCGAAGATGTATTCTGAACTTCTGGAGGCAGAGGGCTGAGGTTCTGAGCTGTTTAACATTTTTCTCTATACAAAATATTATATGAGGGGCCTTCGTTTGTTCAGACCCCGAATGCCCCTAACTCCGGGGACTTTTGCTTCGCAAATATTCATAGCCGATCCTGCAACGCAGACAATCCTTGCGGTCGCAATACTCGCGCTTCAGCTGGATGAGGGCCTGCGAGTCGCCTGCCGACGCAGCATCCAGTCCGCATTCGCGCCACATCTTCACGATGTGGTTCTGTTCGGCCTTCAGCTTCTCCAGGAAGTCGAACGCACGGTTGCAGTACTCTTCCTTCTGGCGATGTCGGCCCACGGCAAAGAGCATAGGCACGGCGGTGTTGATGGTGAGCAGGTTGAGCGATGCCAGCGAGAGGTTCTTAGCGTTCTTGCGGCTCTCTGAGCCGAACACGTAGTGGGTCTCCCAGTAGGGCGTGACGTGGGTGGACAGCAACTGCTTAACGGCCTCGACCGACTCGCACTCCAACAGGTTGCTGAGTCCGGCACGACGCTCGTAGTAGAGCTGAGCCAACTGTGAGATACGGATATGAGGGAAGTTCTGCGGACGCAGTCGAAGAAAGCGCCACAGACTGAAATCCATCGGTTTCATCGAGAACTTATGGGCCAGGTAAAGATATTCGTTGCGCAGACGGGCAAAGTAGCCTTCGTTGAGCGCATCGGCATGATAGCGTTCGGGAACAGCCTGCAAGTCGAGCAGTCCGGCCTGTCCCATGAAGATGGCTTCTATCTGAAACAGGTCGTCGCGATGCTTGCCCACGGCATTCAGCGGCACGTTGTAGGCCCACTGTTCGAAGGCCTCGCCATTGATTCCGAAGCCGTAGTTGCGTGCCAGCGTAACGAAATAGGCATCTTCCCACGACCCGTTGCACCGCTCGGCCCGCTGCTTGATGGCCTCGGTCTTCTGTTCCAGTCGCTCGGTCTGCAGCGCGGCCATCCACGAGTGGAGCACCAGCCGTGACAGGTCGGGAATGATTCTGTAGCAGGGAGGATAATGGTCGGTATGAAGCAGCTCCTCGTAGTTGGTGCTGACATGCGGCGGCACTTGCAGCTCCATCTGCGGCAGATACTCACGGCGCGAGTTCATCACGTCGGCATCGGCCATGCCCACCACGTGGAGCACCACATTGTCGTAGGCGGCATCGTGGTCGTGGCCATGCTGATACCAGTCGGAGGCGCGGTCGTGTATCTCCACATTGCCCACCCACAGCGTGCCACCGATTTTCACCTTCGCGTTGAAGAAGTCGGGGCCTGCGTTCCTACGGTTGTACAGTCCCGGGTCTACGACCTCTACCTGCCGTCCGTCGGTGGTATGCAGTTCTTTGAGCGGCCACATCTTGTGCCTCCATACGTAGTGCAGAAGTTGTTCCATAGCGACTTATAATGATATTACGCCCTTGGGTGGGGTCTGTAACTATTTCGATTCATCTGAGTTCTCGATTATTCAGAAAGTGTATTGCAAAGGTAGCAAATAATCGAGTAATTCCTGTAGAATTAATATGTGTTAACACACCAAGGCGAACACAAACGACTGTTCGCCATGCGACATGCCGACCAGACCGTAGCGAATGAGACGGGCCAGCAACATGACCACTTTGGGGCGCGGCAGGCGCGAACGGCGCACGATCTTGTTCAGCGGCTGGGGCGTCTCTTCGAGCACGGCCATCAGCTGTCGCTCGTCATCGCCATAGGTGAACGAGGCTCCATGCAGCTGCTGTTCTTCGCGCCAGATGGCCAGGTGTACGGGCGAAGCCACAATGTTCTCGTCGGCTATGCGGACGTAGGCCCGCTGTCGGCCTTCGTCGTCGATGGCACAGATGGGGCGCTTGTTGCTCATAGGCACCGTGGCAATCACGATGTTGCGCCCCTCAACGCGATAGTTGTCGAACTTGATGCTCGACGCGGGCTGACAGTATTTCCATGCAGCCTGGTGCATCATGAAGATTTCCTCTTCCGACCTGACACCCGACAGATGGCCGTCGTCGCGCACCCCGATGAGCAGCCTGCCGCCCTCGGTGTTGGCAAAGGCCGACACCGAACGTGCCAGTTTCACGGCATCGGTCACCTTATATTTAAAGTCCTGTTGCTGGTGCTCGCCCTGCGAGATCAGGCCATGCAAATAGCGTCGGTCGTCCATCATCATCGGTTTCTGTTCACCTCCCTTTTATGATAACGTAGATAATGACCGGGGCGCCCATCAGCGGGGTGACGGCTCCAAGCGGAATGACCCCGTTCTCGCCCGGCAGAAAGCACACCACGTTGCACAGCAGGGCTATCACCGAGCCACAGAGGATGGTGGCCGGCATGAGCACCCGATGGTTGTCGGTGCGCAGCAGCAGTCGGGTGATGTGGGGAACGGCCAGACCGATGAACGAGATGGGACCGCAGAACGCGGTGGTGATGGCGGTCAGCAGGCCCGTGACCACCAGCAGCCAGTTGCGCACCCGTCGCACCGACACGCCCAGGTTCTCGGCATAGCGGTCGCCAAGCATGAGGGCGTTCAGCGGCTTGATGAGCAGCAGCGAGCCGGCCATGCCCAGCAGGGTGACAGCGGCAAAGACGGGCATGTGCTTCATCGACACGCCTCCAAACGAGCCCATGCCCCACACCATGTACGACTTCACGCCCTCGTCGGTGGCAAAGAACTGCAACAGCGCGATGGCCGACGACGAGAGATAGCCGATCATGATGCCGATGATGAGCAGCATGACGTCGCTCTTGACCAAGGTGGAAAAGAAGAAGATGATGAGCATCACGGTCATGGCTCCGATGAAAGCGGCAAAAATGATGGCCATGTAACCGCTCATGCTGAACGAGCCTGCACCGAACGAGCCTCCCAGCAGCAGCATGACCAGCGCCACGCCCAGTCCGGCTCCGCTCGAAATGCCGAAGATGCCGGGGTCGGCCAGTGCATTGCGGAAGGCCGTCTGCAACATCAGTCCGCTCACGGCCAGCGAGCCGCCGCACAGCAGGGCGGTGATGGCCTGCGGCAGGCGCGACTCCAGCACGATGTAGCGCCACGAAGGCTTGGCCGACGGCGCATTGCCAAGGAGGATATTGAAAACATCGCTGGCAGGAATCCGGATAGATCCTACCAGCAAGTTCAATGCCAGCAGTACGACGACGAGCACGGCCAGCAGCCAACAAATTGTTGTCTTTGGGTTCACGGCGCTACTTTCTTATAATAACGCAGCGGCAGCATGTTTGGTATGTCGGGGTGCAAAATATGAATGAAATCCTGCAACAGCAGGTCGGGCCTGAAGGGCGACTCCTCGTAGAACATGGAGGTCATGACGTTGCAGCCATACAGGTTGTCGGTCTTCACGGGGCGCAACTGCGCATAGCCGGGTTGCTCGCTGAGCAGCTGCTGGCGCGTGATGGGCTGCTGACTGTCATAGCGGAAGAGCCATACGTCGGCCTCGCCTGCTTTCTCAAGGATGGCCTCGAAGGGCAGTGCCAGCGAGCCGCTGTGCTCATCGTCGGCAAAAGGATAGCGGCACTGGGCATCCTTCAGCATCTGTCCGATGGTCGAGCGACCGCCTGGCACATACCACACCGAGCCCGTCTGCTTGTCGGTCAGCACCGTAGGCACGATGCGCGACGTGGTGGCCAGCTTCTTCAGCAGACCATAGTTGCTGTCGACGATGCCGAAAATCGAGTCGGCCTGATGCTGCCTGCCGTAGAGGATGCCATAGAACCGAATCCACTCAGCGCGTGCCAGCGGCGACTGTTCCATGTATTCGGCACATTCAATCAGCGGGATGTCTATCTCCTCCAGCCGACCGTAGCCGCCTGAGTTCTCGAAGGGTGAGAGCAGGATGGCGTCGGCCTCGGCATCGATGATCTTTTCTACCAGCGGACTCATGCCGTCGCCACAGTCGGCTATGCGTCCGCTCTTCACACCCTCGCTGACGTAGTCTACCTTCATGTATTTCCTGTCGGCCACACCAGCCACCTGCCGGGTTGCGCCCAGCTCGCTCAGGATGGCGGCATGCACGCTGGTGAACACCACTGAGCGCTGCAACGGCACGCGCACCACCGTTGCCCCATGCTCCGGCTCCACGTCGGCTGCATCGCGGTCAACGAGTTGATAGCGGTGCAGCACCTTGCCCTCCTTCCAAGGGTTCTTGATGGTCACCAGCCTGTAGTCGCTGCGCTGTTCAATCCTGATGAGCCGTGCATACTTGAAAACGACGGTGTCGCCCGTCTCTGCCTTGCCGCCTGCGCGACGGTCACTGCAAGAGAGAAGCGACACCGCTAAAATCAGTATTGATAACAGATATTTCATTCCATTGAAACGATTAATTAGAACAACTCATCTGTTCAGAACCCCCCTAACCCCTCCTAAGTTCTTGCTAAGGCAAGCGGCAGAGCCGAGCGAGGAGGGGTTAGGGGGGGTCTGAACAGATGAGAATCATCCTAACATTATTCCTGAGCGTAGACAATGATGTTGTCGATACACATGTAAGCAGGTGTGTTCAGACCATATTCACCATTGCGCGAGCCTTTGAACGAGAAGGTCAGCTTCGTGATGTTGTTGAAGCTTGCTCGCATGCTGCGAGTAGATTTCCAGTAATCAACATATTCGCCGTCCTTAGCCAGTTCAATGTCGTAGGTGACGGTCTTGCCGTCCTTGCGAAGGCCAGTGACTGTGCAAGTGAGGAAGTCGTCAGCACCGAATTTCTCGCCTGAGATAGCATCGCCGTTCAGGATAGAGTTGACGGCAACGGCAGAGTTGGTGTAGTTGAAGCCTAAAATAGAAACGGGCGTGGAGAACGTGATGCTCTCGTTGCCATAGGCATTCTGCACAACAAGGAAGTTGTCGCCCTTGTAAGCCTTGCCAGTAACGTTGTTGTACTGGTCGGTGCCGCTATAACTGGCAAATGTATTGCCTGTGCAGGCAGAGATGGCAAAGCCCGACCAATAGCTTCCGCCGTAGGTCATGTTCACCGTGGCAGGGCCTTCGGTGTAGGTGCATGCCCATGCGGGGCCGTTGCTACCTTCGGTCTTGGTGCCGGTCTCGTCGCCAATCCAGAACTTGTCGCTGTTGAGCTTGGCATTTTCGAAACTGATGGCATAGCGCACACCGTCAACTGAGATTTCCTCGCCAAAGTTATATGTTCTCAGTGTCGAACCGTCCTTTCTCAGTGTCAGGATATAAGCACCGCCTTTCAGGTCGGTGTCCTTCAGTCTGGCATAGGTAGCATCGAGTGCGTTCAGAATCTTCGTCTCATCAGTAGCAGGGACTAAGAGGAAAGGATTAGGAAGCGAGGGGTTGTATGTCAATCCAACAGAAGAATAGAGTGCTGTGTACATTTCTGTTCTCAGCTTTATAACCGTGGCATTGAACTCTGTACTTTCAGCAGTACCGGAAAGTGCCGACTCGTGCATTTCATAGGTTACTTTCACGACAGTCTCGTCAGGGTTAGGAGTAGCGGGGCTGTCGGTCTTGTCGTCACCACATGCGGTAAACACCATGGGAGTGGCCAGAACGGCAAGGGCCAGCATCCACTTGAATACATTCTTTTTCATGTCTAGTTTTTTAAATTTAAAATGTGAATAAAAACAATTTTCTGTTAAAGACGGTCCAAAATTAAAAAAAAAAGTTGTAATGAAGGAGTAATTAACGAAGATTAACGCGGAAAGACCGTGAAATAAAGGCAAGTAGGCAATTTCTTCAATTTATCCAAATAAAGCGCTCTCCGTCGCTCGCTCTTTGGACACTTTTCCAAGAAAAGAAGGCTTGTGGAAGTAACTTTTTCTGTTTATAGCAGTCTTCATACATAGGACATCGCTCGTATGTAAATGAAAGAGATAGTAAAGACAGCGGTAAAAAAGATGGCTGACGCTTGTGTTTTGTCAAAATAATTCATAGAAAAAAGGGGCTTCGGAAAGTTGCATTCTGGAAACGATGCAAGAGGGAACGAATGACATGCCGCAACCTTCGTTTTGGGATTAGTATTGAATCAAAGTGGGTTTACAACCATATCAAACTGAGATATGACTTGAATCAGAATGTAACGGATGATGAAACTCAGTTTGATATGACTGTAAAACCACTTTGATTCAATACTAATCACAGCACAAAGGCGGTTGATTGCAACTCAGAACTGTCCGAAAGGCGAAGCTCCAAGGGCAAGAAAGTGTTCTTTTTGCGAAACCAAATTTCGCAACACACTGTGAGTCAAGGATATAGACAACCCCTCTGAATACTCGCGTATTTGCAAGCCACTTGGTGTTTGCTGAATTCCACGCGATTCTCAGAGGGGTCGTTGTAAAAAAAATTCATAATTGCAAGATGACTCGAGCTACGGCTGACGACCGCTGCTTAGCCAACCTTGAGCGTGATGGTTTTCTCCAGCTTGCGCTCGTCGTCGATGACCTTCAAGGTCAGGTTGCCTTTCTGCTTGGCCGACTGCACCACCACCACCAACTGTCCGGCGAACAGCTTCATGGTGGGCAGGGTGAACTGCTCTAACGACGTGGCATCGCCGTTGCAGACGGCACGGAACTGTCCGGCACCCTCCACCTCGAAGCGCAGCTGGTCGGTTGCGTAAGGCACGAGCGTACCGTTAGCATCGACCAGCGACACGGTGACGAAAGCCAGGTCGTCGCCGTCGGCCTTCAGTGCGGGCTTGTCGCTCTGTGTCCATGCGTCCAGCCTCAGCTGTGCAGGCTTGTCGGCTGTCTTCAGCACCTGCTCGCCGCAGTTCTTTCCGCTTTCATCGTAGACCACGACCTTCAGCTCGCCCGGCTCGTAGACCACGTCGTTCCAGCGCAGACGATAGCGATCCAGTCGCTCGGCAGGGTTCTTCTTGATGCGGCCCTGACTCTTGCCGTTGACGAACAGCTCGCCTTCGGGATAGTCGGTGTAGCAATACACTGGCGTCACCAGTCCCACGCGGTTCTCCGGCTGCAGGGCCGTGTCGCCCTTCTTCTGCTTGCCGCGAGCCTTCTTGGGCTGAGCCGTTCCCCACGTCCAGTGAGGCAGCAGATGGATGGTGTGAGCGTTCTTCTGCCACTTGGAGCGATACAGGTAGTAGCGATCCTTGGGCAGACCGGCCAGGTCGCAGATGCCGAAGTAGCTGCTGCGCGAGGGCCAGTACTCGTCGTAGGGTGTGGGCTCGCCCAGATAGTCGTAGCCCGTCCACACAAACTCGCCAATCACCCAGGGCATGTCGTCCTGCCAGCGCCAGTCGTCGTCGGGCAGATTGGACCACGAGCACCACTCCACGTCGTAGCCTGAGCACTGTCCGTCGGCATAGACCCCCTTGTCGGTGGGCTTGACGGGGAACTTATAGACACCACGCGACGATACGGTCGAGGCCGTCTCGCTGCCCAGGAGGAAGCCCTGCGGCAGCTGCTCGTAGGCCTTCTGATACTTATGTACGCGATAGTTCATGCCCGGAACATCCATCGCCTGAGCGAAGCCCGACTTCAGTGCATTGTCTATGCGGTCCATGCCCTGCGTGACGGGGCGCGTGCCGTCGAGCTGATGGCACAGCCCTTGCAGACGGTTGATGATGTCGACGGCCTTGGGGTCCCACTGCTCGGGAATCTCGTTGCCGATGGACCACATCACGATTGAGGGGTGGTTGCGGTTGGCCAGCACCAGGTTGGTGATGTCCCTGTCGCTCCAGTCCTTGAAGAAGCGGGCATAGCCGTTCTTGCACTTGGGATAGATCCACATGTCGAAGCTCTCGGCCATGACCATCATGCCCAGAGAGTCGCAGATGTCCATCTGCATCTGGCTCGGCATGTTGTGGGCCGTGCGAATGGCATCGCAGCCCATCTCCTTCATCGTCTTGATCTGACGGATGAGCGCAGCCTTGTTGATGGCAGCTCCCAACGGGCCAAGGTCGTGGTGCAGACAGACGCCCTTCAGCTTGCGCGTCACACCGTTCAGCTGGAAGCCGCCCTCCTTCGAGGTCTTCACCGTGCGTATACCCACATTCTGTGCGATTTCATCGACCGTCCGTCCGTTCTGCATCAGTTTCACGATGGCCTTGTAGAGATAAGGTGTCTCAGGACTCCACAAGCTGGGGTTGACTACCTGTAGTGTCATTTCCACCTCGCCCTTGTCGTTCACGTCGGCATGGTGGGCATCGACTACATGTCCTTTGTGGTCGCGCAGCTCCACCTCGATAGCGTTGGCCTTGCCCAGGCTCTTGGCCGAGACGGCCAGCGTGGCCTTGTTGGCCTCGATGGCAGTGGTGCGGATGAAGGTAGCCCAACGATCCAGTCGGTCCTGTCCCGTCAGCACGAGTGTCACAGGACGGTAGATGCCTGCACCCGGATACCAGCGCGAGCTCTCCTCTACGTTCTGCAGGTCGACGGCCAGCTGGTTGCTGCCCGGCTTGATGAACTTGGTGATGTCGATGCGGAAGGCATTGTAGCCGTAGGCCCAGTAGCCCGCTTTCTGTCCGTTGACGTAGACGGTCGGCTCGGCCATAGCACCGTCGAACACCAGCTGGGCGCAGCCCTTGAAGTCGGCGGGAATGCTGAACGTGCGCTTGTAGTGGCCCTGCCCGATCCAGGGCAGTGCGCCCGAACGTCCGCTCTTCTCGGTGGCCTCCTTCTCACCATTCTGTACGATGGCCACGCGCTGCAGGTCCCATTTCTTGTCGAACGGTCCGCTGATGGCCCAGTCGTGAGGCACGCTCACCGTCTGCCATTGTTGTTGGTCTTGTGAAAACTGCCAGTTGTCGGTCAGTACGACCTCCTGGCGCTGTGCCGCAGCCGTCGTGGCCGCAAGCAAGAACAAAGCAAGTAGATTCGTTTTCATTTGTATGATTTGTATATGATTCGTTAGGTTTTTGTGCGCAAAGATACAAAAATTATCCATAGTTTACAGTTTAAAAAAAGTTGCTTTTTTCCAAAAGTCTACACAAAAAACGTTAAAGCATGGCAATAACTATGAACGATGAACTTTGAACTATGAACAATTTCGTATCTTTGCAACGTTTTTTAATTCGAATTAAAATGAAAATAGCTTTAATCGGCTACGGCAAGATGGGAAAGATGATTGAAGAAATCGCCCTCGGTCGTGGTCATGAAATCGTGAGTATCATTGATATTAACAATCAGGAGGACTTCGAGAGCGAGGCCTTTGCCTCAGCCGACGTAGCCATCGAGTTTACGAACCCGACAGCCGCCTACGGCAACTACCTGAAGGCATGGAGCAAAGGGGTGAAGGTCGTTTCCGGCTCGACAGGATGGATGAAAGAGCACGGCGACGAAGTGAGAGAGGCCTGCGCCAACGGCAAAACGCTGTTCTGGGCATCGAACTTCTCCATCGGCGTGGCCATCTTCTCGGCTGTCAACCGCTATCTGGCCAAAATCATGAACCAGTTTGCGCAGTACAATGTGGAAATGGAGGAGACCCACCACGTGCACAAGCTGGATCACCCTTCTGGCACGGCCATCACGCTGGGCGAGGAAATCATTGAGAATATTGACCGACTGAACGGATGGGACGCAAAGCTGGAAACCGCCGATGCCCCCAAAGGAGCCGTCGAAGCCGGGGTGCTGCCCATCCACTGCTACCGTCGCGGCGAGGTGCCAGGCATTCACACCATCCGCTATGACAGCGATGCCGACTGCATCACCATCACACACGATGCCCACTCACGCCGCGGATTCGCGCTGGGCGCCGTGCTCGCAGCCGAGTATGCCAAGGAGCACGAAGGACTGCTCACCATCAGCGATATGTTTAAGTTCTGACTGAAATAATAATGAAGAAAAAGGAAAAAAACATGAAGAAGCAGTGGGGCAAACTGATTGTTGTCATGCTGCTCTATCTGCTGTTCTTGCTGTGGGTGAAGTCATGGCTGGGACTGATTGTCGTGCCGTTCATTTTCGATGCCTATATCACCAGGAAGATCAACTGGCAGTGGTGGAAAGAAAGAGAGAACCCCACGCGGACCATTATGTCGTGGGTCGATGCCATCGTGTTTGCAATGGTGGCCGTCTACTTCATCAACCTGTTCTTCTTCCAGAATTATGTGATTCCATCGAGTTCGCTGGAGAAATCGCTGCTGACAGGCGACTATCTGTTCGTGTCGAAAGTGAGCTATGGGCCGCGCATCCCTGAGACACCGCTTACCATGCCGCTCACGCAGCACACCATGCCCGAGCTGTTCGGCATCCGCATGAAGTCGTACATAGAATGGCCCCACTGGGAGTATCGCCGCGTCGGCGGACTGGGCAAGGTGGAACTGAACGACATCGTGGTGTTCAACTATCCGGCAGGCGACAGCATCTGCACCGCTCCGGAGTATCAGACGGAGTACTACAGCATGTGCTATACCTACGGCGAAGGCATCGTGGGCATGCCCGAACTGGACTCCATCTCGGCTATGGAGCGCATAGACTATTATAAGCATGCCTACAGCATGGGCCGCAAGTTCATTGCCGATGCCAACTTCAGAAAAGCCGTGTGCGACAGCAAGGGATGGGAGTTCGTGGACTTCGGAGAGATAGGCTACCGACCGACTGACCGTCGCGAGAACTACGTGAAGCGCTGTGTGGGTCTGCCCGGACAGACGCTGGAGATCAAAGACCGCATCATCTATCTGGACGGCAAGGAGAACAAGACGCCAGAGAACGCTCAGTTTACGTATTTCGTGAAGCTGAACAACATCTCCATCTACGACTTGCTGGGCGATCAGATGGACGACCTGCGCAAGGAACTGCAAATCACGAAGGCCGACATCACTCAGCTGGGCAACTACGGTTTTATTCCCCTCACCAACTATGCGGCCCAGGAACTGAAACGGCGCGGCATCGTGAGCGACATCAAGCCGGTGACCGACAGCGACTATCCGTCGGGCGACACCTATCCGCTGAACGGCAACAAGCACTGGACACGCGACAACTACGGCCCCATCTGGATTCCGAAGAAGGGTGAAAGCATCGACCTCACGCTCGATAACATCGCTGTCTATGAGCGGCCTATCAAGGTGTATGAGCACAACGACCTCGACATACGCGACGGAAAGATATTCATCAACGGACAGGAGGCCAAGAGCTATACCTTCAAAATGGACTACTACTGGATGATGGGCGACAACCGCCACAATTCAGCCGACTCGCGCTACTGGGGCTTCGTACCCGAAGACCACATCGTGGGCAAGCCCATCTTCATCTGGCTTTCGAGCGATCCCGACCGTCACGGATTCTCTGGCATACGCTGGAGCCGACTGTTCCGCATGGTTGACAACATAAAGTGAAAAGAGTGCGCAGCACACTGAGACTTCTTCTGGCTGTGGTCATGTCGGTACTGCTGATGCTGGCCATACGAGCACTGGCCTTCACCATCTACTCGGTCGATGGTGAAGGCCTGCAGCCTGTTTTCTTGTCGGGCGACCGCGTGATGGTGAATCGCTGGAGCTACGGACTCAGAACGGGCATCCGAACGAGCGAGAAGAGCGTGGGAGGCTTGTTCAGCTACGGACGACTGTGCCGACAGCCTGTGAGGCTGGGCGACATCGTGGCCTACGAGAACCCCACAGACAGCGTCCGGCGGCGCGTGCTGTTCGGCAGGGTGGCTTTGCTGCCAGGCGACACGCTATGCCTCAATGGACGGATGATACAGCTGCCCAGCATCGCCAACTGTGCCGATGCTGACTATTACTGGATTGAGGCACTGGGCGAGAAGAATCCGCTGGACAGCAGACAACTGGGCTATATCAGTGAGCGATTCATCATCGGACGGGCTTTCATGGTGGTCTATTCTCATCAGCCCGAGGCACCTTTCTGGCGAGGCTATCGTACTGAACGATGGATGATGAAGAAATAGTTTTTCTGCGATAAAACCGATGAAAGCATTACTTTCTTCTACATATTTCGGACCCGTGCAGTGGTATCAGAAGTTGTATCGCTACGACGAGGTGCTGATTGAGCATTGCGACAACTTTCAGAAGCAGACCTATCGCAATCGCTGTCTGATTGCAACGACCAACGGCGTGCAGGCACTCACCGTGCCAACCATGCACGACGACGAGAGGGAGGGGGTGAGGATTTCCGATCATGGCAACTGGCGGCATCAGCACTGGCAGGCCATCACTTCTGCATACGGCGACTCGCCTTTCTTTCAGTTCTATGAAGACGATCTGCGGCCATTCTTCACGGAACGCTGGGAGCTCCTCTACGATTTCGATGAGGCCATACGTCAGAAAATGTGCGAACTCATCGACATCCAGCCGCACGTGTCTTTCACCACAGCGTTCCTGCCATATCCGTCACCCGATGTGCAAGATTCGTTGTGTTCTGATTTCCGTGAGGCCATCCAGCCCAAGCATCCTTTGCCAGATGCCGACTTCGTGCCTCGTCGCTATTATCAGGTCTATGAGCAAAAGCATGGCTTCCTGCCCAATCTGAGCATCCTTGATTTGCTGCTCAACATGGGGCCGGAAAGTGTATTCTATCTATAGTAGTTTGCAAAAAATTGAGAATTTGCCTCAGACCTCAGCAAATTCTCAATTCTCAATTCTCAATTTTCAATTTTCAATCGTCAATCTCCTACCATCTGTCCTTGGTCACAATGTCGTCGGCCCAGCGGTGATCCTTCGGGAAAGGCTGTCCGCCCCATGCCTTGACCTGTGTCCAAGGCTCAGCCTCGCAGGTCCAGAAAGGATGATCGGCAGGCAAGCCAAGTGGCATCAGCGAGAGCGAGGTCATGTAGAGCGAACCGTTGTTGGTGTACCAGTCGGCAGTCTCGGGCTGATGTCCGCAGAAGCCGATAGTCAGGAAGCCTGCGTCGTTGTAGTTGTTCTGCACGTCGTACATGCGGTGCATCACCTTTGTCAGGGCTGCGCGAACCTGTCCGTTGGAGAGGTCTTTAGGCAGCTTCTGATACCATGCCATCAGGGCCAACGGCTGCAGAGCGGCCATACGGTAAGGCGTAGAACGTCCGATGACGGGGAAGGTGCCTTCGGGCGAGATGAAACGCTCCAAGATGATGGCAAACTTCTGAGCACGCTTCAGTGCGCGGTCGTAGTATTTCTTGTATTCCAGACGGGTGTTGGCCTTGGCGTCAATCATGTTCTGCAACGTCTCCAGATACATGGCATGGAACACGTAGCTGGTGTAGTAGTCGAAGGCGAACACAGGGCCATCGGCATACCATCCGTCGCCTACATACCACTCTTCCACCTTGCGGATGGTGGTCATCACACGGTAATCGTCGTATTCCTTCAGGCCGGCTGCCTTGGCAATAAAGCTCTCAATGGTCGACGAGAAGAGGAACCAGTTGGTATAGGGCGGCTCATACTTGCGCAGCATCTTGAACTCCTTCAGATAGCGCTCCTTGGTCACATTGTCAAGGGGTACCCACAGTGCATCGTAGGCACGAATGAATGACTCGGCAATATAGGCTGCATCGACAAGGTTCTGGCCTGAAGCACCCCATACCAGATAGTCGGGCGATTCAGGATCGACGCTGTTCTTGTAGGATGCCAATGCCCACTCACGCAGCTGCTTGCGCTGTTGGCCCTCAGCTGTATCGTCGTCGGGCAGAGCCAGCCACGGCGCAATACCGGCCATCAGACGGCCAAAAGTCTCCATGTAGACCACCTTACGGTTGCGGTTGTCGAACGACGGCGAGAACTCTGTTTTCATGTTCTTCTGGAGTTCGCCTTTCGCCATGTTCTCCAGCACGGGCTGAGCCATCTTCCATGCTTGCTCGCACCAATACTCACGCTCAGTCTGTTGTTTCACCTGCTTTTTCTTTGCTGCATCGACAGGCATGGCTATCAGCACTGTCAGCAACATCAGCACACTAAAAATTGTCTTTCTCATGATGTTGGTAGTTTTAAGTAATTAGTAAATCGTCAGATCGTAAATACATAAGTACTTGAAAATGTTTAGTAATCAGTCATAGACCTCTTCTTCCTCCGGACGGTCTTCCTCAATGACGAGGTTGTCTATAATGAAGTTCTGCCGTTCCATGGTGTTCTTGCCCATGTAGTATTCCAGAAGCTTCTGCACCTGGTCGGTCTTGTGGAGCGTGACTTGTTCAAGACGGATGTCTGGACCGATGAAACCGGCGAATTCCTCCGGTGAAATCTCGCCAAGTCCTTTGAATCGGGTGATTTCCGGATCAGGCCCCAGGTCATGAATGGCCTGAAGACGTTCTTCTTCGCTATAGCAATAGCGCACGATATAGTCAGACTTCTGACCGTTCTTGGCTCCAGTCGAGCTTGCCTCCCCTTGTTCAGTGACATTCTTTTGTTTCTTTATCTTGCTACGCTTGTTTCTCACGCGAAACAAGGGTGTCTGCAACACATAGACGTGGCCTTTGCGAATGAGCTCGGGGAAGAACTGCAAGAAGAAAGTGATGATGAGCAACCGGATGTGCATGCCGTCGACATCGGCATCGGTAGCCACGATCACCTTGTTGTAGCGCAACGTGTCCAGTCCGTCTTCTATGTCGAGCGCAGCCTGCAACAGATTGAACTCCTCGTTCTCATAGACCACCTTCTTGGTCAGTCCGAACGTGTTGAGCGGCTTTCCTCTGAGTGAGAACACCGCCTGTGTGTTCACGTCGCGGCTTTTAGTGATGCTTCCGCTGGCCGAATCGCCCTCGGTGATGAAGATGCTCGACTCCTCCTTGCGATTGTCCTTGGCATCGCTGTAGTGCACGCGGCAGTCGCGCAGCTTACGGTTGTGCAGATTGGCTTTCTTTGCCATCTCGCGGGCCTTCTTCGTCACGCCTGCCATTGCCTTTCGCTCTTTCTCACTCTCCTGAATCTTCTGGAGTATCACTTCGGCCACGTCGGCATTCTTGTGCAGATAGTTGTCCACTTCCTGTTTGATGAAGTCGCCCACGTATTTGTTAATAGAAGGTGGAACGGGTTGCGAAGGACTTGGATGGGTAGGCATGGGAGCCATCGTGAGCGAGCCGAGCTTGATTTTCGTCTGGCTTTCAAACATCGGTTCCTCCACGTTGAGTGCGATGGCGGCCACGATGCCCGTGCGGATGTCAACATATTCGAAATTCTTCTGGAAAAACTCCTTGATGGTCTTGGCGATGTGCTCTTTGAAGGCACTCTGATGCGTACCGCCCTGCGTGGTGTGCTGACCGTTCACGAACGAATAGTACTCTTCGCCGTACTGATTGGCATGGGTGAAGGCAATCTCGATGTCCTCGCCTTTCAGATGGATGATGGGATAGAGTGCGTCGGCGCTCATGCGATCCTTGAGCAGGTCTTCCAGTCCGTGTCTGCTAAGGATGCGCCTGCCGTTGTACATGATGGCCAGTCCGGTGTTCAGATAGGTGTAGTTGCGCAGCATGTTCTCCACGATGTCGTCATGGAACTTATAGTGCAGGAAGAGCGTGTCGTCGGGTTCAAAGAAGATGTAAGTGCCGTTTTCATCGTTCGTATCCTCCGTCACGTCGCTCTGCATGATGCCTCGCTCAAACGTGGCCCTACGCACCTTTCCATCGCGGAACGAAGCCACTTCGAAGTGGGAGCTCAGTGCGTTCACGGCTTTCACACCCACACCATTCAGGCCCACCGACTTCTTGAAAGCCTTTGAGTCGTATTTGCCGCCCGTGTTCAACACAGACACGGCCTCGATGAGCTTTCCTTGTGGGATGCCACGACCGTAGTCGCGCACCGACACACGCAGATTCTCGTCTACCTTGACTTCTATCCGGTCGCCGGCCTGCATCTTAAACTCGTCGATAGAGTTGTCTATGACCTCCTTTAGCAGCACATAGATGCCGTCTTCCGGCAGCGAGCCATCGCCCAGTCGGCCAATATACATGCCGGGGCGTGTTCTCACGTGCTCCATATCTGAGAGGTGCCTGATGTTGTCGTCGGTATACTCCACCTGATTGTCTGTTGTCTGAATTTGCGGGTTAGTTGTTTCTTCCATAAATTATGCGATACGTAGTCTACATTTTTGTGCAAAGATAATCAAAAAAGGGCGAAATTCCAAAAGATTCGTTGTTTTTCAGTTGGCACATAAAAAAAGTAATGGCTGATGCGACAAGCGCACCAGCCAAAACCTTGTTTATGTTTATGAATAAGAAAAGCCTAGTAGCTAACCACCGAACCAGTAGCGTTCTTGTACCAGTTGGCGTTAGTGCCTACGTTAGCGCCCCAGTCGCCGAAGCCAGAGTAAGCCACACCAATGTTGGTGCGCTCGGTTGCCCAGAACCACTTGCCCTGCTCGTTGCCGTTGACCACGATAACCAGCGGAGACTTGCCGTTGTTGGCCACGCTTCTGGTCACTCTCACGGTCTCACCGTTAGTGCCGGTCACCTTCAGGCCGAAGGGCAGAGCAGTCAGATCGGCGTCGGCAGCTACAGGAATAGTGCCAAGAACAGCGAACTTGCTTGCGTCGACAGAACTTGTGTTGATCATGGTGTTTGTCGAGTTAGAACCCATTGCGCTGTGAATCTCTGCACCGATAACGGTAGGATTCTCGCCCTCACCGTAGGTGATGTAAGCCTCCAGTGTACCACCGGCTGCCACGATCTCTACGCTTGAAGTGCCATTGACAGGAGCTGACAGACGGATGACGGCATCGTTGAAGTCGAAGTCATCGGTAGTACCCAGATCCTCGAATGCATAGTAGTAGTACATGGTGGGCTCGTTATCATCGTCGTCGTCATCACCGTCGCCGCCGGTTCTGCCGTTGTAACCGCCGTTGCAGTTACCCTCGGCAGCAATCTGATAGTCAGCATTGTTCTGACCCTTCACAATCTTGGCATTGCCAATCAGGTCGATCACAGGACGTGGATCGTTTGCACCGCCAGGATAGCTGTTGGGGAAGTGGGTGTCGCAAGCCACCAGCACGTTGCCACCGTAAGTGATGTCGTACATCTGGCTCTCGTTCGTAGTAACGATTTTATTAGCAGCTATCACAGCATACTTGTCGCCAGTTGTTGGGCCCCAGAAGCCATAGTCGGCCTTGGTAGCGTCCATCTTAGCCTCGTTGGTCACCTTGAACAGAGCGTCGCCAGCCATCTTGATGTAGCCAGGACCAGCAAAGTGGAAGTTCTTTGTCTCAACACCACCACCGGCATTGATAGCAAAGCAGTTCTTGTCGGTATCACCAAGGTTGATGGTGAACAGCTCGTTGACGAACAGACGGCAGTTGTTGATGACGTCAGTAGAACCAGCGTTATAGGTATAGTTGTCGGTTCTCCAAGTTCCATCGTTCACCCATGTGCAGTTGTTGCTGTTGACCAAAGTCAGACCAGTAACAGTCATGTTGCCCAGATTCTGAATATGTCCAGAACCCTCAACTGTGACGCCCTCTGCAACAGTCCAGGTGCCATCGTTGATGACCTGCGAACCATTGTTGAAGACAGCCATGTTCTTCTTGCTCGTGATAGTACCCTGGTTGTAAATCACACCATCAGCATAAGGACCAGTAACGCCATTGACTGTCACCTCACCACGGTTGTACAAATTAACATTTGCCGACAAAGCACCATTGAAAGTAACCTTAGCACCACTGTTGATGAACATGGCCATAGCATCACCTTTCTGGTAATTGAAATCGCCAACAAATGTTACATCAGCTCCTGTCAGAATATGGAAGACAACAGCTGCAGAACCATCGCCAGGATTGATGAAGTTGATAGTCTTCTTTCCTTTGACGTAGATATCAGCATTACCTACCCAGAAATTAATATCCTGCTGAGCCTCAGTGTCATCGAGATAATAATTAGTGTGAATATTGCTTCCACCGTATGCCCAGTATTCACCTTTAGGATGGATTTCTTTAGGATAATCTGCCTCGAACATTGCATCCGTAGGAGTCTCAGCAAAGGTCCATCCCTCTGCAGTAGGAGCCTGAGGAGCGCGAGCGGCGCGTCTTGAGCTGGCAGGAATAGCGGTGGGAGCCTTGAAGTAAGCTCTGTTGTCCGTGATGCGAACCACATTCATTGAGCCGTCTGATGTGTTCAGCGAAGCGAAAAGCTCGGTTGCATCGGCTGGCTTAGCAACAGCATAGCTGGCCTTGCCAACGGTGATGGTCTGAGTGAGCAGCGGAGCGGTAACGTTTCCGTGAGGGTTGGCAGTGTAGATCTTCAATGTGCCAGCCATTTCCGACTCTACATTCACCATGACTTTCTGGGCTGTGCTCCAAGTCTGATTCGCATCGACTGCGCGGCCACCCAGCACATTGTTCACAAAATTGGCTGCACTTTCCTCTACCTTCGAATTCTGATCGTAGAGGTTAGTTTCTTTCGAACAGCCAACGACTGCCAGTGCCACTACGGCTGCAGTCATTCCTTTCAACAAAAAACTTTTTTTCATAATAGTACTGAGAAAATTAATATTTTAAAAATAAATATTCGAATATAGTGTTTAAACAGCGAATGCAAATTTAATACAATAATTAATAGGTTGTCTCGATTGAATGATAAATTTCTAAAAAATTAACAATTTTAAAACATTGTCACTCCGAAATTGGCAATTTTTACACATGAACTCGATTAAATAAAATAATCTGGAATTGCCGCCGATATGGTTGTGTGAAAAATAAGATTACCTATTTTTCGACATCGCTATCGAGTGATTGTAAGGCAAAATTAGCGTTTCTTTCGAAAAAAATATATACAGAGTAGGTAGAAATATCGTTAAAGGGCAGTAAATAAATTCGACCTGTACGGTTGGAATTGTTTTAATTTTGAAAATAATTCTTGTGTAATTTCATCCCAATTGTTTTCATCCGTACAGGTCAAAAAAATAACGTAAATTACGGTAATTTCTTTCCTTAAAAAAATATGTATTTTCTTGACAACAACCCCTCTGAGAATCGCACGAAATTCACCAAACACCAAGTGGCCTGCAAATATGCGAGTATTGAAAGGGCTTACGCATACCATTGATTTACAGTGTGTTGCAAAATTTTGCTTCGCAAAAAGAACTATTTATCTTCGTGATACTTCGCCATTCGAACAGCTCTGAGCGGACTTCGTGCTGAGATTAGTATTGAATCAAAGTGGGTTTGCAGCCATATCAAACTGAGTTCTTACTTTAATCATCGTGTAACTAATGCTAAAACTCAGTTTAGACATCACGTGAGCCCTGCGGTTCCCCGTTTCCAGAATGCCACTTTCCGAAGGTGCTTTTTTTTATGAATTATCTTGACAAAACTACGGTGGGTAAGGGCAGGGATGGGGTCTGTAACTTTACATATATCCCAACTTATTTTTTCGTTTTACGAAAATGCGATTTTCTATGAATATCAAAAAACACCCCTAACTGAAACAAAATGTTTACGCATTGTTTACGCAGAATTTGGGGCATAATAGATGGTTAAAAGCAACTGACTACAATCTGGAGGTTTCAAATGACCGAATGAATTTGTCCCAAATCACCGAACAAAACTATGCCAAATGACCAAACGAAAGAAAGCCAAATAACCAAATGCAATTAAGCCAAACGACCAAGCGAAATTAGGCCAAATGACCAAGTAAAATTAAGCCAAACAACCAAATTGTACATAAAACATTCTTTTGTTTCAAGAATAATTACTACCTTTGCACCATAAATATACTATGTTATTATTATGGCTGAGAGTACATTCAATTATCGAAAACGAATCGCAGACATTCTTTTAGAAGAGAAATTAGAAGCAATGGGTGCTGTCCTTATTGAAGGGCCTAAAGCTTGTGGCAAAACGACTACCGCAGAACAGCAAGCTAGGAGTATTCTGTATATGGATGACCCAGCAAACATACAGCAAAATCTTCAATTGGCGGAAACTAACATCAAACGACTGCTTCAAGGTGATACACCAAGGCTTATTGATGAATGGCAGATAGCTCCTCAAATCTGGGATGCGGTGCGTTTTGAAGCAGACCACAGAAAGGATGATGGCTTGTTTATGCTTACAGGCTCTGCTGTTCCTGCAGATAAATCAAAGATTCGCCATACTGGTGCAGGGCGTTTCGCATGGCTCACCATGCGGCCTATGACGTTGTGGGAATCTGGAGAATCTTCGGGAGACGTGAGCATCAAAGCTCTTTTTGCTGAGCCGGAAAAGGTTGATGGAGAGAATGCGTTGAAGATGGAAGACATCGCTTATGCTATTTGTCGAGGTGGCTGGCCTAAATCTCTAACCAAGAAAAGTCAGAAGGCTGCACTTCGTCAGGTTACAGAATATTTTGAAGCCATAACACGCTCTGACATTTCAAGAGTTGACGGAATTGAAAGAGACGAGTTCCGTGCAAAGAGACTTATGCGCTCATATGCACGATTACAAGGAGCAATGGCCAGCATACCCACTATCATCGAGGACATGAAAACGAATGAGCCGGAAGACATGAGCGACGAAACGGTCTCGTCATATATCAAGGCTTTGAAAAAGATATTCATAATAGAGGACATGCCTGCCTGGAATCCCAATCTGCGTTCAAAAACCTCCATACGGACCAGTGACACACGTTATTTTGTTGACCCATCTTTGGCTATTGCAGCCTTAGGTATAGGACCAAATGACTTGCTGAACGATCTGAATACTTTGGGATTGTTTTTTGAAACCCTTTGTGTACGAGACCTTCGTGTGTATGCAGAAGCTAATGACGGAGATGTATTCCACTATCGCGACAAGAGTGGTCTGGAATGTGACACCGTTGTGCATCTGAGAAATGGAAACTATGGTCTCATTGAGATAAAATTGGGTGGTGATACACTTATTGCGGAAGGGGCTGCAAATCTAAACACTTTAGCAGAGAAGATAGACACGACAAAAATGAAGAAACCATCTTTTAAGATGGTATTAACTGCAGTCGGGCGATATGCGTATATGCGAACCGATGGCGTAATGGTTGTTCCTATCGGCTGCTTGAAGGACTAAAAGTTTAAGTTGTTCTAATGTATCACATTTTGATTCTGGCAAGCCATTTATTGCTTGACTCTGTGCCATACAGGTCTAATAATGACTACAGCAAAGGATTTTGAATGTCGCAGAATCTCTGTGACTATCTGTGCCCGAAAAGGGGAGACTGAAACAAAATGTTTACGCAGACATGAAAAAAGGAGTTACGCGATTTGCGTAACTCCTTGATTTTTAGTGTGGGCCATCTAGGGCTTGAACCTAGGACCTCCAGATTATGAGTCTGTTGCTCTAACCAACTGAGCTAAAAGCCCGATTTGCATGCAAAGGTACTGTAAAAAAATGAAATATCCAAATTTTTTAGGAAAATCTTCGACTTTTTTTGTCACTTCATACGATTTTTAGTTACCTTTGCACAACTTTATTAATAAGATGAGAACAGCATTCTATCCTACTGATTTCCGTCAGCTCGATGAAACCAAAGAAAAGTCTGATTCGTTCGGGCAGCGATATGCTGCAACTATCGGTTTCTTCGACGGTGTGCATCAAGGCCACAACTATGTCATTCGCCAGTTGTGCCAGTTGGCAGCCCAGCGCAGTCTGCAGCCAATGGTCATCACATTCGAGCGACATCCGCGCCAGGTGCTTCAGTCCGACTGGCAACCGCAACTTCTCACTACCCTCGAAGAAAAGACTCAGTTGCTCGGTCTCACGGGCATTGAATGGCTCACCATCCTGCAGTTCGACCGTTCCATGTCGCAACTCTCCTCCCAGCAATTCATGTCGCAAGTGCTGAAACGTGACCTGCACGTCGACTTGCTGCTGACGGGCTATGACAATCGCTTTGGGCATGACCGCACATCGACCTTCAGCGATTACGTAGACTATGGCCGTCAACTGGGCATTGAGGTGGTGGCTGGCCAGCCCCTCGATGTGGATAGCTTGCGCGTCAGCTCGTCGCTCATCCGCCGATTGCTCACTGAAGGACGGGTGAGAGAGGCAACCGCCTGTCTGGGCCGACCGTATTCACTCCGAGGGAAGGTTGTCCACGGACAGCAGATAGGCCGTCGGCTTGGCTTCCCCACCGCTAATATAGTTCCTACCGACAGTACCCGTCTGGTGCCTGCCCCGGGAGTCTATGCCGTCAGAATCATGATGGATGCAGACCACAGCACTTGCTATCAGGGCATGATGAATATTGGCACACGCCCCACCTTCGACGGACATCGTCAGACGTTGGAGGCGAATATCTTCGATTTTATCGGTGATCTCTATGGTTGCGAGCTGACAGTCAGCTTCATTGAAAGACTGCGCGACGAGCGGCCTTTTCAGTCGGCAGAAGCTCTCGCCGAACAGATGCGGCAGGACGGTGACAGGGCAAGGAAGATTCTGCAAGTAGTGAATTGAAAGTTTAGATTATTAACGACGAACAAACCTCAATATGAAAAAAGCAATCAGTTACTTACTCGTTTTCCTTGGCATACAGATGCTGGTGGGCGGACTGGCCCCACTCCTTCTTCCGTTGGTGGGCCACGCTGAACTTGTTACATCCCCCTACACACAGATTGCGGTGATGGTCATTTTCAGCGTTATCACGCTAATTGTGTTTATTTCAGCTAAATGGGCGGTTCCATCGCGTGGCTATCTGCTGAGCCGTCCGTGGATGACGGTCTTCTGGTCGGTCATAGGAGCCTTGGGGGCCGTGATTCCTTCCGTCGCGTTTCAAGAGGTGTTGCCCGACATGCCCAACTGGATAGAAGCCGAGATGATTCAGCTCATGAACACCACAGGCAGCTATTTCGTGGTGTGCCTGCTGGTGCCGCTGATCGAAGAGCTGGTGTTCCGTGGCTCCGTGCTGCGTGCGCTGCTCGTCTGGAAGCCTGAGCATCGGTGGGGCATGATAGCCCTTTCGGCCCTGCTATTCGCTCTGGCCCACATGAATCCTGCCCAGATGATTCATGCCTTCCTCATTGGCATGCTGTTGGGCTGGATGTACGAGCGTACCCATAGCATTGTGCCTTCGGTATCCTTCCATGCTACCAACAACACCGTGGCCTTTCTGATGACACGTCTCTATCCCAATCCTGATTTGCATCTCGTCGACATCTTCGGTAGCAATCAGCGCGTGGTCATGGCCGTCCTCTTCTCGTTGTTCATCCTCTTGCCAGCCATCTATCAGTTGAATGTCTGGATGAAGAATCCCGAATCTAAATCAGCTGCATGACAGATCCTGTCATTCAACCTATCTCTTGCAACTTGTCATGAAATAGTCATACTTGCGGATAAAGGCTTCGGCAGTATGCTTTTCCTTCTCTGTAAGTGGCTCAGCACCTTTTTTCTCACGAACACGAACTTCTACTAACTCTCCATTCATCATAATGAGCATCGAAGATGCTCTCCTTTCCTCCATGAAGCACATGCACATGAATAGGCTCGTGCTCATTAGAATAGAAGTAAAAGATAAAAACGGAAATATTCGAATATCTTTGGCATGTTAGTAGATCGTTAAGGATTGCATAATCAAGTTAATAGGTAGTGAGAGCATAGTAGCCTCACTACCTATTTATAAATATTAGTCAGCCAGTTTTGCCTTAATCATCTCGCGGTTCAGGCGGGCGATGTTGGCGATGGTTTCGTTCTTCGGGCAGACGGCCTCGCAGGCACGGGTGTTGGTGCAGTTGCCGAAGCCGAGCTCATCCATCTTGGCAATCATGTTTTTAACACGTCTGGCGGCCTCTACGCGGCCCTGTGGGAGCAGAGCAAGCTGAGATACCTTAGAGCTGACGAAAAGCATGGCAGAGCCGTTCTTACAAGCTGCTACGCAAGCGCCACAGCCGATGCATGATGCGCAGTCCATAGCCTCGTCGGCATCCTCCTTGGGAATCAGGATAGCATTGGCATCCTGAGCCTGTCCGGTGCGGATGGTAGTATAGCCGCCAGCCTGGATGATCTTGTCGAAGGCATTACGGTCTACCATGCAGTCCTTGATCACGGGGAAGGCAGCCGAGCGCCAAGGCTCCACGGTGATCACGTCGCCGTCGTTGAAGCGACGCATGTAGAGCTGACAGGTGGTTGCACCGCGCTCCGTCTTGCCGTGAGGCGTACCGTTGATGTAGAGCGAGCACATGCCGCAGATGCCCTCGCGGCAGTCGTGGTCGAACACGAAAGGCTCCTTGCCTTCGTTGATAAGCTCCTCGTTCAGGATGTCGAGCATTTCGAGGAACGAGGTATCATCGGGGATGTCGTGCATTTCGTGGGT
>CACXXD010000052.1 GCA_902771445.1 uncultured Prevotellaceae bacterium
CGTCAAGATTTAAGAAATCTATGGAAAATTTGTTTATTTCGTAATAAATTTGTACTTTTGCCTTCACTATATTTCTTTAGTAACGCAGAAAAAATATGCAACTGATTGACGGAAAAGCAACGGCAGCAGCCATCAAGGCCGAAATTGCCGAAGAAGTGAAAGAGATCATGGCTCGTGGAGGCAAGCAGCCCCATCTGGCCGCAGTGCTTGTAGGACACGACGGCGGGTCGGAGACATACGTGAAGAACAAGGTGCTTGCCTGTGAGGCATGCGGATTCAAGTCGACCCTCATCCGATATGAGGACGACGTGACAGAAGAAGAACTCCTGTCATGCGTGTCGCGCCTGAATAACGACAGCGATGTAGACGGCTTCATCGTTCAGCTGCCCCTGCCCAAGCACATTGATGAACAGAAGATTATCGAGGCCATCGACTATCGCAAGGACGTGGACGGGTTCCATCCCATCAATGTGGGGCGCATGGCCATTGGCCTGCCCTGCTTCATTTCGGCTACCCCCCTCGGCATCATCACCTTGCTGCAACGCTACGGCATAGAGACATCGGGCAAGAAATGTGTCGTTCTCGGTCGTTCGAATATCGTGGGCAAGCCTATGGCGCAGCTCATGATGCAGAAGCAGTATGGCGACTCGACCGTCACCGTGTGCCACTCGCGCTCGAAGACACTGAAGCAAGAATGTCGCGAGGCCGACATCATCATTGCGGCAATAGGCAAGCCAGACTTCGTGACAGCCGACATGGTGAAGGAAGGAGTCGTGATCATCGACGTAGGCACAACCCGCGTGCCTGACGCAACCCGCAAGAGCGGCTTCCGCCTGAATGGCGATGTGAAGTTCGACGAGGTGGCTCCCAAGTGCTCGTTCATCACCCCTGTGCCGGGTGGGGTAGGGCCTATGACCATCTGTTCGCTCATGAAGAACACGCTGGCCGCAGGCAAGAAAGAATATTATAAATAGATTCAACTTTCACAAGTACTTATGTATTTACGATTTAACGATGCGAGACTTGAATAAATGAATTATATATTATAATAAGGTGAGATGACGGCTGAAGAGTATTATCAGCAAGGCAATGCCTACAGGAAAGAGTCGCGTTGGTCGGAGGCTATCAACTGCTACATCAAGGCCATAGAGCTTGACCCCGACAGTCCGGCAGTAGAAGCCAAACGCATGCTCGACGACATCATGTCCTTCTACTGCAAGGATATGTATAATCCTTAATAACAGCTTGTTAAGTATAAACAAAGGAAGTTTTAATTTAATAAGAAATTATTCACAAGTGAGAAATTCATTTATAGTGTCAAGGGCGCTTACAAACTTCGTGATGGCTGCTGTGCTGACGGCAGCCGCCTCGCAGTTGGCCCATACAGCCGACTCCATGATTGTTGGTCATGTGGTAGGACCTGATGCTGTATCGGCCATCAACCTGGTGTTGCCTCTTGTCGAGGTGCTCAACTGCATGGCATTCTTGATTTGCTTCGGTGCCAATGCCATGTGCGCCCGGGCAATTGGCAGTCATGACATGGAAAAGGTTGCCCATACGTTCACTTCAACCATCGTGACGGTGATGACGCTGGGACTCTCCGTGTCGTTAGGCATCTGCCTGTTCAGCCATCAGATTGTAGACTTCCTTTCGGAAGAGCCTGAGCTGAATCCTATGGCCTACGATTATATTCACACATACGCAATGGGCGGATGGCTGCAGATGCTGTCCTATGGCATGTGCCTGTTTGTGGCCACCGACGGTCGTCCGCGCATGGTGACACTGGCCGTTGTGGCGGGTGCGCTGGCCAACGGCCTGGCCGACGTGCTGCTCATAGCCGTGCTGGGGTTTGGCATCGAAGGTGCAGCCTTGGGGTCACTCAGCATGTTCACCGTCAACATTCTCATTCTGGCCAACTATCTGCGCCAGCCTCGCAGCTCCTATCGGCTGAAGTGGCCCGGCAAGAAAATCTTTGGCATCTTCTGTAGCAATGTGAAGGAGGGCGCTCCAATCACCCTGAGCAACTCGCTGATGGCCGTGACCATCATGCTGCTGAACGACATCGTGATGAAGAGTCTTGGCACCGACGGCTTGTTCATCTGGTCGGTCTGCCTGCAGATGCTGCTCCTTTCCTATGTGTTCATCGATGGTGTCATCGAGTCGCTTTTTGCTATCGGAGGTGTTCTGGTGGGCGAACACGATTTGCGCGGACTGGACATCCTGGTCAAACAGGCCTTGCGAGGCATCGGTAAATTGGTAGCCATCGTTATCGTGCTCATGTACATCCCCGGACTGGTGGGAATGCTCTTCGGTGTGGAGAGTGGCACCGAACTGGGAGCCGAGCTGATCAGAGTGCTCCGTATCTTTGCACTAATGATGGTGCCGTTTGCCGTGACCCAGATTCTGCTGAGCAACTATCAGCTGCTGGGCTACGATAAGACCAGCGTTGTTACGGCAACTGCCCAGACGGTGGTGATGGTGTTCTGTGTGTGGGCCGTGGCTCAGTTTGACGGCATAGAGCTTTGGTGGGGCTTCGCTCTGGGCTGCACGCTTGTGCTGGTGTTGCAGCTGGCCTATACATATATGCGCAGCCGTATGAGTGCAGTACCCATTTCGCCCGTGACCATGATTCCCAATGCCGCCGAAGGCTTCACCTTCGACCGTTCGGTGCGTTACGACGATGCCGATGTCTATGCAGCACTCACCGACATTGACAATTTCCTCAAGTCTGCATCTATTCCCAAGGAAACTATATTCGAGGTGAACCTGTGTTGCGAAGAGCTGATGACCAATATTGCAAAACACTCGGAAGGTCGCGTGACGCAGCGCACGTTCGACGTGCATATCCAGATCAATGACGACGGTACGTTTGTCACACTGAAAGATGCCGGAAAGCCCTTCGACCCGATGAAAGCCGGAAAGATGGCCGATGCCCATATCGGCGAGGCCGACTATCCGCATCTGGGATTGCGACTGGTGACCAACATCATTCCTGACGTCAGTTATAAATATATGTACGGCCAGAACACGGTGTTCATTTGGCGTAAATTAGTCCGCTAAGTAACGATGAAAAGAATACTGTTTTTAGCAGCAACGTGCCTGACGGCAACTAACGGAAAGAAAATGCTTGTACAATGAAGAGATGCCTTATTCTCCTCCTGCTTGTCGCCATCTACGGACTGCATACAGCCGCTCAGGGCAAGCTGGAAGACATGTTCCGAAATCCTACGGACGAGGCCAAGCCCATCATGATATGGCAATGGATGGACGGACTGGTATCGAAAGAAGGTATCACAGCCGACCTTGAAGCCTACGCAGCAGCAGGCATCGGTGGTGTGCAGCAGTTCTTGGTGGGTGGCCCCATGCAGGTGGCCGTCAGCGACACGGCCAATGCCATCGGCACCGACAACTGGTGCAGCCTCATGCAATATGCCATCAGCGAATGTAGCCGTTTAGGTCTAACGTTTGGCACACACAATTGTCCCGGCTGGTCGTCGAGTGCATACCCGACAGTGTCTCCAGAGTATTCCATGCAGAAACTGGTGTGGAGCACGGGCAAGGGGACGGCTCTGCCGAAGCAGCCTGCCATTGACCCGCAATGGAATTACTACGAAGACATCGCTGTCGTCTATGTACCCGACGACAGCATTGTCAGGCTGGAAAACATCCGCGTGTTCAACCCCTCAGACTTCCCGCTGAGGGCCTTCAAAAGGAAAAACGGAACGCTCTACCGCTTTGGCCACACCACCAACGGGCGCACCAACGCAGCAACAGCCCCTGCCGGCGGTGTGGGGCTGGAGTGTGACAAGATGAGCCGCGATGCAGTCCGTCGTTTCTGGGATGCCTACCCGGCACAAATTATTGCCCTGAGTGGCAGTGAGACGGGCCGCACCTTCCAACGTCTGGAGATTGACAGCTACGAGGCCGGCGGTCAGGAATGGACGCGGCTGATGCCCGAGGAGTTCATGCGGCGGCGTGGATATGACATCCTGCCGTGGCTGCCTGCGTTGGCAGGAGTGACCATTGGCAGTAAGGAGGCGACGCAGAAGATGAAGCGCGACTGGCAGGAAACTGTCACCGACCTCTTTGCCGAGAACTACTACGGCTACATGAGCCAGCTGGCCAGCGAGCACGGTCTGCAACTGATGGTGCAACCCTACGGCACGGGGGCTTCAAAGCCTTTTAATCCAATCAACACCCACAAGATTGTGCGCCAGCTGAGCGCAGAGGCCACTATCTGTGCTGAGTTTTGGGCCAAGCCCGACAACTGGGGATGGAAGGACGTGCCACGTGTGGTCAATGCGGCACGCTCTTCCGGTCGCCAACAGGTCTATGCCGAGGGGTTCACCTGCTGGCCGCTACATGCCTGGAAGGACGACCCCGCAGCACTGAAAACCACCGCCGACAGGGCCTTCTGCTTAGGCATCAACCGTCTGATGCTCCATGCCGCAGCCCAGAACCCTTGGCCCAATGCCAAACCGGGCATGACATTCGGTAAGTGGGGTACATGGTGGACACCCGGACAGACGTGGTGGAAAGACGGAGCCAGGCCCCTGTTCTCCTATTTCAGCCGATGCCAGACACTGTTGCAACGCGGTGGCTATGTGGACGACTACAAGCAGCATGAGCCGTCGCTGACATCTGACATAAAGGAGATTCAGTGGATACACCGTCGTGATGGTGAGACCGACATCTATTTCATTGCCAACACTAAGGACAGCACCATCATGCCCATCCTGACCGTGAGTGGGTACGGCAGGCTGCCGGAGTTGTGGAATCCCGAAACAGGCAGCATTTCGGAAGCCGAAGTATGGAGAATGGCTGACGGCAAGACGCATGTAGAGTTGAATCTGACTGCGCAACAGGCTGTGTTCTTAGTGTTCAGGAAAGCAACTGCCGAGACTTGTTCGGCGAAAGAGTCATTCTCAGGCGGCATCACCGACACCATACCCGTGGATGGTACTTGGACGGTCAGGTTCGATGAAAGGCTACGGGTAGGCGCGTCAGCGGGAATGGAGAAGGTGGTGAAATGGACATCGCTGACGCCTTGGGATGAATCTGCAGACTGCGACATCAAATACTTCTCCGGCACAGCCTGCTATTCGCAGCAACTGTATCTGAAGAAACTGGACCGCCACTGTCGCTTTGTGCTCGACTTGGGCGAAGTGAAGAATCTGGCCGTGGTACGTGTGAATGGGCAGCCGTGCGGTACGCTGTGGCATGCTCCCTTTACTGCCGATGTCACGGAAGCACTTCATGAAGGCGACAACACATTGGAAATAGACGTAACAAACCTCTGGGTGAACCGTATGGTGGGCGACGAGCAGGAGCCTGACGACGTGGAGTGGTCTGAGCCGGTCGCCTTTGGCGCTGCACCCAATTCACCAGCTATCGGACGAGCCATGAAGAAAGTGCCCGCATGGCTCAGTCAGGGACTGCCGCGCCCCACTAAGCGTAAAGCAATTGTCTCATTCAAGTTCTTTGAGAAAGACACACCATTGCTTCGCTCTGGCATGATGGGGCCTGTGGTGCTGAGCAAGATTTACAGCGCGAAGTAATCTGTTGACTATTAAATGAGGGCAGGCATTGACAATAAAAACGGTGTCTGCCCTCTTAAAGTATATAAAAAAGTTGTTGTTTAATCACTACAAAGAAAGAAAAACGCAATTTTTCTTTTGCGCTTTGACTACTAATTTGTAACTTTGCACTCCGAATTTAAGACTTAATGCATTAAACAGATACGATATGGCAAAGTTGAAAGGTGCCATTGTGGTGGATACTGAGCGATGCAAAGGATGTCAGTTGTGCATCATTGCCTGTCCGCAGAAAGTTATCGCCCTGGCCAACAAAGTGAATCTGCACGGCTATCCCTACGTGGAGGCAGTCAACGAGGAGTCCTGTGTGGGCTGTGCCTCGTGTGGCATTGTCTGTCCCGACGGATGCATCACCGTGTATCGTAAAAAGATGGAGGAGTAAACTATGGCAGAAGAAAGAGAAGTTGTGTTGATGAAAGGCAATGAGGCTATCGCCCATGCTGCTATTCGTTGCGGATGCGACGGCTATTTCGGCTATCCCATTACTCCGCAGAGTGAAGTGATTGAGACACTGGCAGAGCTGAAGCCCTGGGAGACCACTGGCATGCAGGTGGTGCAGGCAGAGAGCGAGCTGGCCAGTATCTATATGGTATATGGTGCTGCCGGTGCCGGCAAGCGTGCCATGACCTCGTCGAGCTCGCCGGGCATTGCATTGATGCAGGAAGGCATCACCTACATGGCCGGCGCCGAGGTGCCGGGCGTGTTTGTCAACGTACAGCGCGGCGGTCCCGGTCTGGGTACCATCCAGCCTTCGCAGGGCGACTATTTCCAGGCCACACGTGGCGGCGGCAATGGCGACTACAACGTCATTGTGCTGGCTCCCAACTCTGTGCAGGAGATGGCCGACTTCGTTGACCTGGCTTTCGAACTGGCCTTCAAGTATCGCAACCCAGCCATGATTCTGAGCGATGGTGTCATCGGCCAGATGATGGAAAAGGTGGTGCTGCCGCCGTTCAAGCCCCGTCGTACCGACGAAGAAGTGATCAAGCAGTGTCCGTGGGCCTCAACCGGCAAGCCAAAGAACCGCGACCGCGTGGTCATCACGTCGCTGGAGCTGAAGCCTGAGGCTATGGAAGCACGCAACCTGGCCCTTCAGGAGAAGTATCGCAAGATACAGGAGAACGAAGTGCGCTATGAGCAACAGCTGTGCGACGATGCAGAGTATGTCATCGTGGCATTCGGCTCAGCAGCCCGTATCGCCGAAAAGTCTGTCGAGCTGGCACGTGCCGAAGGCGTGAAGGTGGGCTTGTTCCGTCCTATCACCCTGTGGCCCTTCCCGACGAAGGAGATTGCCGCACTGGCCAAGGGCAAGAAAGGCATCTTGGTAGCAGAGATCAATGCCGGACAGATGGTGCAGGATGTCCGTCTGGCTGTCAATGGCGCAGTGCCAGTTGAGCAGTTTGGCCGTTTGGGCGGTATCGTTCCTGACCCCGAAGAGATTGTAGAAGCACTGAAAACTAAATTGATGTAAGGCTATGGATAGAAATCAAATCGTTCAACCCGAGAATATCGTCTGCAAGAAGCCAACACTTCTGAATGACAATAACATGCACTACTGTCCTGGCTGTTCGCATGGCGTAGTACACAAGCTCATTGCCGAAGTCATCGAGGAAATGGGCTTGGAAGACAAGGCCGTAGGTGTCAGTCCCGTGGGCTGTGCCGTGTTTGCCTATAACTATATTGACATTGACTGGCAGGAGGCTGCCCACGGACGTGCTCCCGCACTGGCTACGGGCATCAAGCGCTGCTGGCCCGACCGTCTGGTGTTCACCTATCAAGGTGACGGCGACCTGGCCTGTATCGGAACCTGTGAGACCATTCACGCTCTGAACCGTGGAGAGAATATCGTGATTGTCTTCGTGAACAACGCCATCTACGGAATGACGGGTGGACAGATGGCTCCCACCACACTGATTGGGCAGAAGACTTCTACCTGTCCTTACGGTCGTGACCCTGAGATACATGGCTATCCACTGAAGATTGCCGACATTGCAGCCCAGCTGGAAGGCACATGCTATGTGACGCGCCAGTCGGTTGAGTCGGTAGCCTCTATCAACAAGGCAAAGAAGGCCCTGAAGAAGGCTTTCCAGGCTTCGATGGACGGAAAGGGCAGCTCACTGGTTGAGTTTGTATCGACTTGTAACAGTGGGTGGAAGCTTAGCCCTGCTAAAGCAAATGAATGGATGAAGGAGAACATGTTCCCCTTCTATCCCAAAGGTGACTTAAAAGATACGACAGACAAATGAAAAAGGAAATCATAATTTCAGGTTTTGGAGGTCAAGGTGTACTCTCTATGGGTAAGATACTTGCCTATTCGGGACTGATGGAGGACAAGGAAGTCACTTGGATGCCAGCCTATGGTCCTGAGCAGCGCGGAGGTACGGCCAACGTGACGGTTATCGTCAGTGACGAGCGTATCTCTTCACCTATTCTCAGTAAGTATGACATTGCCGTGGTGCTCAACCAGCCTTCGCTGGAGAAGTTTGAACCGAAGCTGAAGCCCGGAGGCATACTCATCTACGACAGCTATGGCATCATCAATCCGCCTACGCGCAAAGACATCACCGTCTATAAGATTGATGCAATGGACAAGGCTGCAGAGATGAAGAACGGCAAGGTGTTCAACATGATTGTGCTTGGCGGACTGCTGAAGGTTGCACCGGTCGTTGGCTTTGGCGGAGTGGAGAAGGCACTCTTCAAGACATTGCCCGAACGCCACCATTCAATGATTCCTCTCAATATGGAAGCACTCGAAGTGGGTGGAAAAATAATAGAGCAGGTGGAAGGCTGATAGTTGTTAGCCCTGCTTGTTACGACGGTCTCACCTCCTGTTGCCTGAGGGCATCAAGAGGTGGGACTTTTTCTTTGATGAATGCGAATATCTTGCTAAATGCTTGTTGATTTGTGCGAAAAATATGCGTAAGAGGCATCGATTCTGTATTAATTTTTATTAAATGCCTTGCAGTCTCACAAATTATGTGTAATTTTACGCTGAAATACGAACATTGCATAATCCATGATACATAACTACTTTAAAACACTGGTATTGGCTTTCTCGCTTCTGGCACTTCCAGAGGTGGTGAGTGCGCAACAATTTCAGGCTAAATTGTCGCATTATTCTACCGAAAACGGCTTGACTTCGAATGCCATCTCTTATATATCCCAGGATGACTACGGCTACATCTGGCTGGCCACATGGAACGGACTTTCGCGTTTCGATGGCTACCACTTCTATAACTACCAGACAGGGGCAGGCAGCCACATACCCAATCTGCACAACCGAATCATGAGTCTTGCCATCGACAACGAGCAGAACGTATGGATGCGCATGTACGATGGCCGAGTGTTTGTGCTCAAACGTTCTATCGACAAGATTGTCAATCCTTTCGAAGGAATCAACGGTAGCGATGTCTTCTTCACCAACAATCCCCTTGTCGTGACCAGTTCGGGCGACGTGCTGGTGAACATCGAGGAAATAGGCCTCTACAAGATGCGCATGAGCAAAGACAAGGTTGAAACTCAGCTGATTACGACAGGCGACCTGAAGGTTACCTCGATGGCAGAGGGTTATCAGAATGACATCTGGCTCGGCACCAACAAAGGTGTGCACCGGATGGACATCTCCAATCTGACGGTTGAGCGCAAGGGCCTTTTCCTTGACGAGGAAGTCACGCGTTTGTTCTCCAATGGCTATAACATCTATGTAGGAACATTCAGCGGCAAGATTTTGTCTTTCTCATACGGCCAGGAGCCAAAGGTAATCAGGGCAGAAGGCAAGCATCCTATTACGAGCTTGTTTGTCGACAGTCATGGCATCGTGTGGTTCTCTGACCGCAGAGAGGGTGTGTGCAGAATGACGCCCAACTCAGCAGAGGAGAAGTACTACACACAGATTGTCACTGTGCCTGACTACGACGGACATGGCGCAGTATTCCATGAAATCAACGGCACGGTCTGGATGCGCATGAACCGTGGCGGCTACGGCTATTATAACAGGGAGAACGACGAAGTGGAGTATTTCCATAATGACCCGACGAACCCTTGGAACCTTTCAAATACGGTCAACTCAGCCCTTGAGTTGAACGAGGGAGTCATCTGGGAGTCGACGAGCCGCCGCGGCTTGGAGAAACTTGAGATTCTGAAGAAGACTATCGACCGATTTCAGTTAAATCCAGATGAAGGACCTTCGCCCGAAAACGAGATTCGTGCGCTGGTCTACGATGAAAAGCGCCAGCAACTGGTCTTTGCCAATAAGAACGGTAAGCTTTTTTTAAAACGTGGCAACCAAGACTTCAATGTGATTTCAAAAGATGCTACGGGCAAGCCGTTGGGCCGTGTCTATGGCATCAGCATCGACAAAGCAGGTAACTACTGGCTTTGTTCCAAAGGTGACGGCGTTTACAAGTTTACGCCGCAGAATAACGGAACAGGATTCAATATCACTCAGTATCGTCACAGCGACAACGAGTGGTCGCTGAGCGATGACCGTGCCTACGGCTGCGTTGAAGACAGTCTGGGCAACCTGTGGATTGCCACCTATGGCGGTGGCGTCAACCTGATGACAAAGAGCAAGAACGGGCAGCCGGTGTTCTACAACTATAAGAACAACATGCACAAGTATCCCATGAGTTCTCATAAGAAGGTGCGTACTGTGGCACTCGACAATGACGGCAATGTGTGGGCAGGCACAACCGACGGTATTCTTATCATGTCGTATAAGGACAAGAAACTGTCGATTATGCCGCTGAAGCCTTCTGAACAAGATCCAGACCATATTCTCATGTCGAACGATGTTGTCTGTCTGGCCAAGGATCGTCACGGCAGCATGTGGGTTGGCACTAACGGCGGCGGTCTGGCCCATACGATAGGCAAGGACAGCGACGGTCGATGGCTCTTCGAGAACTTTGGTTCCAAAGACGGTCTGCCCAGCGAGGAAATTCGAAGCATTACCTTCGACACCAGGGGCAACGTATGGTTCGCTACCGACCATGTCATTTGCTCTTATGATGTAAATAAAGAGATTTTCACAACCTTCTCCGAACTTGATGGCGTGGACGAAACCTGGTGTTCTGAGGGTGCAGCCGTCTGTCTGCCCGACGGAAAAATTATCTTTGGAACAGTCAATGGATATTATGTCGTAGACCGTGCAAAGTTGGTTACTGCCACAGGTAATGTGCTGAAGCTGCGTATCACAGATTTCTGGTTGAATGATGAACTTCAGAGTCCGCGTCTCAACGACAACTTCGATGTCTACGTACCCGAAGCCCGTTCTATTGAGCTGCCCAGCCACGATGCGCTCATCACCTTCCGCTTTGCTTCGCTCAACTATCAGTTGCAGCATCGCGTACATTATCAGTATAAGCTTGAAGGCTATGACTACACTTGGTATAATGCCGATCGTCTGCGCACGGCATCCTACTCCAATCTGCCAACGGGCCACTACACCTTTATGGTCAAGGCCTTCCTGCTGGAGTCGCCCGACAAGTACGACATGCGTCAGATTGAACTGGATGTGCCTCCCTATTTCCTTCTCTCCAAACATGCGGTATGGCTCTACATGGCCATCATTGCATTGCTGGGCATTTGGCTGATGTTCTGGCATCAGCGACGGTTGGCCCAAGCCGAGAAGATTCGCTTGCTGCGCGAAGGTCCCCGCGATTCTGGCCAAGACATGGAGTCGGACGATTTCATCTTGTTTGTCAATGAGTATCTTGACATCCACTATGCCAACCCCATGTTCTCAGTCGACGAGTTTGTCCTCGCCTCAGAGATGTCTGAAGACGACTTTGCCCGCAAGATGCAGCAAAGCCTGGGCATGTCGCCTCGTGAATACGTCAATGAATTCCGTCTGAAGAAAGCCTTTGTGCTGCTCGACACCACCAACGACAGCATTGCCGAGATAGCCTTTAAGTGTGGCTTTGGCAATACGGCCACCTTCAATCGGCATTTCAAGGTAAAGACGGGAATGCTGCCTTCGACTTATCGAGACACGCATAGAAATGAAGGAGAAGAGGACAGAAAAACGAGCGATTAACATTTTTTTTGCTCGTCTGTTTTCCTTCTTCAATATAAATTCTTATTTTTGCAACTCAAAATATTGGGGGCGTGCTGGTTCGATCGGGATACTCATCAATTAACGTTTGAAAACCGGGCCGTCTTCTCTTGCCAATGGCGGGCCATTAGCTCCGGCAAAAACGAGTCTCGCTTGCGAGCGGTCGGACAAAGCATTCGTTTGCCGATGGATTACAAAGGCGGAGAGCACCCACAACCTGTGATAAAGGAGTTTTCATCACATCACCTGTGCGTCCCCATTTCTTTTTTCTTTTAAACAGCCCATTTTGATTATGTTTTCTGGCATCATAGAAGAGTTTGCCACTGTTGTGGCCATCCGTAAAGACCGAGAGAATATCGATTTCACTCTTACTTGTTCATTTGTCAGCGAGTTGTCCATTGATCAGAGCGTTGCTCACAATGGCGTATGCCTGACCGTAGTTTCCATTGTCCCTCCTACAGCCGATGGCACTTCGGAGGCCAGTCGCAACGGTACCTACACCGTCACGGCCATGAAGGAGACACTCGACCGCTCGAACCTTGGCTTGCTCAAGGTTGGCGACAAGGTAAACGTAGAGCGCTCCATGCTCATGAACGGTCGTCTCGACGGTCACATCGTTCAGGGACACGTCGACCAGACGGCCACATGTGTTGATATGCAAGATGCCGACGGCTCTACCTATTTCACGTTCCAATATCCTTTCGATTCAGAAATGGCGCGTCATGGCTATTTCACCGTCGACAAAGGGTCGGTCACGGTCAACGGAGTGTCGCTCACCGTATGTCGCCCCACACGCGACACGTTCCAGGTGGCCATCATTCCCTACACCTTCGAACATACCAATTTCTGCGATATTCAGGTTGGATCAGTGGTCAACATCGAGTTCGACATTATCGGCAAGTATATTGCCCGCTTACAGCAGTTGCAGTCTTGAACCATGAAGATTCAAGAGCTGCTGACTTCTTATGCCTGTTTGTCGCAGACAAAGGCATTCATTGAAACATTGCGGAAAAAGAATCCTCAGACCATTGTTCTCGATGGCCTGAAGGCTTCGAGTGTCCCATTGCTCTTCGCGAGTATTGCCACGAAGTATCCACGGACAATGCTTTTTGTCATGAACGATGATGAGTCTTCGGGCTATTTCTATCATGACCTTACGCAGATGTTGCGCGAGGATGCTGTGCTCTATTTCCCATCATCCTATCGCCGTGCCATCAAGTATGCCCAGAAGGACCCTGCCAGTGAGATTCTTCGTACTGAAGTGCTCAGCAAACTGAGTGAAGGCAAGCCGCTCTATGTGGTCACTCACCCTGAGGCTTTGGCAGAAAAAGTGGTCACGCGGAAAAGTCTTGGCAGTCACATGCTTTCTTTGGAACAGAATCAGACCGTCGACGTGAGCGACATAACGCGCCAGTTGCGCGAGCTTGGCTTCAAGGAGGTCGACTACGTCTATGAGCCTGGCCAGTTTGCTCTTCGTGGCAGCATTCTCGATGTCTTCTCTTTCAGTCACGAATATCCCTTTCGCATAGACTTCTTTGGTGACGAGATCGACTCCATCCGCACGTTTGAAGTCGAGGATCAGCTTTCGCGTGAGCGCTGTTCACGCATCGAAATTGTGCCAGAGATGTCGTCTGTCGAAGAGAAAGAGTCGCTGCTGAAGTTTCTTCCTGCCGATGCCGTGCTGGTGTTCCATAATTATAGGTATGCGTGCGACATGATAGAGAATACCTATAAAGAAGGCTTCTCTTCGCAGGCAATGACCGAGCGACTGGAAGGTGCCACAGAGTTGGAGCGCAGCGAGATAGAGCGCGAAATGCGCCGTGAGTTGCAAATCATTGCCAGTTCGCAGTTTATTGCTGATAGCGAACCATTCCGCAGGGTAGAGCTGTCGGGTAGTGTGCGCGGCGACAATGCTGCTCAGTCGTCTGCCAGCATCCTGTTTCACACGAATCCGCAACCCTTGTTCCACAAGAACTTTGAATTGCTCACCAAGACACTTGAAGACTATCAGCTGCAAGGCTACGACATTTACATGCTGGCCGACAGTCAGAAACAGCTGGAGCGCCTGAAAGAAATCTTGCACGATGTCTTCACTCCCGTCGACCATACGCTGCACGAAGGCTTTGTAGATGATGACCTCCGGGCATGCTTCTTCACCGATCATCAGATTTTCGACCGATTCCACAAATACAATCTGAAGAGCGACAAGGCCCGCAGTGGCAAGGTGGCCCTCACGCTGAAGGAGATACAGCAGTTCGAGATAGGCGACTATGTCGTCCATGTGGATCATGGCATTGGCAAGTTCATGGGCCTTGTCCGCATGCCCATCACCACCGCTACGGGCGAACAGGCCTATCAGGAGATGATTAAAATACAGTATCAGCATGGCGACAGCATCTACGTGTCCATCCACTCGCTCTACAAGGTGTCGAAATATAAGGCGCAGGATAATGGACAGCCCCCGCGCATGTCATTCCTCGGAACTGGTCAGTGGGAGCGACTGAAGGAGCGCACCAAGAAGCACATCAAGGACATTGCCCGCGACCTCATCCGTCTCTATTCCAAGCGACGTACACAGCGTGGCTTCGCCTTCAGCCACGACACCTATATGCAGCACGAGCTTGAGGCTTCATTCCTCTACGAAGATACACCCGACCAGCTGAAGGCCACGCAAGATGTGAAGGCCGATATGGAGACGGCTCGCCCTATGGATCGTCTGGTCTGCGGCGACGTAGGCTTTGGCAAGACTGAGGTTGCCGTGCGTGCAGCTTTCAAGGCTGCCGTCGACGGCAAGCAAGTAGCGGTGCTTGTGCCTACCACCGTGCTGGCCTATCAGCACTTCCGCACTTTCAGCGGGCGACTGAAGGACATGCCTGTACGTGTAGACTATCTTACTCGTGCACGCACCACCAAACAGACAACCGCCTTGCTGAAGGACTTGGAGGCAGGAAAGATTGATATCCTCATCGGAACGCAGAAGCTCATTGGCAAGAATGTGAAATTCCACGATCTGGGATTGCTCATCATCGACGAGGAACAGAAGTTTGGCGTATCGGCCAAAGAGAAGTTGCGCCAGATGAAGACAAACGTCGACACGCTCACGATGTCGGCCACTCCCATACCGCGCACGTTGCAGTTCTCGCTGCTTGGAGCACGCGACCTGAGCGTCATTCAGACACCACCCCCCAACCGCTATCCCATTCAGACTGAAATTCACACCTTCTCGCCTGAGATTATCGTCGATGCCATCAACTTCGAGATGTCTCGCAACGGACAGGTCTACTTCGTCAACAATCGTATCAGTGAACTTATCCATTTGTCGGAACTCATCAAGAAATACATTCCCGATGCCCGTGTGGCCATCGGACACGGACAGATGAAGCCCGAAGAGCTTGAGAAGATCGTGCTCGATTTCTCTAACTACGACTACGACGTGCTGTTGTCAACCACGATTGTTGAAAACGGCATCGACATACCCAATGCCAACACCATCATCATTAATGGTGCCCATAACTTTGGCCTTTCCGACCTTCACCAGATGCGTGGTCGTGTGGGACGTGGCAATCGCAAGGCATTCTGCTACCTGTTGGCTCCGCCACTTTCGGCGCTGCCTCCCGACTCGCGTCGTCGTCTCGAAGCCCTCGAGAACTTCAGCGGACTGGGTTCGGGCATCAACATTGCCATGCAAGACCTCGACATCCGTGGTGCTGGCAATCTGCTGGGAGCTGAGCAAAGCGGATTTATCTCAGACCTGGGCTATGAGACCTATCAGAAGATTCTGAACGAGGCTATGGCTGAGTTGAGAAACGAAGAGGACATCAACGATATAGTTGACCAGCCATCATCGCAGACGGGGGCAGCTGCCAACCATGTTCAATCGCCCATGCTCAATGTTCAGTGGGTAGCCGATTGCACGCTGGAGTCCGATCTTGAAATGTACTTCCCCGACCAGTATGTGCCAAGCGACTCAGAGCGCATGTTGCTCTATCGAGAGCTTGACCACGTTCGCGACGACCAAGAGTTGGAGGCCTATCGTGTGCGTCTGAAAGACCGTTTCGGCGCTATTCCCCATGTGGCCGAAGAGCTGTTGCAAGTGGTACGCTTGCGCCGACTGGGTATTTTGCTTGGCTGTGAGAAAATATTGCTGAAACAGGGCAGCATGTTCATGTTCTTCGTCAGCAACGACCGCAGTCCTTTCTACCAGAGCGCGGTGTTTGGCCGCATAATCGACTATATCGGCCAGAACGTTCGCCGTTGCAACTTGCGCGAACAGAAGGGCAAGCGCAGCATGGTTATCAGCAATGTGCCAACAGTTGAAGAAGCAGTACGCATCCTTCAGGCTATCAATACTGTTCCAGAAGGGTAGGGGAGAAGTACCTAAGGCGAGAGGGAAGTTTACTTGTGGGCAGATAATACTTGCTTTTTACTTACAGGAGAAACTGTATATCCCTCACGACGCAACAAGGCAATCAGCGACTTGCTGCCCACCAGTTGACGGCAGCCTACGGCTATCTATTGCCCCCCTACTATAATTGCATTAAAAATGTTCAAAAATGATATAATTCTAAATCTTTTTGATTATATTTGCAGGCAAAACGACCAAAGGCTTGCGATGAGTAACTGCACAAAATGGACAATCGGCATTGCTACTGTGCTCCACTTCCTAGTGGACGGCCTTTGTGTGTGTGCTTTGTATCTGATGGTTGGAAATGTCAATGCATCCGACCTTCCGATTCTGTTTCTTGTCTATAATGTTCTGGCTTTTATGACCCAGCCGCTGACTGGTTGGTGGATAGACCACAACCTGCATGGGGGACTGCTCCCTGCTATGGGACTGCTCTCTGCGGCTGTTGCCGTGCAGATAGTGGCTTTTCAATGGCACACGGATTTATTGTTGTTGTCCGTATGCCTACTGGGCATGGGAAATTCCGTCTTCCATGTCTGGGGCGGCAAGTTGACAGCTATTACGTGTGGCAATGACATGAGAAGTCTCGGTATTTTCGTTTCATCGGGAGTTTTGGGGCTGACAGTCAGTGTGCTTTATGCCTCCTGGTGGTTGTTGGCAACGATGTTGCTGCTTGTCAGCACTTTGGGGGCAATCGCCTCCCATGCTGTGCCGTCAGGTTCTCTCGTAACACCTCCTGTAAGGAGGGATCCTGTCAGTCTTTCTCCGAAATCCCTAATGTTTATTGTTTTGGGGCTGTTTGCCATCCTCACCGTTGTCCTGTTGAGGTCATTTGTGGGCGAAGTTTTTTCCTTGGGGTTAGAGAAATCATCATCCGTCCTATTTTTATTAGCAGTCACGGCGATGACGGGTAAGGCTTGTGGCGGATGGCTTGCACGCTGGTGTGGCATCAGCCATGCCCTTGTGGCCTGTTTAGGTGTTGTGGCAACCTGCATGATGCTCGGAAGTGTTGACCGAGTGTCGCTCCTGCCCGTAGTGTTAGGTATACTGGCCCTTAATTTCACGATGCCAATGACGCTGCATCTTGCCAATCGGCTGCTGCCTCACCGCGAAGGTCTTTCGTTTGGATTACTGGCTGCGGTATTGATGCCGGGCTATATGCTGGCGCACAGTTTACCGCTCTCGCCTGACTACTATTTCATGCTGTCGGCTCTTCTGCTCACCATTGCTGTGGAAGTGGGCCTGCTGATGCTAATGGGCGAACAGCGTACAGACGTGCTGGTAGGGGCCGTTGCCGTTAATATTCTGACCAATGTACCACTGAACTATTTCTTGCTGACATACGGAAACAGTGTGGAACGCCTTGCGACGGGCGAAGTGCTGGTGCTGGCAGTCGAAACGCTATGGTACTTCTGCTTTGTCCGCCGATGGCAACGTGCTGTCGTTTACAGTTTACTTTGCAATACCACGAGTTTTCTCGTTGGAATCCTAATACAATACACTTAAATATTCACTTTTAAATTTTTTATTATGGTATCCAATTCACCCGACATTGCCCCTTGGCCCAGAACAAGACATAGGGAAGAGAATGCAAAACAAAACGCTGAGGAACAGGAAAAAGCTGAGCAGGAGGCCCAAAATACCAAGAAGAAAGCTGAAAAGAAAATCGAGAAAGCGCAAAACACTTCGAAAAAGGATCAAAGTGCTTCCGAAGAGACCGTGGTTTCTGAAGAAACCGTAACTTCCGAAGAAATCATGGCATCCGAAGAAAACGTGTCTACCGCCTCTGAAAGTATGGTTGTAACCACAGAAGCCCCAGAATCCCTCCCGATTGCCGAGACCTCTCAAACAGCCACACCAGTGGGAGTCATTCTGGCCGTTTGTGCTTCTCTCTTGATTTGCCTTGGCTCAGCCTGGCTCTACCGAAGCCGTCGCTTAGCTGGAAGAAACATCGACTAATTGCTTCTCCGCTGTCATTTTGTCTGTCGTTTGTGTCATTTTGTCTACCAATATGGCTTTGGCATCAATGTTGCATTACTAACAGTGAGCAACGATGAAAAAGAAGCTCAAAAAAAATAAAGTAAAACCAATTAAAATAAATTAGGAGGACAAAATTATGACACAAATGACAAGACGTAACGCAGCTTGGCTGCCTGAAGTATTCAACGATTTCTTCAACACTGATTTCATGCCGAAGGCAAATGCCACAGCACCGGCCATCAACGTAAAAGAGTCTGACAAGGGTTACACCGTAGAGCTGGCTGCTCCAGGCATGACGAAGGAAGACTTCAACGTTCACATCAACGATGAGGGCAATCTGATCATCAAGATGGAGAGCAAGCATGAGAAGAATGAGGAAGACAAGTCGACACGCTATCTGCGCCGCGAATTCTCATACAGCAGATACGAGCAGACACTTATTCTGCCTGATGATGTAGAGAAGGAACAAATCAGCGCAAAAGTAGAAAACGGTGTGCTCACCGTTGAGTTGCCAAAGCTGGTGCAACAGCAAGTCAAGGTAAGCCGTCAGATCGAGATTGGCTAAAATCGGTCAGTAGTTTATAGGTAGGAGTCCCACGAGACGCAATGTTTCGTGGGACTCTTTTATATATTCAGAACTTTTATTTATCATAATGCAGATTCTGATCAAATACGTATTAGAAAAGGATACGTTTCAACTCAGATGAAGACCGAAAAAAGCTCGTTTTGTAATCAAAGCCAAATCAAACTGGGTTTAAAGCCAAATCATGCTGAGTTTTAAGTCATATCACGTTGTGATTTAAGTCATATCTCAGTTTGATTTGGCTTTAAACCCAACTTGATTTATATATAAACGATCGGAGCAAAAAAAACGACTGACCCCCAAAAAACGACTGACCCGGCTTTGTGGTGCAAATGTGATGCAGTTTTATAGATGCAAAAATCCGCAAGCAACTGAACATCAGTTTCTTGCGGATCTTCTTGGTGATTCGGTTGGGAGGCAGTTGCTCTATCCAGCTGAGCTACCGAACCATCCTTTGCTTAATTCGGGTGCAAAGGTAAATATTTTTTCGGATTCTACCAAATTTCAGACATTAAATCTTATATAAGCGCGGTCATCAAACGAATTATTCCCTTTCATGCAACCTTTCGTAGCCAAGAATGATGTTACATTCAATGGGTCGTCGGCCAGTTGACGGGCCAGTGCAGCCTCTGAGGCTTCGAGTGTGGGGCAAAGAAATGGATAGCCATCGCTGGCCAGTACAATTTCCTTGGGCTGAAAGTCGAGTGTCAGCACCCGGACATGTTCTTCGGGTATGCGAGCACCATCGATGACAGCATACTTGACGTTCTGTTGCTCGCGCATGATCTTCATCATCGTGGGGAGTATCTGTTCACGTGCAGTGTCGTGAACAAGAAAACTTTCGCGATCGGCACTTTGATTGATGATGTCGGCACGCATGCGTGCAAGCTCAGCCTCGTATGGCTTGGGATTCTCAAAGAGCTCGCCATTGACCATGCAAAGGCAATCGCCGACCATCCATATCTGACGATGCAATCGGCTGAAAATCACGGCAGAAGCAGCAAGTCGCTCAACGGGTTCTGGAAACTCTCCCCCACCCTTTAGCCAGCGGCCACTGAAGATGCTTGTACTTGCTTTTGCAACGTTGCGAGTTACGCCCACACAGAACTGATGGCAGGTCGTGTTGGCTGGCATCTTGCTGATGTACTTGGCGACAAGTTTCACGGCATATCGGCCATTACTGTAGAGTCTGCTATATTGATGACTGCTTTTCGAAGTAGAACCGTCGATGACGGCAATGAAGTCATTTGTGACGACGATTCCGTCCTCGCTTTTTCGGGTTGGACTCTTCGGTACGAGTGTTTGTTCGATGATGTTCATAAGAAGGGGGTGTTGATGGATAGCCGCCAAATAGTTTAGCAATAAGGTCTGGTCGGCCAATACGTCGAAGTGACTGTTCGATGTTTCTGCGTTCTTCCGGCTTGTACCAAAAGAAATATTGGCGTTGAGCTTGCTTTTCACGAGGAGATTTTGCGGAAAAGACAGGTTCCAAGGTGTAAGGGTCGTAGCCTGTGTACCACATCTCCGTGGCAATAGTCAGCGGTGTGGGGGTGAAGTCTTGCACCTGCTCCAATTGAAAGTCAAGCTTTTTGGTCAGTACTGCCAGCTCTGCCATGTCTTCTTCATGACAACCGGGATGTGAAGAAATGAAATACGGAATGATTTGCTGGCGAAGATTCTGCTCACGATTGATACGGTCGAAGATTTGCTTGAACTGTTCAAACTGCTTGAACGATGGCTTGCGCATCAGCATAAGCACTCGATCGCTGGTATGCTCAGGTGCCACCTTCAGTCGACCGCTCACATGCTTGCAAATCAGTTCGCGTGTATATTCCTCAGCAGCACGATTGGCGGCCTCGTCCTTGCCTCGGTGTAACAACAAATCATAGCGGACCCCACTGCCGATGAAGCTCTTCTTTATGCCTGGCATGGCATCGACCGCACGGTATATCTCCAATAGCTTTGAGTGATTGGTGTCAAGATTCGGGCAGATTTGCGGATGGATGCAACTGGGCCGCTTGCACTTCTCGCAGGCTTTCATGTTTCGTCCATGCATGCCATACATATTGGCCGATGGAGCACCCAGGTCGGAAATATATCCTTTGAAATCAGGCATCTGCGATACTTGTTTCACTTCTTTTAGGATGCTTTCCTTCGAACGGCATACGATGAACTTGCCTTGATGAGCGGAAATCGTGCAAAAGGCACAGCCGCCAAAACAACCACGGTGGATGTTGACCGAATGGCGAATCATTTCGAAGGCAGGAATGCGTTTGCCCTTGTATTTGGGGTGCGGCAAGCGAGTGTATGGCAAATCGTAGCTTGCATCAAGTTCTGCCGTGGTCATGGGTGGATAAGGAGGGTTGACCACTACGGTCGTTCCGGCTATCCTGTTGGTTGACGGTTCTGCATGTCGGAGAGGCTGGAGAATGCGATGAGCATGCATCATGTTCGACTGTTCTTCTACATGACGGATATTCTCAGCCTGTGCTCGCTTGTCTCGCAGGCAGTCCTCATGACTATGCAGAATAATGTCTTCGTGCGATGGAACAATATCGTTTGCCAGATAGACTGTCTGCGGGATGTCACGGATAGAACTGATAGATTCGCCGTCGGTCATTCTTTTCGCAAGTTCCGTGATTGGCTTCTCGCCCATGCCATAGATGATCAGGTCGGCTGTCGCATCACAAAGGATGCAGGGGCGCAAACAGTCCTGCCAATAGTCATAATGGCTGACACGACGCAACGAAGCCTCAATTCCACCAAGGACAACAGGCACGTCAGGATAGAGCTGTTTCAGGATTTTAGAATAGACAATGGTTGGATACTCCGGCCTCATGTCGTGACGGCCATCAGGACTATAAGCATCTTCTGAGCGCAGTCGTCGTGCAGCTGTGTATTTGTTGACCATCGAGTCCATGCAACCGGGAGCAATGCCAAAAAACAGTCGTGGCCGTCCAAACTTCTTGAAATCACGAAAATCGCCATGCCAGTCAGGCTGAGGGACAATGGCGACACGAAACCCTTGTGCCTCAAGTGTCCGCCCGATGACAGCGGCACCGAATGACGGATGGTCAACATAGGCGTCACCAGAAAACAAGACGATGTCAACATCATCCCAACCGCGAAGTTCCAGTTCTTTTTTTGTTGTTGGCAGAAAATCTGTCAGCTTGTATTCCATCTAATAAGATAAGGGGCAAGGATTGCTCCATGCCCCTGTTTATGAATTAGTTAAACGGTGTTCCCTGGAAAGCACGGGTAGTCATGCCGAGGTTGGCATTGCCCTGGTTCTTCCAGTTAATATAAAGTGTTACGAGTTGCTGCAAGCCGTAGGCTTTCATGTTCTGGTTGTAGACCACATCCAGACAAAGGTCTAACAATTGCTTGTCGTTGCCAGTTTGTGACTCCAAAAGTGAGCGAATGTTCAGTTTCAGTTTTTCCAGCACCTGTTCGTCCACGTAGCCAGTAGAGTCTATCAGGTCGCGGAAAAGTTGGTACTTGTTGATGGTCTCCAGATGTTCGTCAGACACCTCAATACTTCTCGTTCCAGAAGCGTTTGCTTGAATCTTGTGCATAATGTCAGTTATTAAAATTATTAAAAAGGTTATTATATCTACTTCAGTAGGAAGTCAAGTAGTCCTTTCATGACGTATGTCCGCTTTTGTGCATCCTTGATGCACTCCAGGGGGAAGCCCATGACAAATGAGCGATAGTCGTTGCCTCGATAAGCCACGGCTGCACTTGTGCCATTGGGATAGAGCATGCTGCAGAAAGCACTTTTGTCTACAGGCATCAACACATCGCAACTTGTTGCGGCATAGTGCTGCTCACACAATTGATGATATATATCCATCGTAGTGCCTAAGCCTTTGACCGTTTCGCCCATATCACGATATACTCCAGCCTGTTCGCATTTTAGCACGTAGTTAAGGAATCTTCGGTCTTCGTCTGTCTTCATGTCCGAGCCAACGTATGCACCGCTAACCAGCATTCTGCCGCCTTGCGCAGCATATTGGCTAAGTGCCTGTCGTAAATATGTCGGGAAAGTCTTGTAAAACACCAGACTGTGACCATCGTTTCTTTCTAACCCAAGTAACAAGTCGACCACATCATACTGATAAAGCGGCATGTCGGCTATTGCTTCTTTGGCACAGCTCAGAATGTTACAGGTGGAAACATCAAAGATAGCCTGAGCATGCGTGCGGACATAGTTGAAATCATTGCCAGCAATGAAACGACCCTCCAATTCGTTGGTCGAATATCCTAAGCCAGTTTCATCTTCAATTCCGATCCGGCTTCTGTTAAATACTGTCTGTCGGCCTAAGAACCCACATGTACGGCCATACGACACACCAGGGTCTTCGTCCAAGTCGAAGCCATAGCCTGTCACGGCTGGCGATGCCAGACGCTGGAATCCATCGACAACCAAGATAGTGGGGCTGTCCTTTGACTGGAAACAAGCCGAAAGCACTTGCGTTGGGAAGCTCTGTCCCCCCTTATTGACGGCAGCCACACGGAAGTGGACAAGTTCGCCAACTTCTAATCGCAAGTTGACTGACGTTCCCTTAACCACAGTGCCATTGTCAAAATCTGAGCCATGAGTAGCCTTGTAAAGAATGTATGAAGTAGGAGCTGCTGTCGGTTCTTGTGGATCGATGGTGGGAGTCCAGCTTAAACGTATCTCTCCTTTATTGTTATCAGCAAAAGTGATGTTGAAGTTTTTAGGTGTTAAGGGCGTAACAACATAGTCCTTATGATGCTTTCTTGAAACATATTTCAACAGTGTCTTATAGATAGAACGAGCCAACGTGAATCGGAAGTTAGGATCCAATCCATAGCGCATATCATTGAAACTCTGATGTGACAATGTTTCAAAAATGGCAGAAGGCACAACAGGCAATCGTGTCTCTGAATAGTTTTTGTCGCGCATCTCACGGGGTGTCCACGTCTGGTATTTGGATTGCAAGTCAATCGTTGCGTTATCCAACAGTTCTGATGCCAAGTCCTTCGACATGTCACGCGACAGCCCTGTAGCCAGAAAAGGATTGCCAAAGCCAGTCGTGCATATTGTGAGTGAACCAAAAACGCCTTCGCCGTCGGGCTTGTTATAACCGGCATCGCTATGCACGGCAAGCGAAAGTTCAATGGGTACTTTACGTCCCACAGAATCAGGCGCATAGACCGATCCGCCACAGAGTTCATTCAACATCAAAGAACGGACGTTGATGTCGTCGGCATAGTCATTCTCTCCATTTCTTGTTGAGTAAACGCAATATGGCATGCCAGCCCACTGAGCATAATAGCGAGCACCCTCTACGCATCGTGGCATACCACTCACGGTGCCACCACGTTCTATGTTGCCCATTCCACCGCCAAAACGGACGGCATCTGCCGTGACCATGCCGCCTTGGCTGCTCTCGTTGGTCAACACGACACAGTTCTGCTCATTACTTCCGGCATCAAATTGAAAGGTTCCAAGATATACCCAAGTTGATCCCCCCATGCGCTGATTGACCAAGAATTCCGTTTTCTCTCCTTGATGCCATACGATATAATGAGCATCGGCTATGCTGTTGGGAACGGTCTGATAGCTTACATATACCGCATATTTTCCTTGTTCCGGGAGATTGGGCTGATATGTGACGATGCTAAGTTTCTTTTTGTTTTTGGTTGTTTCGATCATTCTGGCCGTTCCTGCGGTAAACGGATTCTCACCGTCTTGATAGTTGCCTCCATGATTGGCGAATCCGTTAATCAATGTGGGCTTCCACTTGTAGCGCTTGCCCCACTCCTGATAGCCAGAACCTGATTTGTCGTTGTCAACAATCACCTCATGTCGCTGCCAGTCGCGCTCACGAGGGGTAAACACGACAGCCCCGGCATTTTCGAGCATCGGCATAAGAAACGGTACGACAATCGTCTGCGTGAACAAGTCTTCACAAGTTGTGAAAAGAGGTGGCCTCTGCCAGCGCCATGTTCCCTTACCAATATCATAAAAACGGCCATGCGAGGCCCAGAGAGCCAAATGACGGCCTTCCAGACCATGCGAGACAGTATAAGGGCGTGAGATGTTTTTCACCCATGCTTCACCCTTGTTGTCTATGCTGCCCCAAGTGGTTGGCTGAAACTGAGCCAGCATGCACAACGACAGTAAAGGTGAGAGCATCAACAAAAGGCAGAAGCCTTTCAAAACGATCTTTTTCATGAGTTAAACTTTTCCTATTGTAAAGTTTTCTGGTTTCTTACCTTTGAAATCCTTAAAATACAATTTAATTTCTCGCATGTCTTGCTCAATATTCCCAGATGGAATAATCGTCTTGGTGCATTGTATCAGTTTGCGCTCATAATCCATTCCATATAAAAGGATAGGAATACCAGCGTCCTTAGCAATGAAATAAAATCCTTTTTTCCAATCTTCTACCCGTTTGCGGGTTCCTTCTGGTGTGATGCATAATCTGAAGTTCTCTTCTCTGCGTGCGGTCTCAGCCATAGCATCAGTCATTCGCATGTGTTTTTGCCGATACACAGGGATACCACCCATCTTTCTGAACAATACTCCAAGTGGCCAGAAAAACCATTCTTTCTTCATCAGAAAGTTGGAGTTCATTCCTTCAGACAGATTATACAATTGACCAATGATGAAATCCCAGTTACTTGTATGTGGTGCCAGACAAATAATATATTTTTGGGGATGGACTTCTGTCACATTTGTAGTCCATCCCATTTTTTTGTACAACAACCACCTGCACAATTTATTCAAAATCATTTTCTCTATTCTACAAATTGTTAATCTGGTCTACGAGTTCGGCTACTTGTGAAGAAAAGCTTTCACGTAGACGTCTGAAATATAGTTTGGCAGGCATACCAGGTTCCGGATGCGACACCCTGCACACATAGTCTGACTGCATTCGTATGACAGAAAAGAGCAAGGCTTCGGCATTATCCTTATGCCTCTCAGCACCATAGAGAGAGGCTGCAATACACTCAGTGAACAGTTCCTCGCAAATTAGGTTGATTCCTTTTTTTAATGATCTTTTGTTAGCCATAACTATCTTTTTTATTGTTAATTTGCCAAAGTTAAAGAAAAAATTCCACATGACAAGCATATATTTCTAAAAAAAAACTTAATTAGGTGCTTTTTTCATGTTGAATGTCATTTCTATTTACTAACTTTGCCACGAGAAAATAATTCTTTTTTAATACATTAACTAAAAAAAGATATGCAGAAAAGTGCTTTGCAGGTGGCAAGAGCCGCCTATCAGCCCAAACTCCCCAGCGGATTGCAGGGAGCAGTAAAAGTGCAGGAGGGGGCTCCTACACAGAGTGTTGACAATCAAGACGAGATCAAGGCTCTCTTTCCTAACACCTATGGCATGCCTCTCGTTGAATTCGTTCCTGGCGAAGAGACAGCTCATGAGCCTATGAATGTGGGCATCATCCTCTCTGGTGGTCAGGCTCCTGGAGGTCACAACGTGATTACAGGTTTGTTCGATGCCGTCAAAAAGCTCAATCCAGCCAACCGCGTGTTCGGCTTCATTCTTGGCCCTGGCGGTCTGGTTGACCACGACTATATGGAGCTGACCGACGACATTATCAATGAATATCGTAACACGGGTGGCTTCGACATGATTGGTTCTGGTCGTACAAAGCTGGAGAAAGTTGAGCAGTTCGAGAAAGGTCTTGAGATTATTCGTGAACTTGGCATCAAAGCTATCGTAATCATCGGTGGTGACGACTCTAATACAAATGCATGCGTGCTGGCAGAATATTATGCAGCTAAGAACTATGGTGTGCAGGTCATTGGTTGCCCGAAGACTATCGACGGTGACCTGAAGAATGAGCAGATTGAGACCTCATTCGGCTTCGATACTGCTTGCAAGACCTATTCAGAGCTTATCGGCAATATCGAGCGTGACTGCAACTCGGCTCGTAAGTACTGGCATTTCATCAAGGTGATGGGTCGTTCGGCTTCTCACATCGCTCTTGAGTGCGCACTTCAGACTCAGCCAAACATCTGCCTTATCTCTGAGGAAATAGAGCAGAAGAACATGTCGCTCGACGATGTTGTGGAATACATTGCTTCTGCTGTGGCAAAGCGTGCTGAGGATGGCAACTATTTTGGAACAGTAATCATCCCTGAGGGTGTCATTGAGTTCATTCCTGCCATCAAGCGACTCATTGCCCAGCTCAATGATGTATTGGCTTTGCCTGAGGCTAAGGGTCTTGACCGTTCTGAACTCATCGACTTTGCCAAGAGTCATTTGACCGAGGATAATTTGGCTGTTTTCAACTCTCTGCCTACTAACGTAGCTCGCCAGCTCGCTCTTGACCGTGATCCTCATGGAAACGTGCAGGTGTCTCTCATCGAAACAGAGAAGTTGCTTTCAACAATGGTTTCACAGAAGATTGAGAAGTGGAAGAAGGAAGGCAAGTACAATGGCAAGTTTGCTACTCAGCACCACTTCTTTGGTTATGAGGGCCGTTGCGCTGCTCCCTCTAACTTTGATGCCGACTACTGCTATGCACTTGGTGCCAGCGCAGCTCAGCTCATCGCTGCAGGCAAGACCGGCTATATGGCCATCGTGAAGAACACGACGGCTCCCGCTGCTGAATGGAAAGCTGGTGGTGTACCCATCACAATGATGATGAACATGGAGCGTCGCAATGGCGAGATGAAGCCTGTCATTCGTAAAGCCCTGGTTGAACTCGACGGTGCTCCTTTCAAGAAGTTTGCTTCAATGCGTGAGACTTGGGCACGTGAGACGGCTTATGTCTATCCTGGTCCAATCCAGTACTGGGGTCCGACAGAGGTTTGCGATCAGCCGACAAAGACACTCGCACTTGAACAGGCTAAATAAGATTAGCAACGTGTTGATTAATTAATGGAATCCGAAGAGCTATGGTTGTCTTCAAGAAGATTATCATAGCTCTTCATTTATCATTTGATTGATGATTTTGTTGGCCGAAACAGAGCTATATATTTAGTACATGCCAGGAAATAAAAGCACAAGACCGAGATTAAAACATCCAGTAAGGCCCAGAAAGCCAAGTGTATTTGTACGAATATTACAAAGAATGCCTCGTTGGACTTTTTGGATTGGAGGCCTTATGGTTGCCTCTGCCTACGCGTGGTTTGTCTACTATTTCTTTGTGTCTCCTTCTGGATTCCGCTGGCGTGCGCTTTATGGTGATGTGAGCAATCCCGAAGGCTATGAAATTCATGGTATCGATATTTCTCACTATCAAGGGAATATTGACTGGGAGATGCTGCGCAATCATGGCATGATTGACAACTGCCCCATCAGGTTCGTAATGATCAAGGCCACAGAAGGTTCCAACAGAATTGATCCGAATTTCAAGGATAATTTCGAGCAGGCACTCGAATATGGCTTTACCCGTGGCGCCTATCACTTCTACAGTGTCCATTCACCGGCACTGACGCAAGCCAGATTCTTCATTAAGAACGTTAAACTGGAGAAAGGCGACCTGCCCCCAGTGCTCGATGTTGAGCACAAGCCCAAGAACCAGTCAGAAGATGAGTTCCGTTTAAGTGTACTGCAATGGCTTGATGTTGTTGAGGAACACTATGGTGTCAAGCCGATCATTTACACCTATTACAAGTTCAAAATGCAATATCTCTCCGATGAGATATTCGACCAGTATCCATATTGGATTGCCCACTACTATGTTGACAGCATTGCCTATCAAGGTGCATGGAAGTTTTGGCAACACACAGACGTAGGCCGTCTGCCAGGCATTAAAGGCTATGTGGATTTCAATATTTACAACGGTTCTTACTACGACTTACGACAGTTGACGATAGGCAGTCAGGAACCGATAGGAGTTGAAGCATACAGCAAAGAAGAATGAATGGGCGCAAGCAAAGGCAAAAAAACAGGGACATCACTGAGGTGACATCCCTATTTTTTGTATATCATAATTGGCTTATGCCTTGATATTCGGTTCTTCAAGACCTAATCCTTTCTTCTTATCGACAGCTTTCAAGACGAAGCCAAGTACCAAAGCAGCTACACCAAGGCAGGCCAGCATGACCAACGGAGCAGTATAGTCAAACTGTGTCGGGTCGGTAACGTCAGGATTGGTTGCATCGAGCACCTTGCCAATAAGCAGCGGGAAGAGCCAAAGTCCAATGTTCTGAATCCAGAATATAAGGGCATAGGCAGAACCGATAACCTTCGAGTCAACAAGCTTGGGAACGCTGGGCCACAACGAGGCAGGAACCAGTGAGAACGAAGCACCAAGAACGAGGATTGTTGCGTAAGCGATAATTATACCACCCACGGCATTTCCCTTGAAGGCTGGTAGAACGAAGGCAAACGTCATGTGACAGGCTATGAGCAGCAACGAACCAATGATAAGCATTGATGCAGCCTTTCCATGATGGTCTAAGTAGCTACCCAGGATAGGAGTGATGAGCACGGCCAGCAAGGGGAATACGGCAAAGATACTTTCTGCCGACTGGCGCATATAGCCCATATAGCAATAGGTGATGAGGGCTAAAATAGAAATGCCAAGCAGAGTGAACTGACGATTTTTTGACTTCTGGAAATTGCTGGCAAAGCCTGCGGCGGCCACAATGAGCATAATAATATATTGGAAGATTGTGACACTTGAACTTGCCCAGAACGTTCCTTCCTCTGGAGCGGTCAGCGTAAGATTGCATTGCAGCATATTGACGGCATATTTCTGGAAGGGGAAGATGGCCGAGTAGTAGAGCACGCAGAGCAAGGCTACAATCCAGAATCCCGCATCGGAAAGAATCTTACCAATATCCGATACTTTGAAGGGATCGTCTTTCTCTTCTGCCTCACCCGTCTGACTATCAAGTTTCTGATCCATGAAGAAGTAGACGATGGTCATTATCAGTGCGATGCACATGAGCACAACACCGAAAGCTACAGAGCGCGAAACGCTGACATGTCCACCAAGTCGTGCAAAGAAGGGCGAGAAAATCATGCAAGTAGCCACACCAAGACGAGCCAAAGCCATTTCAGAACCCATAGCCAGTGCCATCTCACGACCTTTGAACCATTTCACGATTCCGCGGCTGACCGTAATGCCTGCCATTTCGCATCCACAGCCAAAGATCATAAAGCCACAGGCTGCAAATTTGGCCGAAGCAGGCATTCCTTGATAGAAGGGAGATACGCCAAGCTCGTCGAATAGCGGAATATAGTTCAAATTGTTGTTGAACCATGTCTCCAGCGAACTTCCGATGAACGCATCGCTTACCGCATACCACTTCACGCATGCGCCAATGAGCATGACGACAGCCGAAAGAACTGCCGTAAAGCGCACACCCATCTTGTCGAGAATGATACCGGCAATGATCAGGAAGAACACGAAAACGTTAAGGAAAACCTCAGAGCCTTGCATGGTTCCAAAAGCCGTGGAGTCCCAGCCTCTCGTATCCTGCATCAAGTCTTTGATGGGCGAGAGGATGTCCATGAAGATGTAGGAACAGAACATGGCCAAGGCCAACAAAAGAAGTGCCGTCCATCGCATAGCGGCACTGTCTCGCAGAGTCTTTGCTACAGACCCAGCTTGTAAATTTGCTTGTGTCATATTGTTTGTAATAAAATAATGTTCAAACTGGCTGCAAAGTTACAAATAAAAATTTAATTACATCCGTTTATATATCGATTTCTTTTGCATGGCAGTTGGGTACAACTCACATGCTACTGTTAGAGACGATTACAAATGCATCTCTGCACGTGAAGACCGAAGGAATCGTATAGGTAACCCCGTCGAGTGACAATGACTCACCGCCAATTGCATCTATTTCGTCGTCATCGTCGTAGGTAGAATAGTTCTGAGTGCTATTGACACTCACCTCACTTTCTTTTTTGCCAATAGCCATCACCGTTCCGCCGTTTATCAAGAAAGACGAGTCGGTGGAAATAGCCTTTCTGGCAGAGCACACATAGATTTCGCCCCCGGAAAATACGACATTGCCGTCAGCTTTCAAACCGTGAGGCTTACTGTAATCCTTTGTTCCTGTGGTTGTTACCGTCATTCTTCCTCCTTTTACTTCAATGTCGGCTGAACAGTTGATGCCCTTGGCACCATCACCTGTACTCGTAATGTCAAGTGTCCCTGCCGTCATAACGAAAAGACTGTCACTCTTGATGCCAGCGCAGGCTGTAGTGTCTGCAATGCCGTCGTTCGTCTCTATCAGACAGTCCCCCGAAGTCTTGATGGTCGTAGTGCCGCCGGCTATGGTCGTTGTTGCGTCGTTTTTGATTCCCCTGGCACCTTTGGCGCTGACATCAATGTTGAGCGTGCCAGCATTGATCGTGAAGCCATCGTTCACCTTGATACCGTTCGAACCAGTCGAAGACACATTCACATTGATATTGCCATTCTCAATGATGATATAGTCGTCGCTAGCTATGCCGTTCTTGCCATTGCCGTTTACAGTCAGTTGACCTGTTCCCCTGAAGAATATCTGTCCTTCGCTGAACAAGGTTCCCTTCTGATCAATCACTTCTCCAGTGCTGTTCGTTGGAGCTTGTGCGTATGTGGCGCCGTCTGTCAATGTATTGGTCGTCCCATTGGAGCAAATCAGATAGAGTGCCTTGCCGCATTGGTTATTGATGGCCGGGCCATTGGCATTCGTGATGTTCACGCCATTGAGTACCAATGTGTAGCTTCTCAGATTGTAGACCAGCAGCGAACCATCGGTAGTCGAGCCGCTCAACGTGATTTCAAGATTGGCTGTGGTATTGTTGCTCCCATTGACGGTGACATGCGCACCGTTGACACTGATCAGTCCTTTGACGTCGCCCGACACCTGAACGGATGTTCCCTGATACACAATACTTATTGTATTACGGAAATCATCCATCGTATAGGAATCGTCGTTCACGCAAGAACAAACGAAGAGGCACATTGTTACGATGTATATGAATTTTCTTTTCATGATGCTTGCGGTTTTACTTAGAACTTAAACTTGTAAGACAGTCCCACAAAGTGAGTGTTATGATTGTTTTCATCTCCTTTCTCGTAGACTTTCTGGAAACGATAGTAGAGTGAAAACACGTGTTGCTTATGATACTTATAGTCTACGCCGACATTACAGCGCATTTTCTCGATAGCCCAGCCATTGAACAGCTCCACATTGGCAAAGGGGTCGAATTTCCAGTGCGGAAAGTCATAGCTCAGCTGCAACCTGCTTCGCAACAGGTGCTTGTGCTTGCTTTTCGTGGCACTCCACGTCATCTCGTCGATGTCATATTTCTTGTCAGCCATTTCCGGACGATAGGTATATTGCCATCGCTCTCTAAGTGAAATATTCAGGCGCCCCCAGTCGATATTGCCTCCCAGACTTACATTGAATCGGTGGCGCGTACCCCAGTAGCTTGGCTTCCATTTGTTGGCCCTTACGTTGTCTGATTTCAACGAAAGTTCCTCCTCATTATTATCGTAGAGGAAGGTATAGCCTGCCGAAGCCTTCAGCCCTTTTATAATCTTGTATTCAGCACTGATGCCCATACTCCAGCGATCCAGAGTCCGTGTGTTATTGCGAGTGCGTAGCTCTGTTTCAACACCCAGATTCCATTTGCGTGATAGTTTCTTTTCAGCTCCCAACTCATACAGCATGCCGAAGTCGCTGCTTTGCGCACTCGCCGTACTATACCCCGTCTGACATACAAGTATCGAAAGGCACAATATCGCCAGATGCCGCCATCGTCTGTTGCTTTTATCCATAGTCCTCACCATTCTATCAGGAAACATTCGTCATACTTCTCTCCATTGCGACTTTCTGACCGTGAATTGTTTGTTCACGCTGTCATTGTGACCGCCCTCGTAGGTAACCTTCAGTACGACGGAGTCTTTTAGAAAATCAATACCCCCCACGTCTATTTTCAAGATATGAAGTCCCGTGCGGCTCTCCAGATCAGCCACAAGCTCGTCGTATCTTTCTGGCTTAATTAGCTCCACGCGGTCATACTGTATCAGTTTGCTATGTTGCACTTTCAGCTTCAGTTCGCAAAGCCATATCGAGAAGACCGTGATAATGTCGACTAAGGCCAGGTCGCCAAAATCGCTTGCCATAGCATGAACCACTGCTAAGCAAACAATAAGGAAGAGATAGGTCATTTCGCGCACAGGCATCGTGTCGGTGCGGTAGCGCATGATGCTGAAGATGCCAAACAGGCCTAAGCCCACCCCCATCGTTGCCTTGCCTCGCTCCATTCCCATCATGAAGAAGACGAGGAAGAAGATGGCTACCGTCATGAGCACGAAGGTAAAGTAGAAGTCGCGCCGATTGCTTTTCCGATAATAGAAAAATTCAATGATACTCCAGTTGACAAGCAGACAGATGAAAAAGCGAACAATTGTCTGACCGAAATCGTCTGAAAAGAAATTCTCAATATCCATAATTCAACATAATTTAATAATTGATTAATATTTTCTCTATGTCATGCAGTTTGGGCTTGAACTGATTGACCAGCAAATGATTGTTGGTCATTGCCGCCCCCATGCAATACTTGCTGAACCCGTGCGGATGAATGCGCAACTGCCTAAGCATTTCAAGTACAGGCGAAAAGACGAGTCCGTCGCGTTTCAGCTCAATGATTACGAGGTTGCCCATCTCACGATGCACGTTGGTCTGCAGGTTGTTGAACTCCAGCGAAGTGTCTATCGTCAGTCGTTCCGTCTTGCCACGATTCACTAATGTGATGCGATGAAAGTAGTTGTGCATGTGAGGAATCAAATCGTCTACACCGAAATGCAGATGCTGACCGATAAACAGTCTTTTCTCATCGTCGTGCAAATTCATGTCATGCACCTCTATTCTTTTCTTCTTCGTTCTGCCGTGATTGTTCTTGGTCTTGATTTCCATGAACTGAAGATTTGAACTGACGTAGGTACGGAAGCGAATCTTCTGCCTATTGGTGTGGCCCGTCTGATGCTCATGATACATGCCGTAGTCGCGTGTGTCGAAGTAGGTTGTGTCGTAGAGCATGTTGCGCTCGCCGTCAATCTCCTGTGCAAAATAGTCGCCCTGTGCCAGTTCCAACAGTCGTTCCAGCATCTGACGCGTCGTCACAAACTTTGTGTCGGTGCGGTTCATGAGTTTCACGCTTTTCATTTCGGCCAGCGTGATAGGGTCAAACTGTGATATGATAGTCTCAATTGGCATAATCTGAAGTTTTAGGCAAAGGTAAAAGAAAAGAATGACCTTTCAAAAAAAATTCAGTGAAAGGTCATTCTTTTTCTGCGAATTTTATTCATATTGGCGCAAAGCGCCCAGAAGCTCGCTGTTTTCACTACGAGTGCCTATCGTTACGCGCAGACAATTATTGCACAACTGAATGCGAGAGCGGTTGCGGACGATGATGCCTTTGTCTACCAGATAGTCGTAGATGGCCTGGGCATTCGTCATCCGTGCAAGGAAGAAATTGGCATCGCTCGGATAGACCTTTTCACAGATAGGCAGCATGGCAAACGACTCCATCAGGTGGGTACGCTCTTGCAGCAACAGTCCAATCCATTTCTCTACGTCTATCCTGTTGGCTATAGCCTCCATTGCTTTCTGCTGAGTAAGTAAATTGACATTATAAGGATATTTCACCTTATTAAATAATGCTATAATATCGGCTGAGGCAAAGGCCATGCCCAGTCTGATAGCAGCACACCCCCATGCCTTGCTCATTGTATTGAGAATGATGAGATTGGGATATTTCTGCAACTCACTGCGCAAAGACTTCTGTCGGGAGAAATCGCTATAGGCTTCGTCGACGATCACGATGCCCTCAAAGTGCTCAATCACCCTCAGGATTTCATCGCGATTCAGGCTGTTGCCTGTGGGGTTGTTGGGCGAGCACAGCCAGATGAGCTTTGTGTTGTCATCGCAGGCCACCAGCAGCTTGTCGGCATTCATCTGATATTGCTCGTCGAGCTGCACTGGCCGATACTCCACCTCATTGATGTCGGCGCATACTTTATACATGCCATAGGTGGGTTCGATGGCCACCACATTGTCGATGTCCGGACGACAGAAACAACGGTAGGGCAAGTCGATGGCCTCGTCGCTGCCATTGCCTAGAAAGATGTTGCCTGCCGGCACACCTTTAATGTTGCTGATTGCTTTTTTCAGCTCTTCTTGCAATGGGTCGGGATAGCGATTGTAAGGCGCGTTGTAGGGATTCTCATTGGCATCAAGAAACACCCGGGCCACTTTGCCAGAATACTCGTTCCGTGCACTGCTATAGGGCGCGAGCGACCAGATATTGGGACGTGTCAGTTGTTCTAACGATTTCATGCTGTCTATTTTTCTAAGGATTGAAGCCTGACGGTCATTGCATTCTTGTGTGCATCCAGTTGTTCTGCCTCTGCCATCAGCTCCACCGCATGACCTATATGACGGACACCTTCTTCGGTCAGATGCTGAAACGTCACTTTACGGCAATAGCTGTCAAGATTCACGCCACTATAGGCGGTGGCATAGCCGTGCGTAGGCAAGGTGTGGTTGGTGCCGCTGGCATAGTCGCCTGCGCTCTCGCAGGCATACTTGCCCAGAAAAACGCTTCCGGCATTCACTACACGCTCAGCCAAATCGGCATAGTCTTCCGTCTGTAAGATGAGGTGCTCCGGTGCATAGCAGTTCGACAGGTCGATAGCTTCCTGCTCGTCTTTCACCAATACCAACTGACTGTTCTCCAACGTCTTAGCTGCTATCTCCTTTCGTGGCAAGCGTTCCAGTTGTCGCTCCACCTCGGTCTGCACGGCTTCGAGTATCGATTCCGACGTGGTGATGAGCAACACTTGCGAGTCTGTGCCGTGCTCAGCCTGCGAGAGAAGGTCGGCTGCCACAAACACGGCATTTGCCTTCTCATCAGCTATCACGCAGACCTCGCTTGGGCCTGCTGGCATGTCTATGGCCACCTCATGCAAGCTCACTTGTTGCTTGGCGGCCATTACGTACTGATTGCCGGGGCCGAAAATCTTATATACCTTGGGAACCGTCTCTGTACCATAGGCCATAGCACCGATGGCCTGAACACCTCCCGCTTTGAAAATCCGATTGACACCAGCCGTCTTGGCTGCAACCAGGATAGCGGGATTCACATGTCCCTGAGCATCAGGGGGAGTGCAGAGCACGATGTCTTTGCAACCAGCAATCTTTGCAGGCGTGGCCAGCATCAGCACCGTAGAGAAGAGAGGGGCTGTTCCGCCGGGAATGTAGAGACCAACCTTCTCGATGGCCACACTCTTCTGCCAGCACACAATGCCAGGTCCTGTTTCTATTTTCTCTCCGCTGAAGCGCTGAGCCTCATGAAACTTTTTTATATTATAGTGAGCCAGACGGATGGCAGCCGTAAGGTCGGCACTGACCATCGACTCGGCTTGCTCAATCTCTTCCTCAGAAACTTTCAGCGACTGAAGTCTGACGTGGTCAAACTTTTCTTCATATTCGCGCACAGCATCATCGCCTCTCTGCCTGACGTCTGCCAGAACAGAGGCTACGGTGGCATTCAGTTGCGAAACATCTAATTGCGGACGAGCCACAATGCCTTTCCATTGTGCTCGTTGCGGATAGCGAATGACGTTCATAAAATCATTTTTTCTATCGGGGTGACCAGTATGCCCTGCGCCCCCAGTTCTTTCAGTTTGCCAATAATCTCCCAGAAGCGTTGCTCATCGAGAACCGTATGCACGGAGCACCATTCTTCGTCGGCCAGAGGAATGATGGTGGGACTCTTCAGACCTGGCAGCACGTTGATGATATCCTGCAAGCGAGCCTTCGGCGCATTCATGCGTACATATTTCTTATCCTCTGCCCTGCGCACTGCATCGAAGCGGAACAGCATCTGTTCCAGCACGTCGAGCTTGTCTTTCGACATGCCGGGATAGCCTATCAGCAGGGCTTCGCTCTGCATCACCACTTCCACCTCGCGCAGGTTGTTGCTTACGAGCGTCGAACCCGAACTGACTATATCGAAGATGGCATCAGACAGGCCGATGCTCGGACTGATCTCTACTGAGCCTGTAATGATGTGGATTTCTGCCGTGATGTTCTTCTCTGCAAGAAACTTATTCAATATGTTAGGATAGCTCGTTGCTATTTTCTTACCATTGAACCATGTCAATCCATCATAGTTGGCATCTTTGGGTATGGCCAGCGACAAGCGGCACTTCGAGAAGCCCAGACGCTTGACGATCGTTGCCTCGGCACCACGCTCACAATACTCATTCTCACCTACCACGCCTAAGTCGGCCACACCTGAGGCAACGCTCTGCGGAATGTCGTCATCACGAAGGTAGAGCACTTCTAATGGAAAATTCTGTGCGTTTACGAGCAATGTGCGCTTGGTTGCACCTACCTTAATGTCAGCCTCACTGAGCAGATTCATCGTATCTTCATACAGACGGCCTTTCGATTGTACAGCAATTCTTAGCATAACAACAAAATTAATTGAAAACTTGCTGCAAAAATAAACAAAAATTCTTGATTGTGCAATAAAAAGTGTATTTTTGCAACCAAATTGCGATAGATTTGAAGCATAATAGAATATTTATACTTTTAATTTCAATCTTTCTGATTTCCTGCCATCACAAGCAAGAGCGGGTCATGACACCCTGGGGAGAGGAAATCGGCACCGATATAAACGGTTCGTGGAAGAGTGGTTCGGTAACTGAAGACGAAAGCAGTTTCGACCTCGATGACATTGTGCATGCTGGCGAGCTGATTGTGCTGACCATTGCCGGGCCTCAGACTTGCTATGATTATCACGGAAGTCGACTGGGCATGCATATCATGCTCTGTCAGAAGCTGGCCGATTCGCTCGGTGTGCGACTCAGAACGGAGCTTTGCCGTGACACGCTCGAACTTCGAACCCGACTGGATGCTGGCGAAGCCGACTTGATAGCCTACCCTATCTCGTCCCTCGATTCGATTTGGCCTGGATGGATTGTTTCTTCAGAAAAAATTAAACTGAAGGAGACCATTCGGCACTGGTACGACTATCGGCGAATAGCACAGGTGCAACAAGAAGAGCAACGGTTGCTCAGCACGGGTGGTGTGCGTCGAAAGGTCTTTGCTCCCATGCAGAACAGGGGCGAGGGTATTATCTCCCGATACGATGCCATCTTTCAGAAACATTGCTTAGCTATTCGGTGGGACTGGCGGCTCATGGCGGCTCAATGCTATCAGGAGTCAACCTTCGATCCTAATGCCATCTCCTGGGCAGGAGCTCGCGGACTCATGCAAATCATGCCTCAAACTGCTGATCACTTAGGCTTGGCTCGTACAGACCTGAACAACCCCGAGAAAAACATTGCCGCTGCCGCACGTTATCTGTCTCAATTAGAGGAGTCGTTCAAGGACATTCAGTCACGCAACGAGCGACAAAACTTTGTTTTGGCTGCCTATAACGGTGGTTCACACCACATACGCGATGCGATGGCTTTGGCACGGAATGCAGGTCACAATCAATATCGCTGGAGCGAGGTGTCTGAGTTCGTCTTAAAGCTCAGTCAGCCTCAATACTATCAAGACCCAGTAGTGAAGTATGGCTATATGCGCGGTTCCGAGACTGTCGACTACGTGCAGAAGATTCGCGACAGGTATCAGCAATACCGTGGTGTCAAGGCCAAAACGCAAGTAAGCTCCATGCCCCAGAAATCGCGCAATGCCAAGCACCGTAAGAAGTTCAACGTATAGGTTCCCCTCCCCTCTCTTTGCCTTCTCCTCTTTCTTTGCAGTCTTTGCTTACAAGCAAAAAGAAAATTCCCAAAGTTTACCCTGACAAAAAACAGAATCCTGCATGTTTCCTTTCGGCAGGATGGCCTTGTGAGTTGTCAAAATAGCTTTGGAAATTTTCTTCAAAGTAGTATCACTTGGCTAACCTCGTGATACGTTTCAGAACCAATGACGGACTATAGGTTGTCCTACCATTCTTCTTCCTCTTCGTCATCCCAGATGTTGAACAGAGCCCTGACTTCTATCAGATCTGTTTCAACCTCTTCTTCTATACTGAGACCTGCGGTAGGACTTCCAGCTGATTCTGCCATCAGGCTCGTCAGTTTCACTTCAACGGCTTCCGTTGTCGGTCTAACATATTCTTTTTTCATAGTTTGTCTTTCTTTGTTAGTCATTTCATGATAACTTTTTTACCGTTCTCTATAAAGATGCCCTTTGCGGTCGCTTTGTCGGCAACTCGCTTGCCGCTCAGAGTGAAGACGTGGCTGTCAGCACCTGAAACAGTAAGCTGACGGATTGCTGTCACCTCTTCATCGAAGACGATGGACCAGCGTGCATTCTCTGAACCATCAGGAAGATTCTCTGTCAGAACGGGCAGATAGGCCTTGTTGGCTTTTACTACCCCGTCGGTCATCCTTTTGAATGAGCCGTTGTTCAGTCCGAAGTTCGTGTAGCCGTCCTCCTCGCTTTTGACGAATGTGGGGGCCGTCGTACCTTTCAGCATGTTGCCGACCACGGGCTGTGTCTCACCCGAAGTAACGGGCAGACTGACGGTCTCGCCCTTCTTCACCTCACTATAGAGGATGAACGGAGTCCTGGCTGGAACTGCGCCTTTGATCTTCGTGAACGTAACCGATGTGCTTTCCACCGCCGTCACTGTCCATGCCGCATACGCATTGGATGGAGTCAGGTCGAGCGCGTATGGACTGCAATAGCTGGCATAGCCGGAGGCAGCAAGTGTCACGTCGACCGTGGCTGGTGTTTCCGAAGGCTCACTCTCATCGGCAGTAACGGTCAGCACAAAGGAGGCACTGCCTGCTCTGTACGTCTCGTTCTCTGCGGTTGTGACGGTGATGATGCTTGTTCCAACAGCCTTGGCAGTGATGACAAATCCTTCGACCGTAGCCACTTGTTCGTTGCTGCTTGTCACGGTGATGTCGCCGCCGTCAATCATGGATTCTTCGATGGTGAACGTCTCGCCGTAGGTAATCTGCACATCCTGAACTGCGATGGTCGGTTCTAACAGATTGTCCACGCTGGTGCAGTACTCAGAGAAGGTGTCGGAAGTACCTTTCGACCAAGTGATGGAGAT
>CACXXD010000053.1:0-402 GCA_902771445.1 uncultured Prevotellaceae bacterium
GTCGGCCTGTCTTTCCTCCTGCATATATAATATGGTAAGGAGGGTCAAGTTTTAAGAGTTTACTTTCCATAATGCCTGCAAAGGTAATGCAATTCGTGCAAAATACCAAATTTACATCCTCCATTTTTATATTTTTCCATCCCAGATGACAGATGACAGTTGACAGTTTCACTTTTCGATTCTGCCAGCTGCTGAAGAAATAAGGATTTTTACTTTAAAAATATTATATATCTAACTAATAATCAATAATATACAATTAACATATTATTCAATTTCCATCCGAAGCGCATTTTCGGCGTCGCTAACTGTCATCTGTCAGATTTGAGAGTCCATGATACCAGTCACAGATGCCTCTCTCTCAAAAAAACAACGCTATTTCTCAGAATTAAGAGCCACTTCTTG
>CACXXD010000053.1:407-21749 GCA_902771445.1 uncultured Prevotellaceae bacterium
ATGCCTCTCTCTCAAAAAAACAACGCTATTTCTCAGAATTAAGAGCCACTTCTTGTCGGATAAGCGGCACTTAATTATCAATTTCAGGCTATGCGGCATACATTTGACGCTATTTTTGGTTAATATTTCTTAATTATTGATTACCTATATATGAAAAACATACGTTTCTTCGTAACTTTGCAGAGTTTTAGAGTAGACTTTATCAACTAACACAAATGTATATGAAAAGGATGACAACTTTTGCAGCCATCGGCCTTTTAGTATTGGCCGGCTGCTCGAAATCGACAGATTTGTACCAGCCTCCTGTGGAGCCTGAGATTCCAACCCCTGTTACTCCTACAGAGCCTGAGATTACGCAAGAAGACATCAATGCCAATGTACAGAAAGTCTTCGGCGTTACGTTCGACCCCAATCACGATTGGAACAGTACCGTCAGTGGTGAAGTGAAGATTATCGCCAACTCAACCATTAAGAAGGTTCAAGTCCTCGTCTATGTAAGTAAAATAGATGAGGAGGGTGAGACGGTCACCTCGATGAATATCATGAATGCAGCCTTCATCGACGGCAACAAGAAGATTTTCAAGAAGGTAGAGGGAAATACTGTAAACATAGCGGATGCTCCTAAGACGAGAGGTGAAGATTGGGATCTGACACAAGAACTTAATCTGACCCTGCCCTCTGGAGAATACAAGATTGCTGGCAGTGTAGAGTCTTATGCCAGCCAGAGAGGTTGGAATTCTGGTGAGCAGCTCTACTTCATGGACAATTACGGAGATCAGGCGATGGCAGCTGAAGGATATAGTGCTGAATTTACAGCCACGTTCAGGGCTATGATTTTCACCTATTTCGTAAACAAGGCTAATAACCTACCTTTGGTAAAGGCTAGCGACTATTATAACGAAAAGGCTTATCCTTTCACCACAGGACACCAGCCCATTATCATTTCGCCCGTATATAAATCCGACAAGGCTAAACAATATGGAAACGAAGTCTGGAACTCAGACCTCTACTATTATTATTTTAAGGAAGAGGATCTGGCAAATGCTTCAGACCAAGTAGCTTTCCTGAAGAGTCTGCCAAAATACAAGGCCTTAGCCTTTTGCCCTCCTTTATTACGGAGACGGCACACCCGAAGTCGGTACTAAAGGTGACTTTATTTTCCCAAAAGGCTATAAGATTGGATTTATGGTTCGCGCGAAGACTGATTTCGTAGAAAATGGGAAACCCAGAAAACAGGGTGAACTCTACGGCGACGGCCGCCTGAACAATGATATTAATAGTTACTCGGAATGCAATTTCAAGAGTTCTAAACTTGGTACCGATGGTCCCCGTCTGGCATATCTGGCCCTTAACGGCAGAAAGTACATGTGCTGGGAATCAGGTACTGATAGGGATTTCAACGATATCATTATAGAAATAGAATGTGGCCTAGAAGTTCCTGAAATTCCCATTGAGCCGGAATACGAGACCTACACCTATTGCTTTGAGGATTCAAAGGTAGGTGACTACGACTTGAACGACATCGTCATTAAGGCTAAAAGAAAGAATACAACAACAGTCGAGTATTCTATCGTTGCCTGTGGTGCATACGATGAGCTCTATGTGAAGAACATCAACGCTGGAAAGATTAAAGATAATGCTGAGGTGCATAGCCTTTTCGGAGTTTCTGACACCAAGACATTTATCAATACGGAAAGCGGAGGCACTACATATCCGGCTGTTACAGTGACAAAGACTGTGGGCGCTGAGTTCAAACTTGCAGATCCGACCACGGCACCTTACATTTATGACGCCACAACAGGGCAAGAAGTTAGGATGTCGAAAATCGGTGAGGATCCTCATGGTATCATGATTCCTACCGACTTCAAGTACCCATTGGAGAAAGTATGCATCAAGAACGCCTATCTGGAATTCAACAACTGGGGACAGAATTCTGTCACATCTACTGATTGGTATACAAAACCTGTTTCTGGAAAGGTTTACGAATTAGGTGAAGAATAAGTGATACTCAAACAATAAATCCCCGCTGGTTGGCGGGGATTTTTGTTTGTTATTTACTCAACTATTACGAGACCTTTGTCACCAACGCAACGGCTGAGTCGCTGAACTCTGGCATCAAGGGCTTCCGGGCAGAACTGCATGGCATCTCTAACCTGCCGTTCTTCTTCTACAGAGTCTGTAAGATATATGGATGACTGGTTTTGCCTTTGCTTATGCAGTCGTGCGGGTCTGTGGAGGTCAGCCACGGAAAAATCCGGGTGCGCCAATATTTATTAAGATTTCAAGGTATGTGAACGTTATTAGATTAGGATTCTCTAATTTTGCAGCGAGTTTCAAGTGCCTCATAGAGTTGGGGCGCATTTTAAGGACTCAGCACTTAGTAAAAAAGAGCGATTGAATACTATTTAGTTAGCACGAATCTGGACAATTCGGACTTTCAGAATAAATGGTAGGCAATATGCTCACATCGTTAGGATTATTGTACCCTTATGGGGATGATAAATCTTAAAGGTGTGGGCTATTGTTTATTACATCCTGAAAGGTAGTCCAGAACCTGTGCAACTGTAGTGAGCAATAGTCCCACACTCTTAAACAATAATCTGCTGATTTTTTGGGGCTGATTAGCACAAATACAACTGTTATTGATATAAATGTTTACATTCTTATCAGTATTGAATCTTTTTTTAGACATAAGCAGACATCGTGCAGCTACTGGTCGTTTAGATGCATATAATTATTTTATAGTAATATCTTGTTTAGTGGGATTTGGATTATTGGCTTTTTTATTTGCACCTGAAGTCTTTAAGGATAATTCGGACAGAGAAGTTAAAATTTGGGGCTATTTTTCAATAGCTGGTGTCATGGTGTGTTTTATTACGCGAATCTATATGTGCTCTTAGGAAGATTGAAAATTGAAAATTGAAAATTAGGTGTAATTCACTTATCCAGATAGAAATGGCAAACGGCATCGCGCTTCGATAGCATGATACCGTTTGTTGCTTAGGATTCTCGATGCTTACTTTATCTCTATAAGGGTGTACTTCTTCGAGCCAAGGCCAATGCGCTCAGCATAGTCGGTGATATAGGTGCCGTGCTGACGGTTGATGCGCTGAATGAGCGGCTTGTTGTCGTCGCCAGGACGACCTTGGTAGTTGAATACCTTGTCGAGACATGCCTGGTCGACTGCCACTGGGTCGAGCGATGCCATGATGCCCATGTCCTGCAGCTGGGGCTTTGCGGGATGACCGTCGCAGTCGCAATCGACCGACATGTTGTTCATCACGTTGATGTATATTACCCGACCGTTGAAGTAGTTATGCACCGCCTGGGCAGCAGCTGCCATCGACTCTAAGAACAGGTCTTGGGTCTTGCCGGCAGCCAGATAGCCTTCGGTCCAAGTCAGCTTGGGGTCGGCGGTCTTGCCGGCAGAGTGGATGTAGGCCTTGCCGTTGGTGGAAGCCACACCAATGCTTGCATTCTTCATGACGCCGCCGAAGCCTCCCATTGCATGCCCCTTGAAGTGAGCCAGATTGATCATGAAGTCATAGCGCGAAAGATGATCGCCCACGATGTCGTACTTCAGATGGCGCTGGTCCTTGATGGGGATGCGCATTTCGCCGAACTCGTCCATCAGGTCGACGGCAAAGATGCTGTCGAAGCCGTGCTCGTGGATGGTCTGCCAGTGCTTGGCGGGGTCTTGGCGCGAACCATCGTAGGCGGTGCAGCACTCTACGATGGTGCCATTGACATCCTCGACCAACTGCCGGATGAGAGTGGGCTTCAGATAGTGGGTGTTGCCACCTTCGCCTGTTGAAATCTTCACTGCTACCCTACCCTTGGCTTCTACTCCAAGTGCATGATAGATTTTCACCAAAGATTCGGGTGTAATCTCTTTTGTGAAATACACTTTCGACTGTGCCGAGGCCATCATGGCAACGAGCACTGTACATGCAACTAAAAATATTCTTTTCATATACCTATTGTTTTGATTAGAGTCTTACTGCTGTATGGGTTCGAGCTTGATGGCAAACAGATTGCGGGAGTCGGCCTTGGTCAGCTCATGGGCGCCTTCGGCAAGCGTCTCAGTGTAGGTGCTGGTGGATGATGTCTTTTTAACGTTATCGACCTTGATGCTGGCCGTTTCGGTATCGCTGAAATAGAGGGTCATCTTCATGCTGACGGACAAGGTGAACTTGATGCTTGTAGCCGACTCCATCTTCAGACAGGTGGTGTAGGTCTGTCCGTCGATGGTTGCGGTACCCTTGGAATTGCTGCCATTGCCTACGACCATGAAGAAGCTGCTGGAGGGAGCACCCGACTTGTCGAACGTGCAGAAGATGGTGCCTTCGGGCATGACTGGCGTTTCGCCGCCCTCTTCGCCTTCCTTATCCTCGCCACTCTCGTCGACGGCATCGCCGAAGATGCCGACGAGGCTCGACTTGTAGTTGTCAATGAGATGCTCGAGTGCTGAGTTGACATCGTAGTTGGTGTCGTCGACGGCATTGTTGAAGGTGAACTGGCAATCGCCATGATTCAGTCGGCCTGCGCCATAGAAGCCGGTGACGATCTGTGGTACGTTGGCAGCGGCATCGGGTGTATAGCTGTACATCAGCTGCGGGTCGGTGTCGAAGTTACTATAGGTTGTGCCACCAGACAGGGTCTTTACTGTCTCTGGCACTCGCTCATCGCGTGTGGAAGCCTCGTAGCAGTCGAAGCTGGTGCTGTTGGTCTGATAGGTGATGGGTACATAATAGCTGCTGCCTCCTGTCTCGGCATAGATGTTGCCGAAAGACTTGATGATGCCGCCGGGCTCGCCAGAGAAGGTGCCAGAGCCACGGGCATCGGTACCCTGAAGCGAACTGAGCAAGGGATCATGGGCATGACGGAAATAGTTGTTTTCGGCGAAACAGCTGGCTCCGCTTGTTACACCTACTCCGTATTTTGAATTTCCGTCGTAATAATTGTTATAGACATGGACGCTCATGGTGCGAATGCGTGGATGGCGCGAGTCGCTGTGGTCGAACCAGTTGTGGTGATAGGTGATGTAGTTGGGGCCTGACTCGCTCTTCATGCCCAGCATGTTGCTCTTGCCAGTGTCCCAGAAACGGCAGTAGCTGAGCGTGACGTATTTTGAATCAGACTTCACGTCGATAGCGCCGTCGCCCTTGGCATGGTCGCCAGAGCCATGCTTGCCATAGTAGGCATCGATGTTGTGTATCCAGATGTTGGAGTTGTCGGTATCGAGCGAGATGCCGTCGTCCATGCAGCGGATTACGGCGAAGTTGCGGAACTCAACGCTCTTGCTGTTGCGACACAGAAAGCCAAAGCCATAGATGGTGGCATCGTCGCCGATACCCTCGAAGGTGATGTTGAGCTCACTGTCTGCCTTCTTTCCTTTCACCTGAATGCCTTCTTCCTTGCTGCCAAAGGTGTCGACATCGTCGGCCCTAACCGTACCAATGAAACGAACGGCCAACGGTGTGGTGACGTTGCCCTTTTCGTAGGCTGCGACAATGGCCTGTAAGCCTGTGAACTCGCCACTGCTGAGCTTGGCCTTGACTGTCTTGGCATTCTTCGACGTAACGTAGACGACCACCGCGTTCTGCTTCAGCGAGCCATCGTCGTTGTAGGCTCCCACCCCGTTTTGGTGGTTGAAGTGGGCAAATCCGCTGCGGTCGTAGTTTCTGACCTGTAGTCCATCGGCTTGGCGGGCCATCTCGGTCAATTCATCATTGTCGACCACAGGAACGACTTTCACCTGATATGTGGCAGCGGTCAGTCCCACGACGTCGGCACGACCGTAGGTGCCATAGTTGCGCACCAACTGGGCATCGATCTTGGTGAAATCGGCATAGGCACCACCTTTGACGTAGACATGATAGCTGTCGACGCCATCAATGAGATTCCACTTGACGTAGAGCGACTCCTGCCATCCCTTAGCCTCGGTCAGCACAAGATTGCCCGTCAGCTTCTTGGCAAACTTGATGTTTTTGACATTGCCTTCGTAGACATCTTGAAACAGAAACTTGGTGTTGACCGTTACTTTCGTGTCGCTGACATCGATGGAATTCAGATTTTCGGTGTTGTAATATTTTATATCGCCCGATCCAAGGACAATCTTTGCCTGATTGACCTGCGTGTTTCTGGGTACGGAATTGTTGCTGACGGTCTGTGCGCCGGTGAGCATCGTCAACATACATGCCAGTAAAAGAAAAACTGTTTTTTTCATATTCTGTAGTTTTTTTGATGTTTTAGTGCTTCACAAACTTCACGAGCTGTGTGCCAGCCTTGAGCACGTAGACGCCTTCTTTCAGCTTGCTCACGTTAATGATTGTCGACTTTGAGCGAGCAATCTGCTTGCCTGCAGTATCATAGATAAAAACTTCCGTTCCTTTTTCAAGTCCTTCCAAGGAAATCTGTCCGTTAACAACTTTCTTCAGCTGGAATGCTTTCAGGTCGTTAATGGAAGACAAGGAACCGAACGATAGGGTCACGCTACCCATGTCAGCCGTTTGTGTTGAGTTGTCTACAAAAGTAAGGATCACGTTGTCGCCTTCGAATGTCATGCGAGTGACCACTTTCTCAACGGTCTCACCATTCACTACCAACACCTGTGTGTTGTCTGCACTTGAAGGTAAAACAGAAAAGAAAGCAAAGGCTGTAAGAAAAAATAATAGTCTTTTCATTTTGGTTTTAAGTTTTTTCATTGCAAAAATAAGATAATATGTTGACTTCCTTTCGGAAAAAAAAGCCAAAAAACACGTAAACGTTTGCAAATCAGCTACAAAACAGCGATATGCTATCGCGATGCGTAGAAGCCATCAAGATTCTCATACTTACGCTTCATCATGCGGACATAAACATTGCGAATCCACAGAGGATGGGTGACGGTGAAAAGCGTACCAATGACAATCAGAATGATGTAGCAAGTTGTATCGTCGAACAAGAGAAGCAAAACGGAAACGAGAATGATGGGCAGGAACATGGCTGTCAACTCGAACACTAACTGAATGCCGTTCTCCACCTGTGCCTTTCCTGTAATCTTCTGATCGAGGGGCAATGTCTGTTTGTTGTAAACAGCCAACTGAAACATGACGAAATAGAGAAGGCCGCTGGACAACAGCAGGTAGGCAAGCACCATGAGAAGGGAGAACTTACCCTCGATGACGGCGGGAAGCATGATGAGCATAGGCACGATAAGTACGGCACAATAGAAATAGTATTTGGCAAATAGCAATGTCAGGATGTTCTCTCGCTGAGTCATCAGCAAGTCGATGTAGTTGCCCTCAGGACCCATGATCTTGACAAGCGTCGTAACCCCGTAGAGCATGAAGCAATAGAAACACCAGAAATTGAGCATCATCCGACCATCGTATATATCAGTATAAGTAATGAGCGCCGACAGCACAACGATGAGCAAAAGCGACGAAATGATACGCGAGCGGATGGCCTTGTTGCGAAAGATGGACTTTAGCTCGAGTTTCAGATATTCGCCCGTTTCGCCAAATGAATTTAAGAACGAGAATTCAGATACTTTCTTGATGGTGGTCGTCGACTTTTCTTGACGCGAAATTTCCTCGAACACGAAAGACTCTTGCATTCTGCGATTAAGGAACAGCATGCCAACCAACGCAACAAAAACACACAGCGGAGCCCAGGGCAGCTCGTTGAACTCAACAATCCAGTCGGCCACATCGCCAAACAGCTTGCCCTTGGGGTCTATCGCAAAGGGAAGGAAATAGCTGCCATATATGACTATAGGCAAAATCCACCACAAGATATTGCGGGCGACAAGCGTTCGGACCATGAGGTAAATCTGGCTGTTCAGCATAATGCTCATCATGCCCGAAAACAATAGTGCCAAAGCCAGCCAAGCCTCACAACCGCCTGCCGCGACAATGATCAAGTAGGGCAAGAAGAAAAAAAGCCAAAGCCAATTGTAGACACTTATCAACGAGGAAAAAAGAAACGTCTCTATTAGTCCTTTGCGCGGAAGCGGCAGCAACAGATAGGGCTTGACAAGCATGACGGGTGTCTGTTGAACCATGAAACGAATGCCAAAATCGATAATCAACAAAAAAGGCAGGAGTCCCATGATCATTGCGGGTTGTTGCGAACTGGCCGCCATAGACGCAAACATCGTACCATAGATGAGCAGATAGAGAACGAACATGCCACCACCGATGGCCATTAAGACCTTTGCCACCATGCTTTGCTCGAAAGCAGGCGATCTGCGGAAACTCACGCTATTGTTATGTCTTAGTAGACGGAAAAGCTCTATTCTGTTCATCTTTACCGAAGGTCAATTACTTCAGCTGTGGGGAAATCTTTGGAGTTGAAACGGAACTCGGCATCCGACAACACCTTCTTCTTGAAATCGCTAATGGTGAATGTAGTCCACTTCGAACCTTGGCGCAACTTTATTTCCGTGGGCGAATAGGTCTTCTTGTCTACAGTGATAAAGAGTTCCTGAATCTTACGGTTAGCATCTGTTGAAGTCAGATGCACATTGTATGAACTTGTAGTTGTCGTCATCGTGTACTTGAAGCCCGACTTATACAGATTGATAAAGTTATAGGGGTTGATGCTTTGCAACTGCGGCTCAGTAGGATTGGTGACACTCACCTCATTGTTGCGAGCTAAGAGCGTCCACTGTGTCTTGCCATCAAACCACATAGTTGCTATTGGAGTTGTGGCATGAAACATTTTCCCTTTCACAGCGATAGTTCCACTCGCCGAACCATATTGTGCGCTCTCCATTGTGAACGATGCACTCACGCCTTCGGGCGCACTCACTACACCTGCGCACTTATCAAGTACAGACTTGGCATCTTGCGCCATACCCGTCATGACACATCCAATGACGAGGGTCAAAACTAAAAAAAACTTCTTCATATCGCTTGTAATTTATTTTCTTAATGTGATGAGCAACTGTTCAAGACTCATCTCATCTTGAATCAGCACCTCACGAGGCTTGCTTCCGTGGGCAGCACCAACCACACCAGCTTTCTCCATCAAGTCCATCAGTCGTCCGGCGCGGTTATAGCCAATAGAGAACTTACGCTGAATGAGACTCGTTGAACCGCTGCCGCTCTGGACAATGAGCCGGGCAGCATCCTCAAACATGGGATCCAAGTGGGTTAGGTCAACTTCAGAGTTGCCGCCTCCGGCATCGTCGGCATTGTCAACGGCAGGCTCAGGCAGTTCAAACGGCTCCAGATATCCTTGTTGCTGAGCAATAAACTGGTTGATGTTATCTACCTCAGGAGTATCGACGAATGCACACTGGACACGGATAGGCTCGTTGCCTTGCAGGAAGAGCATATCGCCACGACCAATCAGCTGCTGAGCACCCATGCGGTCGAGAATTGTCTTCGAGTCAATGCCTTGGCTCACCTTAAAAGCAATTCGAGCAGGGAAGTTTGCCTTAATCGTACCAGTGATGATATTGGTTGTAGGACGCTGAGTGGCAATAATCATGTGGATGCCCACGGCACGAGCTTTCTGAGCAATACGGGCAATCGGCAATTCAATCTCCTTGCCTGCTGTCATAATCAGATCGCCATACTCATCAATGACGACCACAATGTAAGGCATGAACTTATGGCCTTTCTCGGGATTCAGTTTACGAGCGATAAACTTGCGGTTATAGTCTTTGATATTACGCTCACCGGCAGCCATCAGCAACTCATAGCGGGCATCCATCTCTACACAGAGGCTCTGCAACGTACGAACCACCTTGCTCGTATCGGTAATAATGGGCGAGGCATTGTCGTCAGGCACTTTCGCCAGAAAGTGATTGGCAATCTTTGCATAGATGCTGAACTCCACCATCTTCGGGTCTACAAGCACAATCTTCATCTCTGCGGGGTGCTTCTTATATAATAAAGAGGTAAGGATGGCATTCAAGCCAACGGACTTACCCTGGCCAGTTGCACCGGCAACCAACAAGTGAGGCATCTTTGCCAGATCGAACATGAACACCTCGTTGGTGATGGTCTTGCCCATTGCGCATGGCAAATCCATCGTCGTCTCTTGGAACTTTTTTGAATTAAGCACTGATTCCATCGACACGATATTGGCCTTGGCATTAGGCACTTCGATACCAATGGTACCCTTACCGGGAATAGGAGCAATGATACGAATGCCAAGCGCCTTCAGACTAAGCGCAATATCATCTTCGAGGTTACGGATTTTTGAGATTCTCACACCTTGTGCCGGAGTAATCTCGTAGAGAGTAATAGTCGGGCCAACCGTTGCTTTGATACTGCTAATCTCTATGCCGAAATTTCGCAGCACTTCCACAATTCGATTCTTGTTGGCCGTCTGTTCGGTCATGTCAATATAAGGCTTGCCATCACTCTCGTATGTCTTCAGCAGGTCGAGCGTAGGATAATGGTAGTTCTCCAGATCGCGCTTGGGGTCATAAGGCTCCAGGTGCTCCTCTTCCTTGGCCACAGGCTTCGACTTGTCAGCTGTTTCCTCTTCGCCAGCCAACTCAATGTCCAAGTCCAAGTCCTTTTCCTTCTCGCTCCTTGGCTTTTTCTCAGCCTGCGAAACCTTTTCTCTCACAGTTTCTTCATCATTTTTTTTAGTTTTCAACGGTCTGGGTTCATGATTGAACTCAACAGTCTCCGTCTCAGGATTATCGAACACCAACGGATCTTCCTGTGTTTCAATCTGCTTCTCATAGCTGTCTTCAGGCTCGACTTCCTCCTTTGACGTGTCTATCACCTTAAACTTTATCCTGTCAATGAATTTCGATGGATTCAGTATTTTTCTAATCAGAACTACCGTTTCCGTACTCACATAGATAAGGAAAGCCAAAGCAACCAGCACCAAGACAGCCAGCAATCCCGGCATACCGATATATCCTTCTACTATTTGACGGATGGCCAGACCATGATCGCCACCAGGATAGAAATGGATGTTTTCGAAAAGCGGAGTAAGGAAGACGGCCATCGTCACCGAACTCCAAATCATGAGCACCATCATGCTGAAGAACCACTTCCACAAATTCAATTTGTAAGCTTTCATCAGTTGTAATGCCATCAACAACAGAAATGCGGGGATGAAAAATGCCGCCAATCCGAAGCACTGCTTAATAAAGAAATAAGCAGTGATTGCACCGATGGAACCACAATAATTGCCGATTTGTCCCTTTTCGTTACGCAACTCTTCATCCTGCATGTTTTCAATGATGCTCTGATCGGCTTCTCCTGTCAAAAAGAAGGAGATGAACGAAAGCACGAAATAGCCAGCCACGAGGAGCAATAATGCTCCGATGAAGAAATTGAATCTTTCGTTGCGGAATATATTAACAAATCCAATTGATTCTGCAAAAGATGTCTTTTGTACGTTTTTCTTTTTCTTAGCCATAATTCTTTTTCCCCTAAAATGCCTTTACTCGATGATGTAAAACAACCTTTTTATACTATTCTTCTACCTGACATTATATTGTTTATGACAACATGTTCGTCGATATTTTGTGCAAAATTAAGAAATTATTATGAATTAATCGTTATAAAACAGTACTTTTTTTGAGTTATAAGCCAAGAATAACAAATTATTTTGTATTTTTGCATCAGAATAATAAGAGCAATGACTAAAATTCTTTACAACAAGTTTGACAAAGCACTCATTTCAAGCCTGCCTACCATTGCATTTGAAGGACGTATTTTCGTAATTCTCACTCCCTATGATGCTGAGAAAGCCGTTGACTTTCTTTTATCACAACCCCTTCTTGGAGTAGACACAGAGACACGCCCTTCATTTAAAAAAGGATGGCAATATAAGGTGTCGCTCCTTCAAGTATCTACAGAAGACGTTTGCTTCTTGTTCAGACTGAATTTCATCGGACTGGCGCCTGCCATCGTCCGATTCCTTGAAGACGAAACAACGCTGAAAGTCGGACTGTCTTGGCACGATGACCTTGCCGGGCTTCAGCGATTAGGCCAATTCAAGGCTGGCAAATTCATAGACTTGCAAGACCATGTCAAAGAGATTGGCATTGAAGACATGGGACTACAAAAGCTGTATGCCAACATGTTCGGCCAGAAAATAAGCAAGAAACAGCAGCTGAGCAACTGGGAACGTACAGAACTCGACGAGCATCAGAAGCTCTATGCAGCCACCGATGCCTGGGCATGCGTAAAGCTCTATCAAGAATTACAGAGACTTGAGAAAACTCAAGACTACAATCTCATCATCCAAGATACAACCAATAAAAAAGATGAAGCAAATCTATCTTAAACGTGGCAAGGAAGAAAGCTTGCTGCGTTTCCATCCATGGATTTTTTCCGGGGCCATACATCACAGCGATGAGAACATCACCGACGGAGATATGGTGCGCGTGGTGAGTGCCTCGGGAGATTTTCTTGCTATAGGGCATTTTCAGATGGGGTCTATAGCCGTTCGTATACTCACCTTCAGAGACGTTACTATTGATGACGATTTTTGGTATGCTCGCCTACATTCGGCATTCCAAGTGCGCAAAGTCATCGGCTTGGCCAACGCATCACAAAACAACACATACCGACTGGTTCACGGAGAAGGCGACAACTTGCCTGGCCTGATTATCGATATCTATGGCAGTACGGCAGTCATGCAAGCCCATAGCATCGGCATGCACCTGGCACGTAAGGCGATTGCCGAGCAACTCGTCAAGGCAATGGAAGGTCTGGTGGAACATGTCTATTACAAGAGTGAGACTACCCTACCCTTCATGGAACCCGAAAACGGTTTTCTCATTGGTGGAACCAGCGAGAACATCGGTATTGAGAACGGCCTTAGCTTCTACGTTGACTGGCTACGGGGGCAGAAGACCGGGTTCTTTGTTGACCAACGTGAAAACAGGTCGTTGCTCGAAAAATATGCCAAGGACAAGAGCGTGCTCAACATGTTTTGCTACACAGGTGGATTCTCGGTCTATGCCATGCGCGGCAATGCCAAACTCGTTCATTCGGTAGACAGCTCTGCCAAAGCCATTGAACTGACCCGAGCCAACATTGAACTGAACTTTGCAGGTGACAATCGCCACGAGGCTTTCTGCGAAGATGCGTTCAGGTATCTTGAGAAAGCAGCCGACCAATATGACCTCATTATTCTCGACCCTCCGGCATTTGCCAAGCACCGAGGCGCCTTGCATAATGCTTTGAAAGGCTATACCCGACTGAACCTGAAGGCATTCGAGAAGATAAAGAAAGGCGGTGTGCTTTTCACCTTCTCCTGTTCACAGGTTGTTACGAAAGATCATTTCCGCAATGCCGTCTTCACCGCAGCTGCGTTGGCTCATCGCAAAGTGCGCATCCTGCACCAATTGCATCAGCCTGCCGATCACCCCATCAACATCTATCATCCAGAAGGCGAGTATCTCAAGGGGCTCGTCCTCTTCGTAGAGTAAACAGAGAAAGGGATGCTGAACAAGGTCCGACATTTCATTCAGCAGCAACAACTGCTTGATCATCACGGTCTCTATTTAGTGGCTTTGAGCGGAGGGGCTGATAGTGTGGCGCTGCTACGCTCACTCCTCATGCTCAACTATCAAGTGGAAGCCGTTCATTGCAACTTCCATCTGCGGGGTAAGGAGTCTGACAGAGACCAACAATTTGTTGAACAACTATGCAATGAATTGTCTGTAAAGCTGCATCTTGCACATTTCGATACACGTATTTATGCTGAGATTCATCACGTGAGTATCGAAATGGCAGCTCGCGAATTGCGCTATCATTATTTCGAACAACTTCGTCGTGATATTGATGCCACTGCCGTCTGCGTGGCTCATCATCGGGACGACAATGTGGAAACCCTGCTGATCAATCTGCTGCGAGGCACAGGTATTCATGGGCTTACGGGCATTCATCCTAAGCGTGAGAACCAGCAACAAGGCATCATCATTCGTCCTTTGCTCTGTGTCAGCCGGAAGGAGATTGAAGCATGGCTCAGCCAAATAGGACAGTCTTACGTCACCGACAGCACCAACTTGATTGACGATATTGTTCGGAACAAGGTGCGACTTCACTTGATACCATTGCTCCTGCAAATCAATCCCTCGGCCATCGACAATCTACAAACCACTATCCTGTTTATGGGTGAAGCCGAACGAGTCTACGATGCCAGTATGCAACCCATGCTTTCAAAGATAAAGGCAGACAACACGATTGCCATCACCGAACTGATGCAGACTCCCTCTCCCCTCTGCCTGCTTTTCGAATGGCTGACCGACTACGGTTTCTCTTCAGCCATGATTCAGCAGATTGCCGCTCACCTCGATGCCCAGACAGGACGTTTTTGGCAGTCTGCCACCCACGAACTTTGCATAGACCGTGGCAGACTTTTGCTCAGCCCTATAGAGCCAAGTTTCCCTGAGATGCGGATTCCAGAGCCTGGTGTTTATGTAATTCAGCATCACTTGAAGTTCCGCGTCAGTCTACAAGACCAGCCAACTGTGGTTCGTAGGTCAGACTGTGCCTGTCTTGATGCCTCAAAAGTGAAGTTTCCACTCACGATAAGGGCAGCAAAAAAAGGCGACCGTTTCGTCCCGTTCGGAATGAAAGGCAGTCGCCTTGTCAGTGATTTCCTAACCGATCAGAAAGTTCCTCTGCCAGAAAAGCGTAAACAACTGGTTGTGACCGATGCCGACGAGCACATTCTATGGATCGTGAATCGCCGCCCTGCTGCTCCGTGTTGCGTAAGTGCTGACACCCAGCAGACATTGCTCCTGAAAATGGAGGAACAAGACGCGCTTTAGATCACGACAGCAGGATGCCCAATGCAACCATCAGACCATAGACAAAAATGTTTCTTGCCGTCTTGCCCAGACACTTATTGAGTTCCTTGCCTTGCCAGATTCGTTTCATCTCCAACCAAGTGAACACATGGAGCACTAAATATATAAGAGGTAGAACGAAAGCCAGCAAGCGTCCATTTGCCCAGAACACTCCTCCCATCACGACAGCAAGTATGCCCACCATCAAATAAAGTTGCAGTGACTTTTCGGCACCGATGCGTACAACCAAGGTGATTTTACCTGCATTTTTGTCGGTGTCGCGATCACGGAAATTGTTCACCAACAGCAAAGCATCGATTACGATTCCACATGCCAATGAGGCAATGATCAATTCGAGAGTAAACGTGTGTAACTGCACATAATAGGTGAAACACACTGGCACAAAACCGAAAAAGACCAAAACGAGCAAGTCGCCAAGACCCATATAAGAAAGATGTGTGGTGTATAGGAAACAGAAGGCCACACAGAACATGCCTATCAGAATCATCTCGAGTCCGCCAAACAGCACCAGCGGCAGACCAACCACACAGGCCAGACAGGTCGTTGTGGCAATGGCATACTTCATGGCATCAATACTGACCCACCCTTGCGCACAAGCACGCTCCGGGCCTAAACGTGTGGCGCGGTCGTCAGTACCTTTCGCATAGTCGAACAAGTCGTTGATGAAGTTTGCATCAATCTGCATGATGAACGCAAACAGCAGGCAAAGCACTGCCGCAGTCCAACTGAACACATCGCCCTGATATTTACCAGAATCGACAAAAGACAAGGCCAGTCCTATCATCACCGGGACAGCGGCACCCGACAGTGTTTTGGGCCGGGCAGCCAACAGCCATGCTTTCAGCGAGTTCTTCTTTACGTTTTCACTACTCATCGTTGGTTGTTTTTTAGAATTTTCTTGCAAAAGTAGATATTTATTTGTATATTTGCAAACATAATCAGCAGAAAGTTATGCAACAAAATACACCAAGCCTCGACTTAGTTGAGTTTATTGAGACTCAGATTTTGCCACAGTATGCCGCCTTCGACAAGGCGCACTCTTTGGAACACGTCACACGAGTCATTCGCAGTGCAATGGAACTTGTGCGCATCACAGGTGCCGACATCAACATGGTCTATGCCATTGCCGCCTATCATGACATCGGCATGTCGGGTCCAAGGGCCATACACCACATCACAGGCGGCAAGATACTGGCTGCCGACGCAAGACTGAAGAAGTGGTTCAGTGCCGAACAACTGAAAATCATGAGAGAAGCCATCGAAGACCATCGTGCTTCGGCTTCGCATGCTCCACGCAGCATCTACGGAAAGATTGTGGCCGAGGCCGACCGCGATCTTTCGCCCGACATTGTCTTCCGGCGAGCCGTTCAGTTCGGACTGGCCAACTATCCTGAACTCAATCAAGAAAAACAATGGCAGCGATTCAAGGAGCACATGGACAACAAGTATTCAGAGCACGGATACATCAAACTATGGATTCCCAACTCGCCCAACGCTAAAAGAATCAAGGCATTGCGAGAAATCATCATCAACCCGTCTGAGCTAAGAGAACAATTTAACAAATACTATACCGAAGAAACATCAAACTTATGACTAACAACGAATTAATGCAACGGGCTATCGACCTTTCGAAGACCAGTGTTGCCAATGGCGGCGGTCCGTTTGGAGCTGTTATTGCTCGCAATGGAGAAATCATAGCCGAAGGCTCCAACTGCGTCACCATCGATTGTGACCCAACGGCCCATGCAGAAGTAACTGCCATCAGAAAAGCGACAAAGAAACTGGGTACATTCGACCTGAGTGGCTGCGAAATCTTTACATCGTGCGAGCCCTGCCCCATGTGTCTGGGAGCCATCTACTGGGCGCACCTCGACAAGATCTACTATGCCAACGACCGCAAAGATGCTGCCGCCATCGGCTTCGACGACGACTTCATCTATGAGGAAATCTCACTGAAACCCACAGAACGCCAAAAGCCCAGCGAACTGCTCATGCACGATGCCGCACTTGAGGCTTTCCGTCTTTGGCAATCAAAAACTGACAAGACCGAATATTGATTCAGAACGGTCTTGTCAGTTTGTTTCTTTTTCGAATCTCTTTTTCTGTTGCTGATAATTATTGCGCGTTGCGAGGAAGAACAGCATGGCCCCCGCAACGTGCATGATGACAATCCACCAGAAAGCTGCTTCGTAATTGAACTGCTCAACGATGATACCGCCCAACAGGACGCCCATGCCCAATCCCAGATCCCAGCAAGTCAGGAGAGTTGAATTGGCGGTACCACGCTCTTTGTTCGAAGCAATGCTGATAATCATGTTCTGAAAGGCTGGCCACAGATGTCCGTTGCCAAGACCTATCAGCAATGCTGAGCCATAGTAGCCCACCATATTGGGACAAGCCACGAACAAGGTGTAGCCAAACGTCGAAATGACAATGCCTTCGCCAGCATTATGCACCAGCCGTCCCTGCCGCAACGACCGACCACCCTGCAAGCGCGAGAGCATCAGACCAATGGAAAGCAACATGAAATAGGTGCCTGTACCGCTAGTGATGTTCATCATTTCCTTGCCGTAGATGGCCAGATAATTGCTCAGCACACCGTAGCAGAGTCCGAAAAATGCCATGTTCAGTCCGATGATCCAACCACGCACCAAAAAGAAACGGTCGAGTGACAGCACTTTCTTGTCTGCCCTGGTCTGTCGTTCAGGCATACGTATCGTGGCATCGACGGCAAAGCCCAGTCCGGCCACGATGAAAGCAAGCCAGAAAAGCAAGTCGAAGCTGTGGTAATATCGATAGACAAACACACCGATGGTGGGCGCAATGGCTGTGGCCAGATTGTTGCTCAGACCGTAATAGCCAATGCCTTCGGTGCGCCTACTGGATGGCAGCACGTCGATAGCCATCGTACTATTGGCCACACTCGATGCACCAAAGGGAGCACCGTGCATCGTGCGCACAATGGCAAACAAAAGGAGGGTCGAGGCGGTCAAATAGCCAGCAAAACAAAGGAAATAGATGAAGAGACTGAGCACCAGGACTTTCTTACGCGAGAAGGAGTCGACCACATAGCCACTGAAAGGCCTCATCAGCAGTGCCGTAACAGTATATCCCGAAAGTACCAGTCCGATGGTATCTTTCGAAGCCGAAAACTCCTCGCTCAGATAGAGTGGCAATAGCGGTGTCAGAAGATAGAAAGCAAACGACATTGAGAAGTTGGCCGTCATCACCTTCAGATAGTTACTGTTCCACAGTCTTTCTGATTTCTCTTTCATATCCTTTATACCCCCTTGCCACTACGCTATATCAGTCCAGCATACAGTCACCCAGACTGTTCCATCCATTCAAAAAAGCCTGGGCATCCATGCGTTTCTTGCCTGCCAACTGCAATTCGTCAATCTGCAACAGCTTGTCGGCACAGCACACATAAAGATGTTTCTTCTCAACCACCAGCAGTCCGGCCTTTCCTTTCGAAGGAATATCGGTCTTAGTAGTGCGGAAAATCTTCAGCACAAGTTCTTTGCAGTCTGCATTCTGCATGTTCGTCCATGCTCCTGGATACGGACTGAGTCCGCGAATGAAATCATAGACCTGCTTGGCCGTCATGTTCCAGTCTATCTTGCAAGTCTCCTTGAATATTTTGGGAGCGGGCTTCAACTGACCTACAGGCAGAACGTCGTTCTGGTCGATACTCTCAGGATGTCCGTCGGCCTGCATGATTCGCTCCAGCGTTTCCAAACAGATGCGTGCTCCAAGGTGCATCAGTCCGTCATATACATATTCGACATCTGCCGTGTCGGGTATTTCGAAAGGCAACTGCATGATGACGCGTCCCGTATCGATGTCGTGGTCGAGAAAGAACGTGGTGACACCCGTCTGCGTCTCGCCATTGATGACGGCCCAGTTGATTGGGGCAGCACCACGGTACTGAGGCAACAAGGCGGCATGCACGTTGAACGTGCCGTATGCTGGCATGGCCCACACCACTTCGGGCAACATACGGAAGGCCACGACCACCTGCAGATTGGCATGGAAACTGCGTAGCTGCTCAACAAAGGCCTCATCCTTCATCTTCTCAGGTTGCAGCACAGGCAGATTGTGAGCCAAGGCATACTGCTTGACGGCACTGGGCTGCAGAACCGAGCCATGACGACCTACAGGCTTGTCGGGCTGAGTGACCACGGCCACCACATGATAGTCGTTTTCAACTAAGGCTTTCAGCGTTTCCACAGCGAACTCAGGTGTTCCCATGAATACGATTCTCAAATCATTCTTTTGCATCTCTTTTATTCAAAAAGTTTATTACTGGCACAATTCTCAATCTTCAATTTTCAATCTCCAATTTACTCTTCGCTCATGTCGGCCACCATCTTTCTGTACTGCATGTATAGTCGATTACGCGAGATATAGCCCTTCAGGTGTTTCTCCTTGTCCAGCACTGGCAACCAGTCGGCATGGGTGCGTTCGAAAGTCTTCATCACGTCGGCCATGACCTGCTCGTCGCTGACAGTGGCAGCAGGCTTTTGCATCAGTTGAGTGGCTCTGAAGCGGTGGTACAGTTCAATGCGGAATACGATATGCCGTATTTTTGTAATGTCGATTTCGCCCAACAAGTTGCCTGCCGCATCGAGCACGGGCAGTACACTGGTGCGCGAGCGACTGATTTTATGCACAATGTCGGCCAACTCCATATCGGGCGAGACCGAAAGGAAGTCGCGTTCTACGACCGAATCGAGCTGCATCAGCGTGAGCACGGCATGGTCGGTATGGTGGGTTATCAGTTTGCCCTCCTTGGCCAGACGAGAACTGTAGATGCTGTGAGGCTCGAAGATGTTGATGGTGAGATAGCTGCAAACCGACACAATCATCAGTGGCAGAAACAAACTGTAGCCTCCTGTAAGCTCAGCGATGAGGAAGATGCCCGTGAGCGGTGCATGCATGACACCCGACATCACTCCGGCCATGCCCATCAAGGCAAAATTCTTCTCAGGCACATAGACACCTATCTCATGGATGTTCCACATGTGCGAGAAGAAGAAGCCTGCAAAACAACCAACAAACAGCGAGGGGGCAAACGTACCGCCACAGCCGCCGGCGCCGTTGGTGGCACTCGTGGCAAAGACCTTGGTCAGCAACACCAGGAACACGTAGGGAATGAGCATATAGCTCTGTCCGGCAAAGAGCGAGTTGTTCAGAATCTGATCCCAGTCGGCATCGGTACTGCCGTTCAGCAACAGGTTGATGGAGTTATAGCCCTCTCCGAACAATGCTGGGAACAGATAGATGAGCAGGCTCAGAATGATTCCGCCAAACACAAGTCGCACATAGGAATGGCCGCTAAAACGGGCAAAGATTCCCTCGGCAAAGCTCATGGCACGTATGAAGTAGAGACTGACCAAACCACAGAAGATGCCGAGCAACACACAGGCTGGAATGCGCTCCACCGTCCAGTCGTTGTCGAGATGAAACGTGAACAGGGCCGCATCACCACTAAATATATAGGTGAAGCAAGTGGCCGTGACGCATGAGACGAGGATGGGCAAGAGCGATGTCATGGTCATGTCAATCATGAGCACTTCGAGCGTGAACACCAGTCCTGCTATGGGAGCCTTGAAGATACCGGCTATGGCGCCTGCGGCACCACAGCCCACCAGCAACATGAGCGTGCGACTGTCCATCTTGAACAACTGTCCGAGATTTGACCCGATGGCCGAACCCGTCAATACAATTGGTGCCTCGGCTCCCACCGAACCGCCAAAGCCGATGGTGATGGCCGAGGCGATGACGCTCGACCAGGTGTTGTGCGATTTCAGCCGCGACTTGTTCGACGAGATGGCATACAGTATGCGGGTGATGCCGTGGGATATGTTGTCCTTAACGATATATCGCACGAAGAGCGACGTGAGATAGATGCCCACCACAGGATAGACCAGATAGAGCCAGTTGGACGAGTCGGCATTGAAGGAACTGGTGAGCAAAAACACAATCTGATTGATAATCCAGTGCAAGATGAAGGCAGCAATCGCCGAGAACAATCCTACGAAGAAAGCCAAAATCAGCACAAACATCTTCTCACTGAAATGCTCTTTCCGCCATTCGTTCAGTCGTTCAAATCGGCTAATTTGTTCTGTTTCTATAGCTCTGTCCATTTTTGCTTTTAAATATAGAAGAAAGATACTGCGCCTGCTTCTCTGTACGGCAGTGACAAATGGTATCGTCGGCATACCTCTCAAACGGTATCGTAGGGAAGTTGATTGCCATCCACTTGTCAAACAAATACGTCAGAAACAGATTGGCTAAAACAGGACCTATCACAGACCCTTGCGGTACTCCCATCGTGCGCTCCACCACCCTGCCATCACTGGTCTGATAGGGAACCTTGAGCCACCGCTCAATGTAAAGGAGTATCCACTTCTCACTGACATGCTTCTGGACTGCCTTCATCAACAGACCGCGGTCTATCGTGTCGAAGAACTTGCTGATGTCCATGTCAAGCACCCAGAGGTTCTCATTGCAACGCTCTATTGCCTTGGCTATGGCACTATGCGCTGACC
>CACXXD010000054.1 GCA_902771445.1 uncultured Prevotellaceae bacterium
AAAATTGCCGTTCGGTCGAATTGTTTAGAACAAATTCATTTGTTCAGACCTCCCCTAACCCCTCCTCGCTCGGCTCTGCCGCTTGCCTTAGCAAGAACTAAGGAGGGGTTAGGGGTGGTCTGAACAGACTACAAAATGTGTCCTGTGCGGATTAAAGAAATTGGCTTAGTATATTCGAAACGAATTGGAATAATAAGAATAATTGGCTTACACCGAATGCATCATTATTCTTATTATTCCTTCGTTTCAGTTTATTCTTCGACAATAATAAACAAACTCAAGTCGTTATATAATAAAAAAAAACGACGATGACAAAGAAAACCGCTATTGTCGGGGGAGGCGCAGCCGGCTTTTTCCTGGCCATCAACCTGAAAGAGAAAATGCCCGATATGGATGTCACCATATTCGAGAGCGGCAAGAAAGTGCTGCGAAAGGTAGAGATCTCCGGCGGAGGACGCTGCAACTGCACCAACACGTTCCGCGATGTCACCGACCTCTCACAGGTCTATCCACGAGGGCATAGACTACTGAAAAGACTTTTCAAACAGTTCGATAACAATGATGCATACAGGTGGTTCGAAGAGCATGGTGTCAAGCTTACGGTTCAAGAAGATCAATGCGTGTTTCCGCAATCGCAGGATGCCCACACCATCATCAACATGTTTCTCGCCGAAGCACATCGCCACCATGTCAACATCGTGACTGGCACGAAGATCAGTTCACTGGACGAGCTTTCCGACTTTGACTTCATTGCCGTTACGACTGGCGGCTCACCCCGAGCGGAAGGACTGTATTGGCTTCAGCATGAGACAGTTAAGCCTGTTCCGTCACTTTTTACTTTCAACATAACCGACAAGGCACTACAAGCACTGATGGGTACGGTGGTCGAACATGCCACGGTCTTCATCCCTGGCACAAAACTTCGGGCCGACGGTCCTCTGCTCATCACCCACTGGGGCATGAGCGGTCCGGCCATCCTCCGCCTGTCGAGCTATGCGTCCCGCCTGTTGGCCGACAACAACTACCGACTGCCATTAAACATCAACTGGGCTGACAAAAACGAGAAAGAAACGGAAGAGGAGGTGAGAAGCATCATGCTGCAACACCCGCTCAAACAGGTGGCCAGCATGCGTCCCTTCGCCCTACCCTCACGCCTATGGGCCTATCTGACGGACAAATGTCTTGGCAAACGCGCCAGCTGCCGATGGAAGGAGCTCGGTCCGAAGGAGCTGAACCGACTCGTCAATATACTCGTCAACGATGCCTACCAGATTGAGGGGCGTTCGGTTTTCAAGGATGAGTTCGTCACCTGTGGCGGCATAGCGCTGTCAGAAGTTTCGCCCAACACACTTGAAAGCAAAAAAAGGCCTCGCCTTTATTTTGCAGGCGAGGTGCTCGACATCGACGGTGTGACGGGCGGCTTTAACTTCCAAGCCGCATGGACCACCGCCTATACTGTGGCATGTGGCATACAGACATGCCTGCGGAAATAGTTTTCTTAGTAATGATTAAAAAATAACTTGGGACGTTTTAACATCTGTTCAGACCACCCCCCGAACCCCTCCTCGCTCGGCTTAGCCGCTTGCCTAAGCAAGAACTCAGGAGGGGAATTAGTTAGACTCGACTTCCTGAAATAAATGAATGGCAAAGCTAAACAGTTCCCCTCCTGAGTTCTTGCTTAGGCAAGCGGCTAAGCCGAGCGAGGAGTGGTCAGGGGAGGTCTGAACAAATGATATGTTCTAAACAAATCCGACCGAATGCCAATTAATTTTTATTTAATTTCTTCTAATTTGTAATAATATCTTTCCGACAAAATTTTTCGCGAGAAAAAATTTCGAAAGTACACTTGAAAACAGTACTTAGTTGTTCTCTTCAAAGACAGCCATGCGCTCCTCCAACTGCTGATACTGATGATCCTCAATAAACGATGTGCAGACACGCAAGCCCTCCTGATGCGAACCAGTGGTGATCAGACAGATGGCCGAAACACCATAGTACATCAACTCCTTGGCCAACTGACCGCTCGTCATCTGCTTGTAGCCTATCGTGAAGTAGAACCCATCGGCAATCGACTCGTCTAAGTCCTTGTCGTAGACCACATGGAACCCATGACGCAAGAAGATCTCCTTCAGCTTGTGCGCACGCTCCCCATAGACCATAATCTCCTTGCGGAAGTCGTAGGTGCCGTCGCTCGCGGCCTTCAGCATGGCGGCCATAGCATACTGGGCGCTGTGACTGGTGCCAGACGACAAAGCATACAGCATGCGGGTGGAGAACACCAGACCGAACGGCAGTCCCTCGTATCTGGCACTCAATGCCTCGAAGTGACGATGGAAGAGCTTGTCGCTGATGCACACCACACCGATACGCTCGCCTGCATAGCTGAATGCCTTTGAGCCACTGATGAGCAACATGTAGTTGTCGGTGTAGCGACCGACACTCACCTGATAGGGAGGCTGGAACGGCGTGCTGAGATCCTTGCGGAAGTCCATTGCGAAATAGGCCAGGTCTTCCATGACCACCACATCGTACTTCGTGGCCAGAGTGCCAATCGTGCGCAACTCGTCTTCATTCAGGCATATCCACGCAGGATTGTTGGGGTTGGAATAGACGATTGCACAGATGTTGCCTTTGGCCAGATAGGACTCCAGCTTTGCGCCCAGCTTGTCGCCACGGTAGTCATAGACATCGAACGTCTCGTATTTCACCCCCATCACCTTCAGCTGCATCTTCTGCACAGGGAAGCCCGGGTCGATGAACAACACCGTGTCTTTCTGGGGGTCGCACTGCGAACAGGTGAGGAACGAAGCAAACGTTCCCTGCATGGAGCCGCATACAGGCACACAGCACTCGGCCATGACATCGAGACCGATGAAGGCCTTGACAAAACGCGAAGCCTCTTTCTTCAGTTCGGGATAGCCCTGAATGTCGGGATAGGAATGCGCGATGCCATCATGCAGTGCCTTGACCTGAGCATCCACCCCCACCTTTGCGGCAGGCAGACCGGGAATGCCCATCTCCATTTTGATATACTCTACGCCACTCTGCTGTTCGGCCATAGCTGCCACCTGCTTCACCTCGCGTATGGTGGCTTTGGCAAAGTCGTCAATGCCGAGCTTGGCCACAAGCTGATCGACAATTTCTCGTTTTATGGGTGTTGGTTTCATATCGTTTTAAGTGTTATGAAGTCAATATTCTAACAGTTTCATGGAAAGCTTGCCATCGAAGCCTATATCGGTTGAAACCATGTAGCAGGCCGCCCCGTCGGGAATGCACAGCGTGGCATTAAAGTGGAAGCCACTCGCATCGACACGGTCGAACTGCATGTTGCCCAGGATGGACTGCTCAACAAAGCTCTCAGGCACATGATGCAGATACATCTGCTTCTTGATGTCACTCGAATACAGACGGTCGGCCCCCTTGAAGAGACTGATGTGAATGATGTTGTCGTAATAGATATTGTCTACCCCCACTCCGTCGTCGTTGTAAGACGAACGTACAACCTTGTAACGGGTCGGGTTGATGGCAATATACCAGTGATAGCGCTCGCCATTGAAGAAGACCACGGAGTCGGTCTTCTGAACCTCGCGCAACGAAGTCATGGCCTGAGGCTGGGCATGCACGAAATAAAGCACATCGTTGGGGTCGTCGCTCTTAGACAGTCGGACAATGTCGCCTGTCTGATTGCGAAACCAGAACAGATGTGATGCTTGCTTGACGACAGGATAGCGGTTGCGCCCCAAGACGAGCGTATCGCCAATAATCATGAAATGAGCCGGCTGATTGACAGAATCAGGATAAAAAATGGTGTCTCCCTTTGCCCGGAAAACAACCTCGCCGGACTCATCATCCATCCAGATACCTTGCAACAAGTTCTTGGCCTGCCTACTCTCTTCGACAGCCACGACCTCGGACGAGCCTTGTCGCTGACAAGAGCTAAGAAACAAAGCAACCAGACAGAAAGGCAAAAGGAGACACCTCATCATAAAAACAAAATTATTTGCCAATGCAATAATATTCAAACTCGTTTTCAACAAGTTCGTCGGCATCGTAGATGTTTCGACCGTCGATGACGAGTGAACGGCGCATGGCCTTGTGGATGACACCCCATGTGGGCAGACGGAATTCCTTCCATTCGGTCAACAAGATGAGGGCATCGGCATCCAGCACGGCATCGTACATGTCGCGGCAGTAGGTCACCTTATCACCGATGCGACGCTTGCACTCAGTCATGGCAATGGGATCGTAGGCACGAATCACGCACCCGGCATTCAGCAACTTGTCGATCATCACGAGGGCGGTCGACTCTCTCATATCGTCGGTCTCAGGCTTGAAGGAAAGTCCCCACAGGGCAATGACCTTGCCCTTCAGGCTTTCATCACCAAAGGCTTTCTGAAGTTTTTCAAACAATACGCCCTTCTGTCGCTCATTGACACGCTCGACAGCCTTCAGCACCTCCATCGAATAGCCCTCGTTGTCAGCCGTCTTAATCAGTGCCTTTACATCCTTCGGGAAACAACTGCCACCGTAGCCACAGCCGGCATACAGGAACTTGCGCCCAATACGCGTGTCGGCACCTATACCAGCGCGTACCATATTAATATCTGCGCCCACACGCTCGCAGAGATTGGCCATGTCGTTCATGAAAGAGATACGGGTGGCCAACATAGAGTTGGCTGCATACTTGGTCATCTCGGCTGAAGGAATGTCCATGAAAATAACGCGGAAATTGTTGATCAAGAACGGCTTATACAGTCTGGTCAGCACTTTCTTGGCTTTCTCGCTTTCCACACCGACGACAACACGGTCGGGCGACATGAAGTCCTTGATGGCATTGCCTTCCTTCAGGAACTCGGGATTGGAGGCCACGTCGAAGGGGATGTCGACACCACGCTTCTGCAGTTCTTCCTCGATGGCCTGACGAACCTTCTTGGCTGTACCTACGGGAACGGTCGACTTGGTCACGACAACCACGTACTTGTTCATGTTCTGACCGATGGTCCTGGCAACCTGCAGAACGTATTTCAAGTCGGCTGAGCCATCCTCATCGGGAGGAGTGCCTACGGCAGAGAACACCACCTCCTGCTCATTCAGCACCGAAGCCAGGTCGGTGGTAAACTTCAGACGACCTGCCTTTACGTTCTTCATGACCATCTGGTCGAGTCCCGGCTCGTAGATGGGAATCTCACCTTGCTGCAACTTCTCGATTTTTGCAGCATCGACATCGACACATGTCACATTCACACCTGTCTCAGCGAAACAGGTTCCTGAAACCAATCCCACATAACCAGTTCCAACAATTGCAATATTCATAATATAAAATATGTATGGGTTGAAAAAATTACTCGAAATAAACTGCGTCCTTGAACAACGAAGCAGCAAGGTCCTTCTCGCTCGTCAGCACATCCTTAGGGTCGATGGGCCAGTTGATAGCCAACTGGGGATCATTCCACCTGATGCCAGCCTCGGCCTGAGGCGCATAGACATTGTCGACCTTGTAAGTGAAAACGGCCTCGTCGCTCAACACCAAGAACCCGTGGGCAAAGCCGCGTGGGATGAAGAACTGGCGCTTGTTCTCTTCGCTCAGCTCCACCATTACATGCTGCCCAAACGTAGGAGAACTCTTGCGGATGTCGACTGCGACATCTAGCACCTTACCCTTGATGACACGCACCAGCTTGGCTTGCGAGAACTCACCTTTCTGATAATGGAGCCCCCTCAATACGCCGTAAGAAGATTTGGACTCATTGTCTTGTATAAAATCAACTGAACCGATATGCTCTTCAAATTCTTTCTTTTTCCAAGCTTCAAAGAAATAGCCACGAGCATCATTGAACACCTTGGGTTCTATGATATTGACACCCGCAATCGATGTTGTTAAAAATTGCATTTTATATATAAGTTATTGTTTGATTAATATTGAATCGCGTGCAAAAGTACAAATATTATTTCATATCTTCACCATACTTTTTTCTGTTTTTTTTCATTTGTAGTTTTTTTGGCATTTTTATTTGCCCATGTCAGGAAAAAGCAGTAATTTTGCATTGTGATTGAACTTAACAGACATATAGAAATACTCCTCTTGAGCAATGACTGCGTGATTGTGCCGAATCTTGGCGGATTTGTTGCACACCACGTCAATGCTCAATATGACACGACAGACGGAAGCTATCTGCCGCCCATGCGCACCATAGGCTTCAATGCTCAGCTGAAGATTAACGACCACCTGCTGGTCCAGAGCTATATCGAGGCCTACGACATCAGCTATCCTGAGGCTTTGCGCCGGGTAGAAGATGAAGTGGAAGAACTGAAGCAGCATCTGGATAACGAGGGAGAATATGAATTCAGGGATTTAGGCATCCTGAGTCTCAATTCAGAAGGCAACTACCAGTTTGTGCCTTTCGAATCGGGCATCTTGTCGCCATCACTCTACGGACTGGCACTGCTGAAGATTTCGCCCGTGAGCGAACTGATCAAGCAGAAGGAGGAAGAGAAAACGGCAGAACTGCCAGTTTCCATCCCAACCGACAGCGAAGAAAAGAGCGAAACGACAGAGGAAGAAGTCAAGCAGGAAGTTGGCAACGAGGCCATCGTCATTCGGATGTCGTGGCTGCGCAATGTGGCAGTCGTGGCGGCAGCCATACTAATGTTTTTCTTCTTCAGTTCGCCCGTTGAAAATGCCCAGTCGACCAACGGTGTGCAGCAAAGCAGCATTATACCGCTGAGAAACAGCGCAGTACAAGAAAACGCTGAAGTTCAGCAGCAGGCCGTCAATACCGTTTCTGAAGACAAAGAATCGGCAACGGAAGAAGTACGGGAAACAGCAACCAACAGTGGCGGCAAGTTCTCGATTGTCCTTGCAAGCCAGACAATCATCCGTCTTGCTGAAAGCTTTGTGGAGAATATTCGGCAAGAAGGTCTTAACGAGGCACACATCCAAAAGATGAACAACTCTGACAAAGTGCGGGTGCTGTATGGAGCCTACGCTACGGAAGAAGAAGCTCAGAGTGCGCTGAAAATGCTTCGCACCACTAACAGGAATGTCTTCAAGGAGGCATGGGTACTCAAAACAAAATAGTAATACGGCATGAAAAGAGTACGCTGTCCCAAATGCGATCAATATATCACATTCGATGAGACCCGCTACGAATCTGGTCAGAGACTGGTATTCCAATGTCCACAGTGTGGAAAGCAATTCGCCATAAAAATGGGGGCATCGAAACTGGCCAACACGCAAAAAGAAGACACCAAGAGACTGAACGAAGACCTTTCTGGCTGTGAAGGCGACTTTGGCAGTATCATCGTTATTGAAAATGTGTTCCACTACAAGCAGGTGTTGCCTTTGCGCATGGGTGAGAACAAGATTGGCCGCTACCAAAAAGGGAACCCGATCAACACGCCAATAGAGACGGTCGACCCGAGTGTCGATCTGTTGCACTGCTCGATCACCGTATCGCGTGACAAAAACGGAAAGCTGAAATATGAGCTCAAAGACGGGCCAAGCAACACAGGAACATTTGTAGACAATGAGATTCTGGGCGACCGTGAGCGCAGAATCATCAGCGATGGACAACTATTTACTATCGGAGCTACAAGTATCATTCTCCGAGCGGCAGAGTGCTAATTCTTTCTTTAGAATTAGTACCGTTTCGCTTTTTAAAAAGTTTTTAGTTATTACGTAAATTTATCAGAAGATGCCAGAAATATCCGTTCGTGGGCTTGAAATGCCCGAAAGTCCTATCCGTAAACTTGCTCCGTTGGCTGTTGCAGCCAAAAAAAGAGGAACTAAGGTCTACCACCTGAACATCGGCCAGCCCGACCTCCCTACCCCGCAAATTGCACTGGACGCACTCAAACATATAGACCGCGAGATACTCGAATATTCACCGTCGCAAGGCTATCTCAGCTACAGGGAAAAGCTGGTAGGATATTATGCCAGATATAATATTAATGTAACAGCCGACGACATCATCATCACTTCTGGCGGCTCGGAGGCAGTACTGTTTGCATTCATGTCGTGCCTCAACCCCGGTGACGAAATCATTGTGCCGGAACCCGCATACGCCAACTATATGGCTTTTGCCATCTCGGCAGGTGCAAAAATTCGCACGATTGCGACAACTATCGACGAAGGATTCTCGCTTCCGAAGGTTGAGAAATTCGAGGAACTGATCAACGAGCGCACACGCGCCATCATGATTTGCAATCCCAACAACCCGACAGGCTACCTCTACACGCGTCGTGAGATGAACCAGATTCGCGATCTGGTGAAGAAATACGATCTGTATCTTTTCTCCGACGAGGTCTACAGAGAATACATCTATACGGGTTCGCCCTATATCTCAGCATGCCACTTGGAGGGAATCGAGCAAAATGTTATCCTGATTGACTCTGTATCAAAAAGATATAGCGAATGCGGCATAAGAATCGGTGCACTGATTACAAAAAATGCCGAGGTAAGGGCCGCCGTCATGAAATTCTGTCAGGCCCGACTCTCACCGCCACTCATCGGACAGATTGTTGCCGAGGCGTCGCTCGATGCTCCTGAAGAGTACTACCGTGACGTCTACGATGAATATGTAGACCGCCGCAAATGTCTCATCGACGGCTTGAACCGCATACCAGGTGTGTATTCTCCTATCCCAATGGGAGCATTCTACACGGTAGCAAAACTGCCCGTCGACGATGCTGAGAAATTCTGCAGATGGTGTCTTTCCGATTTCGAATATGAGGGGGCAACGGTCATGATGGCTCCTGCCGCAGGCTTCTACACGACACCAGGCGCAGGCAGAGACCAAGTACGTATCGCCTACGTGCTGAAAAAGGAAGACCTGACACATGCTTTGGTTGTATTGAGAAAGGCCCTGGAGGCCTATCCCGGACGAACACTTTCAGAATGAATCTACCACTATTTCTTTCGCGTAGGATATATGGAGGAAAAGCTGACCGTCCGCAATCAACTCAGGATGGTCAGCAAAAAAACGAGAATGTCAGTCGGCCCGCCATCCAGATAGCAACGATTGGAGTGGCCATCGGACTGGCTGTCATGATTGTGACGGTCAGCGTTGTTCTTGGCTTCAAGCATACCATACGCGACAAGATAGCCGGCTTCGGCAGTCATATACAAATAGAGAATATCATGACCATCAACACGATGTCGACCTATCCTATTTGTATAGACGACAGCATGCTACAGGTTCTGAATGGCATTGAAGGCGTGCACCATGCGCAACGCTACGACCAATGCCAGGGAGTGCTGAAGACCGATTCCGACTTCCTGGGCATCGTGATAAAGGGTATTGGACCCGAATATGACTTGTCCTTCCTTCAGGAACATCTGGTAGCAGGCGAACTGCCTGTGTTTTGCGACTCTTCCACCAACTATCCGCTGGTTGTTTCGCAGACGATTGCCGACAAACTTCGGCTGGAGATCGGTGACCGCATCTTTGCTTATTTCATCAACGATGACGGTGTGAGAACCCGACGTTTCAATGTTTGTGCCATCTATCAGACAAACATGAAGCGATTCGATGATATATTCTGTATCACAGACATTTATGCGACGACGAAAATCAATGGATGGTTCAAGGAACAGTGTGCTGGTGCTGAACTCATATTGGATGATTTCGACAAACTGGAGACCACAAACAGGAACGTAATCAAGAAGGTAAACCGCACACTCGATCGATACAATAGCATTATATCCTCGATGACACTCCTTGAAAGCTATCCTCAGGTTTTCTCGTGGCTGGACTTGCTTGACATCAATGTCTGGATAATTCTGGGTCTGATGATCGTACTTGCAGGATTTACCATGACAAGCGGCTTACTTATCATCATTCTTGAGCGCACACAGATGATCGGGACACTGAAGGCCCTCGGAGCACGCAATGCCGTCATCAGAAAGACGTTCTTGTGGTTTGCAGTCTTCATCATGGGACGAGGACTGGCTTGGGGCAACATCATCGGCATAGGCATCATCATCCTACAGAAGACAACAGGCATCATCAAACTGGATCCGCAGACCTACTACGTCAGCGAAGCACCGATGGAGCTCAATATTTTCCTAATCGTCTTATTGAATCTTGCTACGCTGTTCATCTGTCTTTTCGTGCTCATTGCCCCCACCTATTTGGTATCAAAAATCGAACCTGCACGCTCTATGAGATACGAGTAGAAGGGTTGCAGATTTCTTTATATTTTTTAAAAACTTCATCATTCTGCAAAATTTTAGCCGAATTTTGCTGTTTTTCGATATTTATTTTTAACTTTGTATGCTCTATGCATTTACATGAGCCCAATAGTGTTTGCAAGACATTCATCTTGTACAAACCTATTATCAACAACGAAATAAAAAACCAAATATATAATGAATTTCAAATGGAATTACGAACAACCGACAATCGAGCGACAGCAGTTGGCTAAGGAGCTTGCTGAGAAGATAGGGATGAGTCCTGTCATCGGCGAATTGTTGCTAAGACGAGGCATCAAGACCGAATCGGCGGCTAAGCGATTCTTCCGTCCTATGCTCAATGAACTCATCGACCCTTTCCTCATGAACGACATGGACGTTGCCGTCGACAGACTGAACGATGCTATGGGGCGCAAGGAGCGCATCATGGTATACGGCGACTATGACGTGGATGGATGCACGGCAGTTGCATTGGTCTACAAGTTTCTTCAGCAGTTCTACTCGAACATGGAATACTATATTCCGGACCGCTATGAGGAAGGCTATGGCATCAGCAAGAAAGGACTCGACTATGCAGCAACGCAGAACGTGAAGCTGATCATTGTGCTTGATTGCGGAATAAAGGCGATAGACGAGATTGCATACGCAAAGTCGTTAGGCATAGACTTTATCATCTGCGACCATCATGTGCCAGATGATGTACTCCCCTGCGCCACTGCCATCCTCAACCCCAAGCGTGTTGACTCCACTTATCCTTTCAAACACCTGTGCGGATGCGGTGTAGGCTTTAAGTTCATGCAGGCATTTGCCAAAAACAACGGCATCCCCTTCTCGCAACTCATCCCCCTACTCGACTTTTGCGCAGTCAGCATTGCTGCCGACATTGTGCCAGTGATGGGCGAGAACCGAATCCTTGCCTATCACGGACTAAAGCAACTGAACCAGAACCCAAGCGTAGGTCTAAAATCTATCATTGAAATCTGTGGTCTGACAGGGCGCGAGATCACGATGAGCGACATCGTTTTCAAGATCGGGCCGCGAATCAATGCTTCTGGCCGTGTGCAGAACGGCACAGAAACCGTAGACTTGCTCGTCGAAAAGGACTTTCAGAAAGCACTGGCCGAAGCAACTCACATCAACGAGTACAATGAGCAGCGGAAGGACATCGATAAGCAAATGACCGAAGAAGCCAACCAGATTGTAGAGCGACTGGAAAGCCAGGAGCACCAGCCTGCCATTGTGCTGTACGACGAAGGCTGGAAGAAAGGTGTTGTGGGTATTGTGGCTTCCCGACTTACCGAGATTTATTATCGCCCAACGATTGTTCTTTCCTGCCAGGATGGCATTGCGAGCGGTTCGGCACGTAGCGTGGCTGGATACGACATTTACGATGCCATCAAGAGCTGCCGCGACTTGCTTGAGAATTTTGGCGGTCACACCTATGCCGTGGGATTGTCGTTGAAGGTTGAAAACATACCTGCTTTCCGGCAGCGTTTTCAGCAATATGTGAGCACGCACATACAGCCCGAACAGACCGAGGCCCTGCTGGACATTGAATCGGAGTTGGACTTCAAGGACATCACCAAGAAGCTTCAGAATGATCTGAAGAAGCTTGCTCCTCACGGTCCCGACAATCCCAAGCCGCTTTTCTGTACCCGTAACGTCTACGACTACGGAACGTCAAAAGTGGTGGGCAAACAGCAAGAACACATCAAGCTGGAACTTGTCGACTCCAGATCGAGCAACGTCATGAATGGCATAGCCTTTGGTCAGAGTGCAGCCGCACGCTACATTAAGTCAAAATGTTCTTTCGACATCATTTATACCATCGAAGAGAACATCTACAAGCGAGGCGAAGTTCAGCTACAGATTGAAGATATAAAGCCAAGTGATGCTTGAGTATCGCGAAATTCTTAGGAAATACTGGGGATTTGATGATTTCAGAGGCATTCAGTCTGAAATCATCAAATCTATTACAAGCGGACACGACACATTGGGACTGATGCCTACGGGCGGCGGAAAATCCATCACCTTCCAAGTGCCAGCACTGGCTATGGACGGGGTGTGCATCGTGTTCACCCCTCTGATTGCCCTGATGAAAGACCAGGTGAATCACTTGCACAAACGTGGCATCAAGGCAGCGGCCATCTATTCTGATCTGCCGAAAGAAGAGATTATACGCATACTTGAAAATGCCATTTTCGGGGCAATCAAGTTGCTTTATATCTCGCCCGAACGTCTTTCATCTGACATCTTTCGCACAAAACTACGACACATGAAAGTCAGTTTCATCTGCGTCGACGAAGCCCACTGCATTTCTCAATGGGGCTATGACTTCCGCCCAAGCTACTTGCAGATAGCGGACATCAGAGCAGATCATCCCGACGTGCCGATTCTTGCTTTGACCGCTACCGCTACCCCATCGGTCGTAGAAGACATACAACAACAACTGAGATTCCGGGAACCATGCGTGTTTCGCATGAGTTTCGAGCGAAAGAATCTTGCCTACATCGTGAGATATGCCATGAACAAGGCCGAACAACTGGTACACATATTGAACAATGTGCCAGGTTCGGCCATCGTCTATGCCCGAAGCCGCAAACGAACTAAAGAAATTGCAGAATATCTGACGGCTGTAGGGCTCAATGCCAGTTACTTTCATGCCGGACTGGATAATGCAGAAAAAGACTTGCGACAAGATGACTGGCAAAAAGACAAGACTCGCATCATTGTGGCAACAAATGCGTTTGGCATGGGAATTGACAAACCCGACGTGCGCATCGTCATCCACATGGACAGTCCGAGCAGTCTGGAAGCCTATTTCCAAGAAGCCGGACGTGCGGGACGAGACGGAAAGAAAGCCTACGCTGTGCTTTTATACAACAATAACGATGCCAACAAGTTGCAGAAAAGACTGAGCGACACTTTCCCAGAAAAAGACTACATCAGAAAAGTTTATGACTCACTGGCCTACTTCTATCAAGTGGGGGTAGGTTCTGGCTATAACGCAGCTTTTGAATTTCCAATCGACCGATTCTGTCACGCCTACAAATTTTTCCCTATTCAAGTAGATGCTGCCCTAAAGATTCTCGACCGTGCCGGATACATCAGTTACACAGCCAACGAGGAGAATCAGGCCAGAGTGAAATTCATCCTGGAGCGCGATGACCTCTACCGTCTTAAAGGTAATACGCAAAACGAAGACCTGGTCATCATCACACTCTTGCGCCAATACAGTGGATTGTTCAACGACTACTCTTACATAGATGAATCGCTCATTGCCCAGCTGACGGAACTAAGTCAGATAACCGTCTACAGCATATTGAAATCATTGGCCCAGAAACGAATCATCAGTTTCATTCCGCAAAAGCAGACTCCCTACATCCGCTACACTCAACGGCGAGAAGACTCGTGCCACTTGCAGTTTCCACCTGAAGTTTACGAGCAACTGAAAGAGCGTGCCAGAGAAAGAATCGAAACGATGACCAAGTACTTCATGACCGACAACCAATGTCGCTCTCGCCAGCTTCTGCACTATTTCGGCGAGGACATTGCCGAAGAGTGTGGACAATGCGACGTATGTCTGGCACGGAAGAAGGAAGAAAAGGCGGACAGAGAAAAGGCGGAGAAGGAGATCATCGACCTATTAAAAGATAAGCAGCCACACTTTGTCAAGGAGTTGCACACCCTACAGTTGCCTTACGAGTCGATAGAAAAAGCTTTGATGAAACTCGTCTACGAAGCCATCATCATCGATGATGATGGCATGCTATCACTGAGAACATAAAAAAAGTTTCACGACAACCTTATCGATTGTCGTGAAACTTCCATCCCGAAGAATACTTATCAGCAGGAAAAACAAACTCCTCGTCACTTACGCTGCCCGACTGAAAATCAGAGATGCGTATGGTAGTCCATATAAATGCCACCTTAATTCGTATCTTTATCGGAGCATAGGTGGTTCGGTCGACAAGCGCACGCACTTCCTTAATCGTTCCTTTCACTTTTTTCTTCTGCTTTAATATCAGCATAAGCCCATCGGAATTGTTTTTGATATTATAAGTAAAATCGTCCAGCGAAAACTTGAACCGACCACTGAATTTGTCCTTTTTATTGGAGTTGGCATCATAAATCTCAACCGTCTTCTTTTTCTTGTAAGCCATATAGGCGGTCTTGCCATCGCTCCACGAGGTAACACGATTGTCGATAAATTTTTGCTTCTTGCCTTTCAGCCAAATCGTCCCGTTCGTCTTGTATAGCCCAATAATGTTGACATCGTAATGGAGTTTTGAACCCTGTTCTCCAAATACCTGGTTGTAGGCTGTGTCAAATATTCTTCTTGCCTGAATAGAGTTTGGTGTTTCCTCGTCTGCATGTCCCGCGAGCGAGGACAACAGAACGAGAAATAATGCCAGAATTTTATTTCCCATTAAAAAAATAATTCCTTTTGTTGATAAAGACTAAGGTGAAAAGCCACCTTAGTCTTCTGATTCATCAAATAACTTCGATTCCCATTTCCTCGCAAAGCTTCAAGCTCATTTCTTTCAGCTTGAACTTCTGGATTTTTCCAGAACCGGTCAAGGGGAACTGATCGATAAAGAACACATACTTAGGTGTCTTGTAACGTGCGATCTTTCCTTTACAGAAATCTCTCACGTCTTCGGGCTCCATCGTCACGCCTTCCTGAAGGATGATGAATGCGCCAACTTCCTCGCCATATTTTTTCGAGGGAACAGCAGCCACCTGCACATCCTTAATGCCAGGCATGTGATAAAGGAATTCCTCAATCTCACGCGGATAAACGTTTTCGCCTCCACGGATAATCATATCCTTGATGCGACCCGTAATACGATAGTAACCGTTCTCGTCTTTTACACCTAAATCGCCCGAATGCAGGAAGCCGTTCTTGTCTATCACCTCAGCCGTAGCCTCGGGGTTCTTGTAATAGCCCTTCATGACGTTGAAGCCCTTGCAGCACATTTCGCCCTGCACGCCGACAGGACACTCTTCACCCGTCTCCGGGTCAATCACCTTCACCTCTACAAACGGGTAATCGCGGCCTACCGTCGTACACCTCAGTTCAAAACTATCATCTAGCGTCGTCTGTGTCATGCCTGGCGAACTCTCAGTCAGTCCATACACGCTTGTGATGGTCATATACATTTTCTCACTCACCTGTTTCATCAGTTCAACCGGGCATAACGAGCCGGCCATGATGCCAGTTCGAAGAGAACTCATGTCGAACATGCTGAACATAGGATGGTTAAGCTCGGCAATGAACATAGTGGGTACACCGTAGAGAGCCGTGCAACGCTCCTTGTGGACTGAAGCCAGCACCACCAATGGATCGAACTTCTCGACCATGACCTGTGTGCAGCCGTGGGTCAGGCAATTCATAGTGGCAAGCACCACTCCAAAGCAATGGAACAAAGGCACACAGACACAGAGCTTGTCGTTCTGAGTGAATCCCATATTCTCGCCCGTGAAGAAGCCGTCGTTGGCAATATTGTAATGAGTCAGCATAACCCCCTTCGGGAATCCTGTCGTGCCAGAGGTATACTGCATATTCACGACATCGTGGCAACTCACGTTCTTTTTCATTTCGTTCAACTGGTCGTCATCTATATTCTGACCCAGAAGCAACAATTCGGCAGTGTTGTACATGCCACGGTATTTCTCCATGCCAATGTAGACCACATTCTTCAGATGCGGGAACTTTTCACTATTCAGATGGCCGCGCTCACAATTTCTCAGCTCCGGCAGCATCTTATAGGTCATGTCGACATAATCACACTCCCATGTGCCATTGGTTATGCAGAGTGTATGCATGTCGGAGTTCTCGCAGAGATACTCCAGCTCCTTCTGTTTGTAGTTGGTGTTTACGGTCACGAGCACAGCACCAATCTTGGCTGTTGCATATAAGAAAGTGAGCCAGTCAGGCACGTTCGTAGCCCAGATGCCGACATTGCTCCCCTTGGTCACACCGATGGAAATCAATCCCTTAGCCAGATTGTCTACGCGCTCGTTAAACACCTTCCATGTAAAACGCAGATCACGATCCGAATAGACAATATACTCCTTGTCGGGTGTTGTCGTTGCCCAATACTCAAGCCAATCGCCTAAGGTTCTTTCTGAAAGTTGGTACATAGCTATATATTAAAAAGGTATATAAACAACAGCCAGAATCTTAGCGGCCTTTCCTGTCACACCATGCACATGATGCTCTACTATCGAATCATAATAGATGCTGTCGCCTTCTTTCAAAGTAAATGTTTCCTTGCCATACTCTATTTCAAGTTCGCCACTCAGCACATAGATGAACTCCTCGCCTTCATGAGCCGAAAGCTTATAGACCTTTTCTTCGCTCGGCTGAATCTCAATGATGAATGGCTCCATCTGCCGTCCGGCTTTCTGTCTGGCGAGAGCAAAGTAATCCATGTGCTTCCGTGCATCAGTTGTGCCATTCGAGAAACTGATGCTGTTATCCCGCTCTTCGGCCCTGCAAACAACAGGTCCCAGCGCATCGTTGTCATCTAAGAACGTACCCAGTCGGACACCAAGTGCTCTGGCAACCTTGATTAATGGTCCTAATGATGGCAAATATTCGTCGTTTTCTATCGAAACAATCTGTTCTACCGAGAGACCGCTTCTCTCTGAAATCTCCTCAACCGAGAGATTCTTGGATTCCCTAATACCCTTGATTTTGGATCCGATAATCGTACTTGTATTGAACATAATAATACTAAAATATTATTTTATTTAAAATTAGACGCAAAATTACTAATTCTGAATGAAAAATCGATTGTTTTTCGGAAGATTAACAAAATATCGGCTCAATTATTGACAGATTAAAGCAATTTCACCAGAAAAACATCACTATGCCAAATTACAGTGCCTCCAATACATTGTTCATTTACTATTCGAAAATTTACGATTTACTTTTTTTTGATTGTTAAATTTGATTTCGATTTATTCTCAGTTACATAATCCCCCCGTCTTCTACTATCGGGAGTTACCAAAAGAGACACTTTTCAAGGAGTGTACGGCTTTTCATTTGAACGATGACGACTGGCAGCTTACCGACGAGTATTTCCGTCTGCTCTGGCATACCGTCAACCGCCAGCCCCTGTCACATTCCTCTGTCCGTGCCTTGCAAACGGCGCTCCTCTCCGAACTCCGCCTTATATATAATAAAGAAAACGCAGAAAGGAAGCGTCATCCCGTCAGCCGTCAGGAGGATATTTTTCATCGCTTTACCATTCTCGTCAACGAGCATGCCGCACGTGAACACGCCATCGCCTTCTATGCCGACCGTCTCTGCCTGACACCCAACCATCTTGGATCCGTCATCCGGGAAGTCAGCGGACAGACAGTCATGCAATGGATTCATCGCCACATCATCCAGCAGGCCAAACTACAACTGAAATACAGCGACCTGCCCGTCTGGCAGATCGCTGAGTCGCTGAACTTCCCTAATCCCTCGTTCTTCTCCAAGTTCTTCAAGCGCGAGACGGGGATGACACCAGCCGAATATCGAAATGGATAAATATTTCTAAATAATTAATCGTTTCCTCAACTGATTCAGATTTTCCCTATCTGCATACGCTTGAAGAATTCCTTTACGGCATTGCGCTAATACATCCCCTTGACATAGACCAGCGAGGCATGCATGGTTTCCCTGGCTTCCTTAATTGGAATAGCTATCCAAGTATTTCCTCTTTGTGCGTTAAAAGTGCAAAAAGACGGGCGGAAGTGTTGCAAATCGTCACTTCAACCCGCTAAATATCTTTCGTTACAATTATAGATTATGCTTTTCCAGCCATCCCTTCATTGTATAAGCATTTTCTTTCCGTTCATAATGCGGAGTCGTGTTGCCTGTGTGGCGGGACGGCCAGCTGTGTCGAACGCGTATGAATCCTGGTGCTTGTCTGCGTTGACCGCTCCGATGTCGTCGGGTGTTGCCACAGGCACAAGGTCGATGTAGTCGATGTCGGGCATCCAGTTGGTGCTGTTTGATAGGCGGATGGTGTTGCGCCCTTTCTCCAGGTGTATGGTGATGGTTTTTCTTGCCACTGTACTCCAACCGCCAGAGTTGACATTGACTGTATTGACGCGCTTCCCGTTGATGTCAATGCGGATGTTTCGGTTCTCACCTGAGATATATGCGATGGTAAGTTTGTAGTCACCTCCGTCGTTGCTATATACATCGCGCCAAACAAGGTCGTTCTTTTCGTTGTAGCCAAGCCACCCTGCCTTCAGTCCTGATGAGCAGTAGTCGGCATATTCATATATGCCTGTATGTTCTGCCTGATTGTTTTTCAGTTCCTGATAGTTGCTGATGTAGGCAGTCTCGGCTTCGTAGCGGGTGCGCTCCAGCCGCTGCTCGCCTTCAGCGGTGTAGATACGGGTGCCGTGGGCAGGGATGGTTACGTTGTAACTGTCGGAAAACTCGCCCAGGTCTTTCTTCTGGAACAGGTCGCGGAGCTTCACCTTTCCGCCGAGGCACAGGTCGGCAAATCGTACGGTTGCCTGTTTGGAAGCATCGTCGGGATTGTAGATGGCGAAGGCGCGTTTGGTGACGTTCAGTTCTTCAATGTCTCGCACCAAAATGTAACAGCTGTTGGAAAGTGCTACGATGTATGCCTGCTGATAGAGCGGATCCTGGTTGAGGGCTATCAGTTCTTCGTTTTTCAGCAGATTGAGTGTTGTGGTCTTGATGTTTTCGAGGTCGCAGCCTATGAGCAGTGGAGAATTCATGATACACCACATGCCGAAGTGGGTCTTGTCTTCCTCGGTAGTCATGGAGCGTCCCACCTCGAGCATGTCCATGTCGTTGAAGCGGCCGTCGTAGCTGTAGGCACTCATGTATAGGTTTTCAGCAAGAATACCCTTCACTGATGGCCAGCCGTCCCAGATGTCGTGGGTGGTGCGCCAGGAGAATGCCACGTCGTGAACCCATGTGCCGGGATAGTCCCAGCGGCATACGTTCAGTCGCACATCGTTTCGACCGGTAGCTTTGATGGCGTTGCTGATGGCGGTGTAGCGTTTTTGCGGGTCGAGAGCCAGATGCTGTGTGTTCTGTGGAGCGTCACCGCCGCAGAAGTCCACCTTGATGAAGTCGAAACCGCACTCCTTGAAGTAGAAGTCGGCATCGTGCTGGTCGTAGTTGTAGAGTCCGACATTCACGCTGAGCACATCGCCATTGTACATATTACCGCATGTGTTTGCACCGGCATCGCTGTAGATTCCGGCTTTAAGACCCTTTGAATGGATGTAGTCGGCTACGGGTTTGAGTCCGTTGGGGAAACGTGTGGGATGGATGATAAGTTCGCCAGTTTCCGTATTGCGTCCACCAAAAAAGCCATCGTCGATATTGATGTGATTGTAGCCCACATCTTTCAATCCTTTTGATACCATCGCGTCTGCCTGCCGACGGATGAGCGCGTCGCTGATGTTCACACCGTAGGTATTCCACGAACTCCAGCCCATCGTGGGACCGCCCTGTGCCATCAGGCTAACTGTCGCCGTCAGGCACGTTGCTGCTATAAACAGTCTTTTTTTCATAGTTCTTTCTTTTATCCTAAATTCCGCAGCACTTTGGTTTAACTTTCTTTATAAGTACCTGAGCAACAAAAAGTTCTTGCTGTGGCAAGCGGCAGAGCCGAGCGGCCCAGGATTTTGCCATGTCAGATTTTTCACTTACCTTAGTGCTGCGTTTAAAGACAAGCAAAATCATCAATGACATGGCAAAGGTAAGCATAAAATCTGAGAAAATCACTCCTTTTGGAGGAATATTTCATGTGAGGGAGCTATACCTCAACCAACCGCGAGATCGTGGAGTTCTATAACCTCAGGGGCGGCAAGGAGCGTATTGTAATATGTATCTTTGACGACATGAACAACGGATTCGGATGGGCAAGGCTGCCAAAGTCCTTCATGGCAGAGAACACCGTGTTCCTGCTGCTGACGGCTATGATACGCAACTTCAGAACACCGTGTTCCTGCTGCTGACGGCTATGATACGCAACTTCTATAAGTTCCTCATGGGGAGGATTGACGCGAAAGCCTTCGGACTGGAGAAGTGCAGCAGGATCAAGGCATACGTTTTCAAGTTCTTTGCAAGCAAAGCGGCATAGCCGAGCGCATCAGCGTGCCTGCCAAATGGATAAGGACAGCCAGACACTACGAACTGAACATCTATACTCATAACCATTCATATCAGAACCCTTTTACACTCACTGACGGCTGAGAATTCAATTTTGAGGGTTATCGGCAGCATAAAGCCCTTGCAATGCTTAACGGGGTGTTGCGGATTTTAGGATTTCAACACAGAAAATACCAAGTTCACAGAGGATGAGCAATCATCTGTAGTTTAAGGGACAGATTATGAATTATTTTGACAACAACCCCTCTGAGAATCGCGTGGAATTCACCAAACTCTAAGTCGCTTGCAAATATGCGAGTATTGGATGTGGTTGCGCATATCATTGATATTCAATAGGTTGCAAGCTTTACTTCGCAAAACGAACTGTTTCTGCCTACAAAAATTTCGTCTTTCGGACAGTTCTGAGTGGCATTCACGCTGCGATTTATATTGAATCATGGTGGGTTTGCAGCCATATCATACTGAGTTATGACTTGAAACAGAACGTAACGGATGCTAAAACTCAGCACGATCTGGCCGCAAACCCACTTTGATTCAGTATCAATCTCAAAACAATGGCTTTGGCATGGTAAGATGGCAAGTGTGTCTTCGTTCTAGAATGCAACTTTCTGAGGGTGTTTTTTTCTATGAATTATTTTGACAAAACGCAAGTGCTGCATCAGGTCTGGAATGGTCGGAAATCATCAAAAATAAACGACCTGGTACAATTCATATCTCGAGAGAGAAATGAAATGAAGGATATGAAGGAACAAATAGCAACTTTCCCTATAGGAAATTATTTACCCCGAACCTAAATGTTTTTCTTTATACGAAAGTTAATATACTATCCTTCATATCCTTCATAAGTGGCATAGATGGCATTCGTAAACATATCATTTACACATCGTAAACAATATACTTAGGTCACCTAAACAATACTTGAAACAAATCAGACTTATTGAGCAGGCAAGACAAACTTGTCACCTGTCTGTCTGATCAGCTCTCGTGCAAACTTCTCAGAATAGCCCGGACGAACGACCTTGCTGCCAAGCCCCTCTGGAGTACGCGTAAACTGACCGTTCTCTTCGGGCTTGATGATCATGTCATTATACTTGACAATGAGATGAAAGGCGAGGTCTTTCCATGTGCTCAGCATCTCGTCGGCTTTCCTTGATGTGTAGGAAGTAAGATACTTCACACGCTCCGTCTCACTCATCTGCAATGCCTTGTCCTCTACTTCCTTCTGAACATTGAAATAGGACTGATCCAACGAATCACGCTTCTGCTGCAACGTGGGGAACATCAACGAATAGCGTGGATAGACCATGTTGCTGACCCAGTTCTGCACCCAATAGGCATTGTCCATTGAGAAATTGAGGGCATCTGCATTCGGAGTATTGTAGGGACGCGGAGATACCGTAGTACAGCAATAAACGGGCGTATAAGGCACCATATTGCCATCATCGTTGCCAAACCAAAGCACACCGCCAATCTCACGAGGCAACCAAGAGCGCATCTGAGATACAAACGAGAATGAGGTCTGCTGAGTGGAGGTTGGACGCTCATTGAAATACTTCTTTCCGTCCACCTGGAAATAGAGCGGTGTAGGCCGGTATGGCATCTGCCAAATACCGCCGCCTATATCGCCGTCGAGTGAAAAGGGCGTACCCTCATAGTGATCACGCATGGCACTTTCAACATCGGCAACAGAGAGCTTGGCCTTTGGTATCACCCAAAGCGGCATTGGCTCGGCATCGCTCTGCGAACCTTCTGCCCATGCAACATACCGATCCATGCCATCGGCATATTTGTTGAAGAAGCTCCATACACGCGCATCGCAGATTCGGCGGCCACTGAAATCGGGGAAGGCATAGGTATTGCAAAAAGAGAAATCGGCATCTTTGCCATCATACCACCCCATCTTGCGTGCGTAGGCAACCACATTCTTTGAGTAGAGCACGTTCTGCTTGTCGCTCATATCAAAGCGACTGATGCGGCTCTGATTGGCATGGCCAGAAATAGCCTCGTCGGGAATCTTTACTGCAACCCAGACCGTGCGCTCTTTCGACAACTTACGGTCACTGGCGCAGCCCATCATTTCCATGATCCAAGCCTCATTCGGGTCACAGATGGTGAAAGACTCGCCCTCTGAGTTATAGCCGTACTTTTCAACAAGCGTGGTCATGACGCTGATGGCCTCTCTTGCTGATTTGGACCGCTGCAAAGCAATATAGATAAGCGATCCGTAGTCAAGAATGCCCGTCGTGTCGACCATTTCCTCCCGACCGCCAAAGGTTGTCTCGGCAATGGTGACCTGCCATTCGTTGATGTTGCCAATCACATTGTAGGTCTCGGCTGCCTCGGCAATCTCACCGTGATACTTATTGGTATCCCAGTCATAGACCTTGCGCATTTCACCCTTCCCGTGCTTAGCCGCAGGGTAATGGCAAAGCCCCATGAACATGCCATAGTCATCGGCATTGTACGTGCAGATGACCGACCCGTCCTTAGAGGCTTTCTTTCCGACAATGAAATTGGTACAAGCGTTGCCTACCGTAAAGGCGAACAGAGACGCAAGAACACAAATCGTCTTCTTCATATCAGCAGGCCTTGAAGCTCATGTCCAGTCCCTTCACGCTATGCGTCAAGGCACCGACAGAAATAAAGTCTACACCTTGTTCGGCATAATCACGGATGGTGTCAAACGTGATGCCGCCAGACGATTCTGTCTCGAAACGATGGTTAATAATGTCGACCGCCTTCTTCGTATCAGCTACAGAGAAATTATCAAGCATGATACGATCCACACCACCGTGCTCCAGCACTTGATTGAGCTCATCGAAAGAACGCACTTCAATCTCAATCTTCAAGTCAAGGTTCTTCTCCTTGAGATAGTGATGGCAGCGGTCAATGGCATTGACAATTCCGCCGGCAAAGTCTACATGGTTGTCTTTCAAAAGAATCATGTCGAACAGACCGATACGATGATTGCATCCTCCGCCTATTTTCACCGCCTGCTTTTCCAGCATGCGCATGCCAGGAGTCGTCTTACGAGTATCAAGTACACGGGTGCCAGTACCTTCAAGACGCTTCACATAGCGGTTGGTCATGGTGGCTATTCCGCTCATGCGCTGCATGATGTTGAGCATAAGGCGCTCAGTCTGTAGAAGCGAACGCACACGACCGCTCACAATCATTGCGATATCGCCTTTCTTCACTTCTGTTCCATCCTGCATGAGCACCTCGACAACCATTTCGGGATCAAAACGTCTGAACACCTCTTTGGCAATCTCGACACCTGCAAGGATGCCGTCTTCCTTGATGAGCAGATGCGACTTGCCCATCGCGTCTTCAGGAATGCAACACAAGGTGGTGTGATCACCGTCGCCAATATCTTCGGCAAATGACAAGTCTATGAGCCTGTCGACCAATTCGTTAACTGATAACATATTAATTATTGTATTAAATTAAAGATAAACACCTACTCCTATGCGGATGCCCACATCGCTGTAATTGCTATGGTCCTTCAGACTTTGTTTGTAGTAGAACTCCGGTTCAATGGTCACTGTCCTACTGACGAAGAAAGCATAGCCGACATGAATGTTGGGTACAAAGTCATCAACCTTTGTGTCCCCTACTCCGTGGTGCTCGTAGTTCAAGCCTGCGCCAAGAAACAATCCATTAGCACTGATATAATAGCGACCGCCGGCACCTAACGTAAAGGTATTTGGAAGATTCTTGCGATAGGAGAATCCTAATATACCAGTCAGCATCCAGTTTTCTTCTATCATATAGCCAACCCTGCCTCCAATATCGAATTTCCATTTTTCTGCACCAGTAAAATGCAAATCCATACCAGAGATACTGGCACTAAGATATTTCTTACCTTGCTCGAACTGAGCAAACGCACCAACCGAAACGGTCAGGGCCATCAAAATCATAAATAATTTTTTCTTCATAGACAATGGAGTTAAAATTGATTCTTATTTATTTTTCTTATACCAAACAATGAACCAGACAAGAGCTATCACGGTGCAGATGCCGCCCAGCGAATAGGCTATGGGTTCTGCCAAATGAAATGCTTGTTTAGATATGAACAGGAAGGTTGCGCATACTGAGGTCATGAACAATGCCGGAATCAATGTAATGACAAAGGCTTTCTTCTGACGAACCAGATAGGCCGTAATAGCCCACAACATAATAACGGCAAGCGTCTGATTGCTCCAACCGAAATATTGCCATATCGTGTTGAAGCCGTTCTGATCCTCAATCTGCCAGACAAGTAAGGCGAGCGAAGCGGCAAACAACGGCAAACAAACCAACAAGCGTTTGGCAATAGGACGCTGGTTGATGTTGAAAGCCTCGGCAATGATCAAGCGTGCAGAGCGAAAGGCCGTATCGCCACTGGTTATCGGGGCTGCAACGACACCAAGCACGGCCAGCACACCACCAACAATGCCCAGCCAGTCGCTACACATAATCTTCACCAAGTCGGGAGCCTGCGTATGTATTCCGTTGTTGCCAACGGCATTGATCACTTCGTATCCGGGAGTCGGTTCGCCATAGAAGAAATACATGGACACCGTGGCCCAGACCAAGGCTACAATGCCTTCGGTGATCATGGAACCATAGAACACAGGACGCCCCATCTTTTCTGATTTAAGGCACCGTGCCATCAGAGGACTTTGCGTAGCATGGAACCCACTAAGTGCGCCACAAGCAATCGTAATGAACAGACAGGGGAAAATCTCGTCGGTAAATGAACTATCGGCCACTTTGCCCATATTTTCCAAATGTGTCCATACCTCAGGCAATGCAGGCCATTTGATGAAAAGAACCACCATCAGGCCGGCTGCCATAAAGAGGAGTGAGAAAGCAAAGATAGGATAGAAACGACCAATAATCTTATCGATAGGCAACATGGTTGCCAATATATAATAAATGAAGATAATGATTACCCACATCAGCGTACTTCCACCGTAGGTATGGAGAATTGTTGCAGGACTGAACACGAACACCGTGCCAACCATCAGCAACAAGATAACGGAGAACACCAACATCAGCTTGCGAGCGCCATCGCCCAGATACTTGCCCACAATCTCCGGGCAACTGGCTCCGTCGTTTCGCATGGAGAGCATTCCCACCATATAGTCATGCACCGCTCCGGCGAAGATACAGCCAAACACAATCCACAGATAGGCCGAAGGGCCGAACTTGGCACCCATGATAGCTCCAAAGATAGGACCCGTTCCGGCAATGTTCAGGAACTGAATCATAAACACCTTCCATGTAGGCAAAGCAATATAGTCAATACCATCCGCTTTGCTTATGGCTGGTGTCACTCTGTCATCGGGCGCAAAAACTTTCTCAATAATGTGACCATAGACGATATAGCCTATGACCAATGCAACAAGACTAATTAAAAAAGAAATCATTTTTATGCTATTCTTTAAATATTTTATCTTGCAAAAGTAATTAAATATATTGAAAAAAAGAAAGGCGAAAAATAAAAATTATCGTATTTTCATGATAAATTAGTTAATTTTGCACACAAAACAATAAAACATGAAAGAATACATTTGTCGTCAGCTCTTTTTCATTAGCTTTTTATGGTTGACATGTTGCGCGTTTGCACAAGAAAGCAAACTTCCTTTTCTTGAACAAGACTCGCCCAAATACGAGATAAGAGCCGTTTGGCTTACCACCATCGGAGGCATCGACTGGCCTCACTCTTATCATTCAAGCAGTCAGAAGAAAGAACTATGCGAAATGCTCGACAGTCTGAAGAAGGTCGGCATCAACACCGTACTACTTCAGACACGAGTCAGAGGCACCACCATCTACCCTTCTTCCATGGAACCTTGGGACGGATGTTTTTCGGGAACACCAGGCAAGGCTCCTGCATTCGACCCTCTTAGATTTGCTATTGACGAGTGTCATCGGCGCGGCATGCAACTTCATGCCTGGGTGGTGACCATCCCCGTCGGTAAATGGAACAAACTGGGGTGTAGTCAACTCAGAAAGAAGTATCCCAACCTAATAAAGAAAATAGGTGATGAGGGCTACATGAACCCCGAATCACCGCAGACAGCCGACTATCTGGCACGCTTCTGTCATGAGATTGTTGAAAACTACGATGTCGACGGCATTCATCTTGACTACATCCGCTATCCAGAGACGTGGAAGATGCGCACCTCCAAATCACAAGGACGGGCAAACATTACTAATATTGTAACTACCATTAATAATAGAATCAAGGCATGCAAGCCTTGGGTGATGCTCAGCTGCGCAACCATTGGCAAGCACGACGACTTGTCGCGCTATCACTCAAACGGATGGAATGCCCGCACAACGGTCTGCCAAGATGCCCAGCAATGGCTGCGCGATGGCATCGTCGATGCGTTGTACCCCATGATGTATTTCCGTGATAATCAGTTCTTTCCCTTTGCCATCGACTGGCAAGAGCAAGCCTGTGGCCGACTGGTTGTGCCGGGCTTGGGCATTTATTTCCTCGATCCGCACGAAGGACGATGGAGACTTGACGATGTGAAACGGCAGTTGAACGTTATACGCCAACTGGGACTTGGGCAATGTTTTTTCCGTACCAAGTTTTTAGTCGACAACATTAAAGACATCTACAAACTGGAAAAGCAGTTCAATGCCACCCCTGCCCTCATCCCACCCATGACGTGGCTAAGCAATGAGCGACCAACTATGCCTATAGTAAAAGGTGTCAATGGCAATGGCCGACTTGAATGGAATGTTTCGACAGCCAATCATTCTTCGCGCTGTGTGTACAATGTCTATGCTTCACGCGACTATCCCGTTGACATCAACAATCCAAAGAATCTTATTGCAACCAGACTCACGGAAAATAGTTTAACTGTTGGACGGCAAAGCACCTATAATTATGCAGTTACGGCACAAGACAGATACGGAAACGAGAGCATGCCTGCACAACTACAGCTTCGCCCGACTCCCAGCCTTCCTTCGGTTGCAACGGCTATGCCTATCGTAGACAAGGTGTTGCCACTGCCCAAATCATCTGTCATCGATGCCGATTATATCGCTGTCGAGACATTGCAAGGCCAGAGGGTAGCCTATTTTTTATACAGCGACACGGTACTTCATGTTGCCCATCTTCCGGAGGGATGCTACCAATGGCGCACCATCGGCAAGAAAAAGCGCCAACATCGATTAGGATTATTCACAATTAAACGTCAAAAGCCATGCCCATCATCGAAATAACATCCACCGAGCTGCCAGAACTGGCTCCATTCACTAAACTCACGGAGGCCCAACTTCGGCATGCCGAAGATTTGGCCGAAGGGGGCTTGTTCATAGCCGAAAGCCCAAAGGTAATCCACGTTGCGCTCAATGCTGGCTATCAGCCTGTCGCACTCTTATGTGAACGTAAGCATATTGAAGGCGATGCCGCCCAGATTATTGAACGGATAGGTGACATCCCCGTCTACACAGGCAACCGTGAATTACTGGCCAGTCTGACGGGCTATAAACTGACCAGAGGAGTGCTGTGCGCCATGCAACGTCGCACCATGCCCACAGTAACCGAGGTATGCAAGGATGCACGGCGCGTTGTGGTGATCCGTGGAGTGGTTGATACAACCAATATCGGTGCTATATTTCGCTCTGCTGCCGCCCTGGGCATCAATGCTGTGTTGCTGACACCCGATTCTTGCGACCCGCTCAACCGTCGGTCAGTTCGTGTCTCTATGGGTTCAGTATTTCTTATACCTTGGACATGGATCGACTTCTCTCTCAGCGAGTTACGAGACTCAGGATTCAAGACTGCCGCTATGGCTCTCTGCGACAATTCCATTTCCATCGACGACCCGCGACTTGCTGCTGAACAAAAACTTGCCATCATCATGGGAACCGAAGGCGACGGACTACCCAAGGAGGCTATTGCCGAGGCCGACTATGTAGTACGCATCCCTATGTCGCATCAAGTCGACTCGCTCAATGTTGCGGCAGCTGCGGCTGTTGCCTTCTGGCAATTGCGAATACAATAATAAAGAGGTATGAGATTCGGCCTTGTTTAATGCCATATCCCATACCTCGTACTAAAGATTTCCTTATTACCGTTTATCAGAATTCACTCGTAAAGTGGAACTGAATGTGCTCAAAGTCTTGCTGAGCCATAGAAAGTACATAGCCCGAATCAGCCAAGAACACATCGCGCCCCTCTTTGTCCTTTGCCATATACTGATATTTGCGCTTCTTGAATGCATCCAGTTCTTGCTCGTTATCGCTCGAAATCCAACAAGCCTTATAAAGATGGACTGGCTCCCAACGGCACTTGGCATTGTACTCGTTCTCCAGACGGTATTGTATCACCTCGAACTGCAACTGTCCAACCGTTCCGATAATCTTGCGTCCGTTGAACTGATTGACAAACAACTGGGCTACACCCTCGTCCATCAACTGGTCTATACCCTTTTGCAGCTGCTTCGACTTCATGGGGTCGTCATTCTCAATATACTTGAACAACTCTGGCGAGAACGAAGGCAGTCCCTTGAAGTGCAACTGCTCACCCTCTGTGATAGTATCGCCAATCTTGAACATGCCTCCCGTGTCAGGCAGACCCACGATGTCGCCAGGCCAAGCCTCATCAATAGTCGACTTGCGTTGCGCCATAAACTGTGTGGGCGAAGTGAACCGCATGGTCTTTCCTTGGCGCACATGCAGATATGGCTGATTGCGCTGGAATTTGCCTGAGCATACTTTGCAAAAAGCAATACACGAACGATGATTCGGGTCGATATTGGCCGTAATCTTAAAGATAAAGCCTGTAAATTTCGGCTCGTCTGGCTGCACGTCACGCTCTTCGGCCTTGGTGGGACGAGGCGATGGGGCAATCTCAACAAAACAGTTGAGCAGCTCCTGCACACCAAAGTTATTCAGCGCTGAGCCAAAGAAGACAGGAGCCACTTCTGCTGTGCGATAAGACTCAACCTCAAATTCTGGATAGACCCCGTCAACAAGTTCCAAGTCCTCTCTCAGTTTTTCGGCATCTCTCTCCCCTACTCGCTCGTCAAGCATCTGGCTATTGATGTCCACTTCGACTTTCTCTGTAACACGCTGTTTGTCAGGAGTAAATAAGTCTAGCTTTTGCTCGTAGATATTATAGACGCCCTTGAACTTGGCTCCCTGGTTGATAGGCCACGACAGGGGACGCACTTTAATCTCAAGTTCCTTTTCAAGTTCATCGAGCAAATCGAAAGGATCGCGTCCTTCGCGGTCCATCTTGTTGATAAAGATGATGACGGGAGTCTTGCGCATACGGCAAACGGCCATCAGCTTACGTGTCTGCGTCTCAACACCCTTTGCGCCATCCACAACGATGATGGCAGAGTCGACAGCCGTCAGCGTGCGAAATGTGTCTTCGGCAAAGTCCTGGTGTCCGGGGGTGTCAAGGATATTGACTTTATACTCCACATCTTTCCCATCAGGAGTATAATCGAACTCCATGACCGACGTAGAGACTGAGATACCGCGTTGTTTCTCTATCTCCATCCAGTCGCTGGTGGCTGTCTTCTTAATCTTGTTGTTCTTTACTGCGCCGGCTACCTGTATCTGTCCGCCAAAAAGCAGAAACTTCTCAGTCAGTGTAGTCTTACCAGCATCCGGGTGCGAGATAATCGCAAAGGTTCTACGTCGTTCTATTTCTTGATTCATTGCTTATTCTTTTATTTCAACAAAAGAGCGATGCATTCGGCCAGCGACTCTTCCCAGTAAGGCACTTCGATACCGTAGGTCTCCTTTATCTTAGTCTTGTCCAGCACCGAATAGTGTGGACGATTGGCGGGAGTCGGATACTCTGCGGTGTGCAATGGCTTTACATGACATGTCTTGATGCCAGCTATACGATGGATGGCCTTCGTGAAGTCATACCATGAGATGACGCCCTCATCAGAATAGTGATAAACACCAGGTTTCACCCCTTGCTCAATGGCGGCAAAGATGGCAACAGCCAGGTCGCGTGCATAAGTCGGCGTACCAATCTGGTCGAAGATGACGCCCAGCTCAGGCTTCTCATTGCCCAGCCGAATCATCGTCTTCACGAAATTGTTGCCAAAGGTGCTGTAGAGCCATGCCGTGCGGATGATCATCGTGCGCTTACACAGCTTCGATACGGCCAGTTCGCCAGCCAGTTTTGTACTACCGTAGACACTGTCAGGACATGGGGTGTCCGTCTCAACGTAGGGAGTGTGCTTTGTTCCGTCAAACACATAGTCGGTCGAGATCTGTATCAGCCAGCCCCCACACTTCTCAATCGCCATTGCCAGATAGGCAGGTGCTTCGGTGTTCAGTGCAGTACACAGCTCCTTATTGCTTTCAGCCTTGTCTACTGCGGTATAGGCAGCACAATTCACGATGCCTTCTATCTCATGCTCTGTTACAAACGTCTCGATAGCTTTCTGATCGGTGATGTCCAGTTCTGCCACGTCAGTATTAAAATAGGTATGCTCCGGATGCACCTTTTCCAGCAACTGCATCTCGTTGCCCAATTGGCCATTGCAGCCAGTGATTAGAATATTCATATCTTACTATTCAAATTTTAAACCTTCTTCCTTGTCTTTCTTGTAGTAGTCCGAGAGCATTCCCATCAAGGTCGATATTTCCTTCACGGCATGCAGGGTGTTCGGCGTAATCTCCTTTTTCTGAAGTCGCAGCATCATCACGCCATAAAGCGAGTTGAAACAAGTCTCAATCTCATTCTCTTCCTTGTTTGCCCCCTTGTTTCTCAGTTCAACGATAAACGGCAGCACCTTGTAATAGGCCGAGTTATAGAAAGGAAACTTTGGCGATGCCAGCAACTGCGTATGCAATTCTATCAGCATCTGCATGGTCACCTTGTTGATTTGCAGATGTCCTTGCTCGCGACACCCCTCCTCGTTCATCATACGAATCAGGTTGCCAAACCAGTCCACTTCGTCTTCCTTTTGTTCTTCCGTATAGTCGAACCGTTCTACATATTCTCTTTTTATGCGCGACAACGAGCAGCCGAAGGCACGTATTGTGTCTTCTATCTGCCACATATATAGCAGATACTCAGCTATATTCGTTTTGCGCAGTTCGTCAGCAATAAACACTTTTTTCTTCTGATTTTAGAATGTAACATGATGTTCGCCTGCAAAATTACAGAATAAAGCTGACATACCGAAACGATTTGGGAAGATTAACGTAAATCGAACTTAAATATAGTTCACTGTCTGATTCATCGGTGACATTTGCATACTGAATATTATCACTTTTTATTCCTTAATCTTTTATCTTTCATTTTTTATTCGTATCTTTGCAGCGTAAAACATTAATACAGAAGAATATGACCATTGTTAGTACAAGAGATTTTCGGGCTAATCAGACCAAGTTCCTGGACATGGCTCTACGTGGCGAGCATGTCGTGCTGAAGTCACGTCGTGGCAGTGTCCGCCTGATGCCCATAGAGGAAGAAGAGCCAAAACGTGACGTGACAGCAGAGATTTGCCAAGGCATGAAAGACTGGAAAGAGTATTTAGAGACAGGCAAGTCAGACAAGTTCGTAACATGGGAGGAAATGATGAATGAGTTACGAGATTAGTCCACACAAGACATTTCTTGTTGAAGCTAAACACCTTAAAAAGCGTTATCGCAGTTTCAACGATGACCTTGAGGACTTTAAGAAAAGTCTTCAAGAAAATCCCTTCCAAGGTGCAGAGCTTTGTCCAGGCATTCGCAAGATTCGTATGCCCATTGCGTCCAAGGGACGGGGCAAGTCTGGCGGTGCTCGCATCATCACGGCCAATGCTATCATTGCCGAGCACGAGGGGCGCATAGCCCTCCTCACCATTTACGACAAGGAGGATGCATCTACCGTCAAGCTGAACGTCATTAAGCAGATGGCTCGCGAGCTGGGATTTAATGTCTAACCATTTCTTTTTTCTCAGGAATCATCGTTTGTTTTATTCCAACAATATCACCGTAGCCTTGCTATTATTCATGTTGGGCATCGTCTTACCGACGGGCGCATTAATATATGTAGGATCACAGATTACAAACTTCATACCATCCAGCATGATATAGTCACCCTTCACCTCTTCTGTAAAATGAACAGCCATAGCCAAGTGTCCCGGATAGAAGACAAGTATCACCTTCAGCCCCAGCAAGTCACGTACCAAACGCGACAATAATATGGAACGGTCTTCACAGTCACAATAGGGATAAAACAGCGACTCCTCTGCAAAGAACGCACGGTCACAGCCCCACACCTTGTCATCATACTCATAAACGAAAGCAGTCTGCACCCAGTTCAACAAACGCTCCATAGCACTCAGTTCACTCCTTCCTTTCAACCCGAAAAACCCCTTAGCCCAGGTAGTTCCTGTTGTAGCAATTCTGAGATAGTGCCAATAGCATTGCTACCCCATCTTGCTGCTCTGCTTTGGGCGGAAATATACCCGCCAATAGCATAGTAAAGAGCCAACACTTCCTTGTTTACTAACCGTGCTGCACGATAGCGACTCTCCAATATTGCTTCCTTGATAGCCTTTACTGCCTCAGCATACGTCGCTGTTATTTGTTTCTGTTCCATATTCGCTGTTATTTGTTTCTGTTCCATATCTTCAATATCCTTTGCAAAGTTAATCATTTATTACAAAATAATCAATGGAAGCCTCTTCGTGATTCTTCTTATAGTCTTATTATTAGCAAAATCCCTTACAACGAACGGAGAACAAAACCTGTCTTTTTTCGATGGAAAGGGAATCCCATATAGTAGTGAGTTCTGAATCCTTTATTTCGTCAAACGATGGATAGTCTGTGCATGGAACTCCGTTCTCCTCGTATCGCCGTTTGGACGGCATGCCCGACATCAAGACTAATTCCATATTCTTAACATTCCGAAAATCCCCTGTATGCCCTTCGTTATGCATAGCCAGTACAATTAGCTTTTCTCTTTTGGATAGCAATCGGAACCATTCGTCTATCACTTCTATGGACGTTTCATATGTTTTAAGCATCGTTATTTTATCTGGATTTATACTCATCATAGTCACCCTCAAAAGCATCAGCCAGCCCACTTTCCAAATCTTCACGGCTCCATCCGCTATAGTCTGCATAATCTTCCCAAGGTTCATCGTCTTCCCACCTGAAGCTCTCCTCTTGTCTTCCTACTTTTTCTTTATTCGGTATGTCGCAAAATGATTTCTTGAGTGACGATGCACCTGTATCCTTGCCATGATGCAGTAAGGGAAATATCTTACCTTGGGCATTTGCCACGATGGATACGACAATGTCTTCAGTATTACCTAAAGCAACTTCACCATAGGTGGTTCGAAACGGAAAAAACAACCTCCCTGTCTTAAGGACGGCTTTAACTTCTATTTTATCAAGGCCAAATTCTTTCTTGAAATCCTCAACTATGTACGTTTTAATATATACGAGACCTGACAGTGAGTTATCTTTTACTAAAAGACTTGCATCTATTGTGTGCTCCTTGCCGTCAATAGCGACCTTAATGGAATGAATGTAGTTTTCGTTCAGTGTCCAAATATTATCGTATTTCATAGGAAGTACAACTTCGCCCAAAGCATTGATAATGCCCCATTTCTTTTCGTTCTGCTTGTTGTACCGCATCACACGAGCAAAGCCACAACAGAAAACATTGTCGCACCAGGCATAAAGGCCGAATGGAAATAACGTGTTGTTTTGTGCATTAATGTATGCGTATCTGAATTCTTCATCCCGTACAAGCGAGAGTCCACAACTGAAAGGATTCATTTCTTTGTATTGTGGCTTAATGACAACGTTTCCCATTTGGTCTTTTGCGTATAATCTTTATCCATTGTAAATACAAGTTATGTTAGAATTAGGCAGCAAGTGTAAAATTTTGTCATAATTACTGCATGTATTTGAAACTTATTCTTCGACCTCAAATAAATCTACATTATAATATTCTTCAATAATTCTTCCCGATATTTTTCTAATTCTCGTATAATCTACTCCTTCATAATATGACAATCCACCATCATCGTCTTCTTTGCATGAAAAATCGCCATATTCTCCTGAATAAATACGAAATAATCTTTCTTCTTCTGTGTCAGAATCATAATTATCGTCTATTGTTACAACTTTTGCAGGGAAATCTACAATTATATCAGGCTTATTGTATCTGCTAATAGCTTTTTCCGCACAACCTGCTATTTCTAAGAATAGAGATTCTGCTTGCTCTCTATACATCATAATAGTTTTATATTTTTCAATAAAAGAATCGATACTATCAAGTATAGAGGAATTAAAAGATTTTCCAGATAAATGAGAAGTTCCGTGACATCCATATTCATCTTCATCAATGTAATCAATGTCTGCAATGAAATTATCCGTATCTATAATGACGCAGTCATACTTGTATCTTAGTGGTACATAGCCTGTATTATCGTCAATGCGTGCTTTAAGTCTATAAAGTGATTCTTTGAGCTTGTTCAAATCAGCTTCATTCTGATCTACATTTTCATTCTCCATAAAAGAGACTTCCTCATTTTTATCAGAATTAGTAAAAATGTTAGACAAATCGACATTATGTTTTTTTATGGACGAATGGCAAATAAGCCCCCAGCCATGTTCTTTATCGAATACAGCATCTGCTTCTTTTAGAACTTTGACATCATTGTTTTTGTAGAATTTAGTAGCCAATTTCTTTGACAGGACAAGCCAATCTTGACCATCTATAGATTTATTTAGATATATATAGGTTATATGAACATTAGACCCTTCATAGAATTGAGTTTCAGAAGAGCATAACTGACATTTTGCAAGATCAATATCGTAATCTTTTACGAATTGTTTAAATGTTTTTTTCATTATATTTTAATAAATTGCTGCATTATTTCTCTAATACTTTTATTTCGACGACACCAATAATTCCTTCACATCCTCATCAAGGTGTCGTGCAATCTCATAGAGTTCTTGCTCAGGTAAGCGGCAAAGCCGAGCGGTTCCACGGAGGGCTGTACCTTGTTGGTCATCCAGCGTGAAACGGTACTGATGCTGTGGCCCATCTGCTCTGAGAGCCACATGCCTGTTCTTTCTTTCTCAGCTAATACTATCTTTAGCCTGTTATAGCGTTGTATCTCCATATCGCTTTTAGTTATTCTTTTCCAACATTGGGCGTACTGTGCGCAAATATAATCAAAAATATCGAGGTTATGATAATTCCTGAACATAAATTAAGAAAAAGAGTAGTTTTTCTCTTGATATGGCAATAATCCGTATAGATTTTCGTTCCCAATGCCACAAACAGGTTCCATAGAAGGGTGTATCCTAATGCACACTTTTCTGTGGAACAATTGCCCTTCACGTCCCACATGTCAAGCGGGATCGTCTTCTTACAACTGAACTGGCTCTGGGTACCGTTAATCGGACTCGGCTTTGCCGCTTGCCTTAAGCAAGAACCCTGCCCATCACAGGCACCACACCGTGGTACCCTCCCCGAGATACTTAATTTCGTGGTCTCTCCCTTCTCCTTACTCTTGTTCACATAGAACAGAATGTTAAAAGTACTTCTCATGTTTCTTACTCCTTTTTTTATTTTGGCTGCAAAACTACTATTTCTTTTGGCATCCATCGCTATGCAAAATGTAGCAGTTTGCGGAATAAGAAACTGGCGGTGAAAGGTGCCCCATTCTTCACCATTTTGCGTGGTAACTTTACTCGGCTCCAAGGACATAAATTGGGTTACGAATAAGAAACCTAACTCCTTCGCCAATCCTCCCCAATTTGCTTTTAGTCCAAATTTGAACTCCCCCGTTCTTCCCCGTCTTGCCTTTATTTTAGGCCGAGTTGCGTTAATCTTCCAAAATCCGTTACCAATTACATTTTTTTTCGTAACTTTTCCTTCGGAGAAGTTACTTTGTCTCGGAAAGGCTCAAATAAATTTAACTTTTCACTTGACTTTTCGTAACTTTGTCGCCGAAAGATAAAACGATTAATTATGACAGCAATGCAATTACAACTGAATGCGGAACTCTCCGGTGCCTTACAGGTGATTGCCGAGGATGAAGGACTGATATGCAGAACTTTTTTGTAAAAAAGAAATGAGAAAAAGCATTTGCCCTGATGGGCAATCGGGCTGGCACAGGGCCTGCCCCTACCTCGAACAGCAGCAAAGGTACAAACTGTTTCAGCCTTGCCACGCTAAATTTGAACAAGCTGAAATTATGAATTTTCTTGACAAACACCCCTCTGAGAATCGCATGGAATTCACCAA
>CACXXD010000055.1 GCA_902771445.1 uncultured Prevotellaceae bacterium
GACGACCGTTACTTCTGCTTCGTCTGCTGGCCCTGCACGATGCCGGTATCACGCCATTCCTGTGAAGAACCATATTTTAGACTGATTTAAGCTGGAAAGGTTAAGCATAGGGCAGACAATGTTAAGTAACATGTAAAAATGTAACTTAATTTTTTCGATTGCTATGCAAATAACATAATTTTTCAAAAAAGCAGGATTTTGTTCCTGCTTTTTTGTTTATATCGAAATATTTTGTTGTAACTTTGCAAAAAAGTATGTTGACTTGCATACAAACAAAAAGATTATAATCAATAAAACTATGCTGAAACAACTATTACTATCTGTGGCCTGTATGACCGCCATTGGTGCGCAGGCAGCCAAGAATCATGAACCCATGTGGAAAGACCCGTTGGTGAATCAGGTGAACCGTGAGCCTCGCAGGGCCAACTTCTTTGCCTTCGAAAATGCCGACAAGGCCAAGGCGAACGACAAGACCAAGTCGGGCCGCTTCCTATCGATGGAAGGCAAGTGGCGCTTTAATTTCGTGAAAGATCACAATCTGGCACCGAAAGACTTCTTCTCGCTGAAGTTCGACGACTCGAAGTGGGTGGACTTCCCCGTGCCAGGCCTGTTTGAGATTGAGGGCTACGGCGACAAGATTTATCGCAACGTGGGCTATTCGTGGTGCACCACCTTTGACAGCAATCCCCCTTACATCGGCGAGACGAACAACTACACAGGCTCTTACCGTCGCACGTTCGAGCTGCCCGCCGACTGGAACGGTCAGGATGTCTACTTCCACGTAGGCTCGGCCACCAGCAACCTGTCAGTATGGGTCAATGGCAAATATGTGGGCTACTCAGAGGACTCGAAAGTAGCAGCAGAGTTCAACATTACGAAGTATCTGAAGAAAGGCCAGAACCTCATTGCCATGCAGGTGATGCGCTGGTGCGACGGCTCTTATCTGGAGGACCAGGACTTCTGGCGCTTCACCGGCATTGCCCGCGAGGTGTATCTGTATGCCACGCCCAAAACCCACATGCGCGACATCGCTGTGGTGGGAGGTCAAGGTTGACGTAGAGGGCAAAGGCGATGTATCGGCACAGTTGCTCGATGCCGACGGCAAACAGGCCGACAAGGGCTTCTTTGGCGCTCAGCAACAGAAAAACACCATCGTGCTCAACGCGAAAATCGATGCTCCGAAACTTTGGACGGCAGAGACACCTTATTTATATACGCTGCTCGTTACGCTGAAAGACCAGAAGGGACGGACACTCGAAGTGGTGCGCCAGCGTGTGGGCTTCCGTCACATCGAAATCAAGAACGCACAGTTGCTGGTCAACGGTCAGCCTATATTAATAAAAGGTGCCGACCGCCACGAGCTGGATCCCGACGGCGGCTACATCGTGTCGATGGACCGCATGATTCAGGACATCAGGATTATGAAGCAGCTGAACATCAATGCTGTGCGCACCTGTCACTATCCTGACGATCCCCGTTGGTATGACCTGTGCGACGAGTACGGTCTGTATGTCACTGCCGAGGCCAACCTGGAGAGTCACGGCATGGGCTATGGCGACAAGACACTGGCCAAGAACCCGGAATTTGAAAAGATGCACCTGGAGCGCAACCAGGGCAACGTGCTCACGCTGAAGAACCACCCCTCCATCATCGTGTGGTCGCTGGGCAATGAGGCCGGCTACGGTCCCAACTTCGAGAAGGCATACGACTGGGTGAAGGCCACCGACGCAACACGTCCCTGCCAGTATGAGCAGGCTCGTCAGGACGGCAAGACCGACATCTTCTGCCCCATGTACTACGACTATAACGGCTGTGAGAAATACAGTCAGGGCAACAATCCCCGTCCGCTCATTCAGTGCGAGTATGCCCATGCTATGGGTAACTCGATGGGCGGCTTCAAGGAGTACTGGGACCTGATTCGCAAGTATCCTAAGTACCAGGGAGGCTACATCTGGGACTTCGTTGACCAGGGCATGCGCGACAAGAGCCCCATCACAGGCCGCGAAATCTTCACATACGGTGGCGACTATGGCAAATATCCCGCCTCCGACTACAACTTCAACTGCAACGGCATCATTGCTCCAGATCGTAGGCTGAACCCCCATGCCTATGAGGTGGGTTACTACTATCAGAACGTGTGGGTGAAAGATGTAGACTTGAAGAACGGAAAGGTGGAAGTCTATAACGAGAACTTCTTCAAGACGCTCGACGACCTCGTTATGGTGTGCATCCTGCTCCCCGGCGGAGAGACCAGCAATGCCTATTTAGTGAAGGAGTTTAATGACTTCAAGGGCATTGCCCCTCAGAGCCGCAAGGTCATCGAGTCGGCTTCGCTCAAGCAGGCCATTGCCGATTACACGGCGAAGTATCCCAATCGTGAGCTGGTGGCCAACTTCTACTTCCGTGCTAAGCAGGCACAGCCGCTCATCGAGAAGAATCAGGTGCTGGCCAAGGAACAATTCATTGTGCAGCCCTATCAGTTCCCAGAGCTGAAGACTGAGACTGCACAGGTTGAGAAGGAAGAGACCAACAGCTACGTGAAGCTCTCTGCCGCTGGCACTGAGCTCTATGTGGGCAAGCATACGGGCTTGATAGATTATATTACTGTCGACGGCCAGGAGATGCTCTCATTCCGCGAGTCGGTCAAGCCAGAGTTCTGGCGTGCTCCCACCGACAACGACTACGGTGCCAATCTGCAGAACAACTTCCGCGTGTGGCATGATTTGTGGCTCAAGGTGAAAGACTGCTCAGTGAGTGACAATAGTGTTGTTGCCCACATCGAAATGCCTCACCAGAAGGCACAGCTCACGATGACTTATACGCTCACCCCCGAGGGCGAGATCGTCGTGCGACAGCAGATGACTGCCGACAAGGAAGCCAAAGTGGCCGAACTGTTCCGCTTCGGCATGGACATCGAGATGCCAAAGGCATTCGACCGCGTGAAGTACTACGGACGCGGCCCAGCGGAAAACTACATTGACCGCAACCACTCTGAGTTCATCGGTCTCTATGAGAATGAGGTGGCAAAGGAGTACTTCGACTACATTCGTCCGCAGGAGTCGGGCAACCATACCGACATCCGTTGGTTCCAGGTGCTGAACAGCGAGGGTAGGGGACTGTGCTTCTACTCGAACGCTCCCATGGAAGCCTCTGCACTGCCTTACACCACGGCACAGCTCGACGATGGTCCCTCGAAAAACAAGGCCTGGGGTCGCCACTCGGGCGATCTGATTCCGTCGGGCAAGACCAGCGTGCACGTGCAGAAGCGCCAGATTGGCCTGGCCTGTGTCAACTCGTGGGGTGCCTGGCCGCGCAAGGAGTACCGCATGCCCTATCAGGACTACGACTTCACATTTGCTATTAAGCCAGTGAAATAACTGTGCATAGATAGCCAAGAAACGGGCTTAAATGATGCTGGCAATGGAAAAATGACACCATTGCCAGCATTTTCTTTGCAAATTGTTTGGCTTTCTCGAATTTATTCTTTATTTTTGCAGAAAATATAATAGCTTATGCGCAAAAGACTACTTATATTCTCTGGATTATTTAGCATGATGCTCGCTGTTTCGGTGCAAGCTGCCTCTCCTATGGTCATGTCGATGGAGATGGGCATTGCTGAGCAAGTGGAACAGGAGAAGACAATCACTATATCAGTTGAAGGTAATGTTGTGAACGTCACGGGAGCCAGTGGAATGGTGCTCGAAGTCATTTCGCTGACGGGGCGTCAGGTGGCCAACTACAAAGTGGAGGGGCCTGCACAGCGTATAGACCTGAACATTCCGAAAGGATGCTACATCCTGAAAGTGGGCAAGGTCGTAAGAAAAGTAACCATTCGCTGAGTTTGTTTGACGAGCATATTGTGGCAACGGGCTCTTGAGTAGAGCCCTTTTTCTGTTTCTTCCTATGGCAATCGTAAGCGATCAGCAGCTGAAGCTTCTTCTTGCCGACACCAAAACCCAGCGCAAAGGATTTGAGTTGATGGTACGCCAGTTTAGTGAGCAACTTTACTGGCAGATTCGTCGTATCGTCATGACGCATGAGGATACCAACGACATTCTGCAGAACACCTTTCTGAAAGCATGGAATGGACTGGAATCCTTTCATGGCGATGCCAAGTTGCTGACGTGGCTGTCGCGCATTGCCGTCAATGAGAGTCTCGACTTTATCAGGAAACAGAAGGTCAAGCCTACTGTGGATGCCGATTTTGCCGACTTAGGTGTTGCCCAACAGCTCATGGCCGATGACTATTTCGATGGCGATGCAACCGAGGCACAGTTGCGTGAGGTGATAGCACAGTTGCCCGAAGTGCAGCGCACTGTGTTCATGCTGCGCTATTACGACGAGATGAAATACAGCGAGATCAGTCGCATCACTGGCACGTCGGAAGGGGCGCTGAAAGCATCCTATCATATAGCCGTGAAGAAAATAAGTGAATTTTTTCGGTCCCGTGATTAAACTTTCAATATATATGCGCGTCAATTAAAGAAAAGATAATTATGGATAGCGTAGAGAAATATGTAAGAAGCCGCATGAGTCGAAAGGAGCCTTTCCAGGTACCCGAGGGCTATTTTGACAACCTTGTGGGTGAGATTATGGCGAAGCTGCCTGAGCAAAAGGAGCTGGATGGGGCTGGACAGACGGATAGTCGGAAAGTAGTGCCGCTCACGCCGTCGCTCTATGCTCGTCTGCGTCCTGTGCTCTATGTGGCAGCCTGTCTGTTGGTGGCAGTGCTCAGCTTTGCGGTCTATTTTGCCGACTCCGACGAGAAGGAGGGGCAGCAAGTGGCAACACAATACTCTTATAAAGATGCGTCTATAGACGAAGTGGCCGACTATATGATGGCCGACAATAGCGACATCTATGCATGTCTGACAAATGATTATTGACTATGGTAAGAAAATTCTATCTTTCACTCTTAATAGCATGCTTTTGTTTGTTGACCGCCGGTGCACAAGAGCAGAAAAGGCAGTTCTCGCCTGAGAAGTTCGAAACCGACTTGCAGCAGTACATCATACAGCAGGTGGGACTGACGCAGGAAGAGGTTGCCAAATTCTTCCCCGTGTATAAGGAAATGCGCCAAAAGCAACGCATGATTTTTGTAAGACAGCGTAATCTCGGCAAAGTGAAGCCTGCCGACGAGGCGGGATGTATGAAGGCTATACAGGAGCGCGATAATATCGAGGTAGAGCAGAAGCGACTGTTGCAAAACTATCACAATAAGTTCTTTGATATATTGCCGGCTTCGAAGGTCTACGATGTGCTGAAAGCTGAGGATAGCTTTCACCGAACCATGCTGAAACAGTGGGGACACAGGCCGAAAGACAAGGGAAAACAGAATGATTAGTTAAAGAATGTTATTTGATAGATAATTTTCTGCGGGAAGTTTCGGATATTTCAAAAAAGTTTATACCTTTGCACCCGCAATCGAAAATACAACGACTGGTGCGTTAGTTCAGTAGGTTAGAATGCCTGCCTGTCACGCAGGAGGTCACGAGTTCGAATCTCGTACGCACCGCTCAATTTCGATAAGCAAAACATGGACTGGTGCGTTAGTTCAGTAGGTTAGAATGCCTGCCTGTCACGCAGGAGGTCACGAGTTCGAATCTCGTACGCACCGCAAAAGTAACAATGCTCATCGATACGTCGGTGAGCTTTTTTTATTTCATGAAGATATGAAAAAGTATTTTGCCTTTTTTCTTTCCCTCATGTTGTTAGGAGCCAATGTCTGTTTCGCTCAGGACAACACGAAGGATCTGACTGTCTACAAGGAGTTCAAGCCAGCCGTGATTCACATGGCCAACGGTAAGACAGTGAAAACATCGTTCGGCAACATCTTTCTGAAGAATGCTGCATTACTTTATAAGCAAGGCTCTGCCACGATGGAAGCCAATATGGACCCGATTGTCAGCGTTGAGTTTGGCAGCAAGCACTACCTGAAGATCGACAAGATGCTGGCTGAACTGGTGGACACGGTGGGAGCCAATAAGTTGTATTGCGCTACGTTGATAGACCTGGATGCCTATAAGGCCATGTTGCGTAATAATGTAAACATTTCAAATCTTTCGCTTGGCGATCAGATTAGCTATGCAACCATCGACCTCTCGCCCCAAGATGGTGTGCAGTTGCCCTTGATTCGTCATTTCTACTATCTGTACAACGGTGAGATTATCAAGGTTCATGAGCGTGAGATTTCGCGCAGGTTGAAGGATAAAGAGAAGAAACGCATGTACAAGACCATCATTTCGATGAGCGACTTCACATGGGTAGATACAGCAAGTCTGATGAAATTGCTTAAGGCCATCTCCGATTAGGGATGGCCTTAAACATGTTTTGTGGTTGACGATGGGTGTCTACTTACGATGCCCGAAGTAGTATTGACCGCGTTGGCGGGTGATGGAGCCGTAGTTGATGGCATGGCGCGGACAGTGGTGGTAGCATGCCAGACAGCACGTGCATGAATCGTTGTGCTGCCACGTCGGAAGTGAACCGTCGAACAGTAGGTCGCCAGTGGGACACGCTTGCTGGCACTTTCCACAATGGATGCAGCTGTCGGCATCGACCGTGAATTTCTTGTCGCTGATCATTCGCGTGTTGAAGTAAGCACCAATGACATGGCTCATCACCCAGGGAGCAATGCCTTTCACCGTGTGTACCTCGTTTGACTTTCTCTGTAGGATGAGATCGGTAAACTGTTCCAGTTGCTTGGTAGAGGTATTGATCTTTTCCTGTTCGCGTTCTGGCTTGTCGGTGTACATGAAAGGCAGGCAGACGTAGCTTTCAGGCATGATGAGCGTGAAGAGACTTGTTGCCTCGGGCAGCCCGGCCCGGTGCAAATCGTCGTTCAGCAGTTCCATCGTCTTTCCGATGCTGTCGCCACAGGTGGTCAGGGCATAGCAGAAGTGGCCTTCGGCATTTTGAAGATGCAGCTTGGCAATGAATTGTCTGACGATGTGAGGTGGTTGCCATCCGTGAGTGGGGAAACAGAAGCCGATGCGTTCGCCATCGGCCAGCGTATAACTACAGTTGCCTTTCAGCTCTTCTGGGATGAAAAACAACGGTTCGTTTGTCTTTTGGGCAAGGAACTCTGCTGCCCAGCGAGTGTTGCCCGTACCTGAAAAATAGAAAATCATGATGCAAAGATACGAAATAATTATTAATTGGGAATTGATAGTTGAGAATTATTTGTACCTTTGCACGGTAATTCGGGCAACTATGCGCTATTTCATCACTTTGAGCTACGACGGTACACGTTATCACGGTTGGCAGATTCAGCCCAACGGCATTTCGGTGCAAGGTGAATTGCATCGGGGCTTGTCGTTGCTGTTGCGACAGCCGATGACGGTAACCGGGGCAGGCCGGACCGATACGGGGGTGCATGCGCGGATGATGGTGGCCCATTTCGACTATGAAGGCGAGTTGCCAATGGAGCCAAAGCAATTGGCTTACAAGCTGAACAAACTGCTGCCCAATGACATTGCCATTCAGCAGATTGAGCCTGTGGCCGATGAGCTGCATGCCCGATTCTCTGCCACGTCGCGAACCTATCATTATTATGTTCATACGGCCAAGTCGCCATTTCTGCGGCATTATTCCTGCGAGCTTCACTATCCGCTCGACTTTCAGCTGATGAATCGGGCGGCAGCAATATTGATGGAGTATGAGGACTTTGGTGCTTTCTGCAAGGCTCATGCCGACGTGAAGACAACGCTCTGCCACGTCACTCAGGCAAAATGGGTGCAGACCTCAGGCAGCACTTGGTATTTCGAAATCACGGCCAACCGCTTTTTGCGCAACATGGTGCGGGCGGTGGTTGGAACGCTGATAGAGGTTGGGCGCGGACGGCTTTTACTCGAAGAGTTCAGACGTGTCATTGAGGGCAAGCGACGTTCCGACGCGGGCGAGTCGATGCCCGGCAACGCTTTGTTCTTAGAGCGAATAGAATATTAGTGGTCCTCAGACAGCAAGTCGAACAGGACTGGAGGACTGAACAGGCGCAGTTCCTCGCAACAAAAGATAAAAGAACGTCTGGTTCTCGTCTGTCCAGACTTAGCTTCCCCCGTGATAGGGGCTTGTTTATGTGGTTACTATTAGCATTCATGTCAGCCGCCTTTTTGGGCGTTTATGACTCACTGAAGAAAAAAGCATTGAAGGATAACGCAGTCATACCTATCCTTTTCTTGAACACCTTGTTTTCGTCGCTCATCTTTCTGCCGTTCATTGTGCTCAGTGCATCGGGGGCGATGCTCGACGGTACGATATTTCTTGTCGGCTCGGGTGGATGGGAGATGCATAAGTACATCGTGCTGAAGGCTGTCATCGTATTGTCCAGTTGGGTGCTTGGCTATTTTGGCATGAAGCATCTGCCGTTGACAATCGTCGGCCCTATCAATGCCACTCGTCCAGTGATGGTGCTTGTCGGTGCGTTGGTCGTGTTTGGCGAACGACTCAACGTCTGGCAGTGGATTGGTGTGCTGCTGGCTGTTGCTTCGTTCTTCCTGTTGAGTAGGAGTGGAAAGAAGGAGGGCATTGACTTCAAGCATGATCATTGGATCTACATGGTTGTGGGTGCTGCCGCGCTGGGTGCAATCAGCGGACTCTATGACAAGTATCTGATGGCCCCCATCGACGAGGGCGGTGTGGGACTCGACCGCATGATGGTGCAGTCGTGGTATAACATCTATCAGTGCGGCATGATGCTTGCCATGCTCATGCTGCTGTGGTGGCCCAAGCACAAGGATACCACGCCCTTCCATTGGGATTGGTCCATTATTGGGGTCAGCATCTTCCTTTCTACAGCCGACTTCATGTATTTCTATTCGCTCTCATTGCCTTCGGCCATGATCAGCATTGTCTCGATGATTCGTCGCGGCTCTGTGGTGGTCAGTTTCCTGTTCGGTGCCATGTTCTTCCGTGAGAAGAATCTTAAAGCGAAGGCGTTCGACCTAGCCTTGGTGCTTCTTGGCATGATCTTTCTCTATATCGGCAGTCATTAATGTGATGAAATGCCGATACTGTGGGATTGTTAACGCCCTTTGTGAACAATTGAGAAGTCGGTGATATTGAATTGCGAACTATTGTAAACTGAAAAGTTTGGATAGTTCGCAATTTTCATTTATCTTTGCCACATGATTCAGATGTTGACGATACTCACACAGCGGGAGCTCTTCCTATTGATAATAGGTGTTGTGACCTATGTCGCACTCTTCGTCGTCACTTGGCAGAACAGCCGTCGGAAGATGCTGCTGCTGCAAGAGCGGCTCGACAAGGTGAAAGCATTGCAGACTACACTGGATGTGGAGCAGAACAAGCAGAAAATTGAAGAGTTGGAGCGACTGATAGCCAAGCTGGGTTCGGAGAACTCGATGCTCCGACTGGAACTGGAGGAGAAAAAGGCACGTCTCGACTATGCTAACACCATTGCACGCATTGAAAACGCGAAGCGTGAGCGGGCCGAAGGTGATATATTTGGTTCGGACATCTATCTGAAGATACAGCGGCTGCTGAATGAGGGAAAGACGATGAGCGATGAAGACTGGCAGCAAACGGCTATGCTCGTGGATAGTATCTACACGGGGTTCACTGAGAAACTGTTTGGACTCTATCGCATGACTCCCTACGACTATCACGTCTGTCTGCTCATCAAGATTCATATTCTGCCAAAGGATATAGCCCTGCTGACGGCTCACTCCAAGGAGAGTGTGGCCATGACGCGCAGCCGGCTCTATCAGAAGATTTTTGGAAAGAAAGGCTCAACGAAAGACTGGGATGATTTCATCCTCTCGCTATAAAACAGTGTAAACATTAAATAACTTCAAAGCGTATGATTCAATATTTGTTAGACAACATGTGGCAGCTGTGGGCGGTCTTGGCTGTCTTAGGATTGATCTTGGAACTTACATCGGGTGATTTTTTCATCATGTGTATTGCCATTGGTGCTATGGGAGCCGCCATCTCAGCACCGTTCTCTAATGTCTACGGCCAACTGGCTGTGTTCGGGCTGGTCACCTTGTTCAGTCTCTTCCAGGTGCGGCCTTTTGCACTTCGCTATTTGCAGCGCAAAGGAGAAGAGCGGGTGAGCAATGCCGATGCGCTGTTGGGGCGGCAGGGCCGTGTGTCATCGGTCATTCAGGCCAAGGGGACAGGCTATGTGGCTATCGACGGCGATCAGTGGAAAGCCGTTGCTGTGGATGATGAGGAGATTGCCGTAGGCACTCGGGTGAAGGTTGTTGGGCGCGAGAGCACCATCATTACAGTTGAGAGAATTGATTAATAGCAAAAGTATTAACGCATAAATTTTTAGTATTATGGATTTTACATTCTATTTTTTCCTTATTCTTGCCATTGCGGCAGTCGTTCTGGTCAAGAAAGCCTTGTTGATTATTCCGCAGTCGGAGACGAAAATTATTGAGCGACTGGGACGTTATCATGACACCCTCTCGGCTGGTGTGAATTTTATCATTCCTTTTATCGACAATGCCAAGAGCATCGTGGTGCTCAATCATGGGCGCTACTCCTATTCATCGACCATTGATTTACGTGAGCAGGTCTATGATTTTCCTTCTCAGAATGTGATCACGAAGGATAACATTCAGATGGAAATCAACGCGCTTCTCTATTTCCAGATCATGGATCCCTACAAGGCTGCCTATGAAATCAACAACCTACCCAATGCCATCGAAAAGCTGACGCAGACCACGTTGCGTAACATTATCGGTGAACTGGAACTTGATGAGACGCTGACCTCGCGTGACACCATCAACACAAAGTTGCGCTTGGTGCTCGACGATGCTACCGACAAATGGGGCGTGAAGGTGAACCGTGTGGAGCTGCAGGACATTACGCCTCCTGCCACTGTGCTGAATGCGATGGAGAAGCAGATGCAGGCAGAGCGTAACAAGCGTGCGCAGATACTGACTTCAGAAGGTGAGAAAGCCGCAGAGATTCTGGCTTCAGAAGGTGAAAAGACGGCAATGATCAACCGTGCCGAAGCCGCCAAGCAGCAGGCTATCTTGACGGCAGAGGGTGAGGCAATGGCCCGTATCCGCAAGGCTGAGGCCGAAGCCAAGGCTATCGAACTGATTACTGAGGCTGTGGGCAAGAGTACCAATCCAGCCAATTATCTGTTAGCTCAGAAGTATATTCAAATGTTGCAGGAACTGGCCACGGGCGACAAGACAAAGACTGTTTACCTGCCTTACGAGGCTACCAATCTAATGGGTAGCATTGGCGGCATCAGAGATTTGTTCAAAAGCGAATAAGCTTCCCTGTAAGTTTAGTCCATTGATGTAAAATGGGGGAATTCTATAATTATTCTCAACGATTCAGACCTTCCCAAAAATTACGGAAGGTCTGAATCGTTTAATATAGAATTCTATTGTAGCTTCTTTAATTGCATCGAAGCAGCGATGATGGCGCGACGCCAGTCGGTGTCCAGCGAGAAGCGAGTGAGACTGTTGCCGTCGGAGTAATAGCTGAGCACCAGTTCCTTGTCGGGATCATTGAACAGCGGATTGGAATAGCTGGCATCCATGAAAATCTTGATGATGTAGATCTGGTAGTTGGCAGGTTGGTTCTGCGTGTCGACGATGTTCTGCATGTAGAGGTTGATGAAGTTGTTCATGGCAAACGCCTGCTTGTCCAGAAATGTTGCAGTGGAGTCGGGCATCTGTTCCTTCATCTTGATGGCCATGTAGTCGAGTGCGTCGACTTTGAACTGATTGAATTTCTTCAGCATCGGATTGCCACTGGGGTCACTGGCAGACAGCAGTGCCTTTGAGCGAATCGCGTTGTAGACATCTTGTGCGTTGATGTTCACATTGAAGATGAAGAGCGCTAAAAGTGAAAGCAGAATTTTTTTCATTGTCGTTTCAAATAAAGTTTATTATTGATACATTTGGGTAGTTCTTCTTCATAGTGGGTGACCATGATGAGTGTCTTTTCGGGCAGTTGGCAGAAAGCCTCAATCACGTTTCTCACCAATTGTCGGTTGTCGTCGTCGAGACCGTGCAGGGGTTCGTCAAGGATGAGCAACTCCGGGTTCTTCACAAAAGCACGTGTCACGAGTGCCAGTCGTTGTTCGCCGCTCGATAGTTTCATGAACGAGCGGTTGGCCAGCTGTTCGATGCCGAAGATGCGCATCCATTGCAGGCATAGTTCTTTCTCTTCGCTATTGGGACGCACGTAGAGTCCCACCGTGTCCTTCAGTCCGCTGGCCACGACGTTCATGGTCAGCAGGTCGCGCATGTAGGAACGATGCATCTCAGGCGAGACGAAGCCGATGCGTCGCTTGATTTCCCAGATGCTCTCGCCGCTGCCTCGTTGATTGCCGAAGAGGTTGATGTCGCAGGCATAGCTCTGCGGATTGTCGGCACAGACGAGCGAGAGCAGGGTCGACTTTCCACTTCCGTTCTGTCCGCTCAGCGCCCAGCGTTCTCCTTTCTTCACCTGCCAGTTCAGGTCGCGCAGGATGGTGCGCTCGCCATAGCGGATGCTCACATTGTGCATGTCGATGACGATGGGCGAAGCTGAAGGCGCGAGTGGATGGAGAGGGGAGGGCAGTGACGTGGGAATGCACTGTACGTCCTTGCTCGACTCGTTTGCCGAAGCACTGTCTTCCAGTGGGAATCTGATGATTTCGTCGGCAAATTCGGGTATGTCGCCTTGCTTTGCAATCAGCAGGTAGAGCCTTATGGCATGCTTGCTACTGATGAGACGCAGCAAGTCGTTCAGTTGCTGGCGAGCCTCCACGTCCAGTCCGATGAAGGGATTGTCGAGTATCAGCACTTTCGGGTTGGCCAGCAGAGTCTTGATGAGTTGGAACTTGCGCAGTTCGCCGCTTGACAGCAGGATGATATACTTGTCGAGCAATGCCGTCATGTTGAACAACTCATAGAGATGATTGCGCCATTGCCGATGTTCGGGCGTGTCTTGTCCAGACTGCAGATAGGCACGTTCGAGCAAGGTTCCCACGTTGGGTGTTTCCTCGTCGATGTCGTGCTGGTTCCATCTTAGTTGCAGATAGTAGGCCCTGTCGGTAGCCGGCCCGTAGGCATCGCTGAAGGCCAGATAGCGCACCTGGTCGCTGGCCATTGTGCGTCGCAGCTTTTCGGCATACTGGGTCTTGCCGCTACCATTCGGTCCAAACAGAACGGTTATTCTGGTGTCTTGTTTTTCCATATTTTGTCTTGGTTCTTTTTGACGAAATCTTTCCATCCTTTATAGTGGGTGGCACCAGTGTCGGGTCTTCCCATCTGCAGATAGTGACAGTAGGCGGCAGCCAGGGCATCGGTGGCATCCATAAACTGGTTCATGTCTTCGTCTTTTATTTTCAGCAGACGTTGCAGCATGCCGGCCACTTGCTCTTTCGAGGCCGAGCCATTTCCTGTGAGCGCCATCTTGATCTTCATGGGAGCATATTCATGGATAGGCACGCTGTGACGGATAGCTGCGGCAATGGCCACCCCTTGGGCACGTCCGAGCTTGAGCATCGACTGAACGTTCTTTCCGAAGAAAGGAGCCTCGATGGCAAGTTCGTCGGGCAGAAACGAGTCGATGATGCCAGTCACCCGTTCAAAGATGTGTCCCAGTTTGAGATAGCCGTCTTCAAATTTTCTCAGGTCGATGACACCCATCGTCACCATCTGTGCCTTGTTGTCGACGACGCGCAGCAGGCCATAGCCCATGATGTTGGTTCCGGGGTCGATTCCCAATATTATTTTTTCGTTCATCGTTTTCTTCTATGACTTACAGGAATGGGCGAAGCAACGTGGCGAACCATCCGCGGAATTTCTGCCAGGGGGTGCGGAAGCGGTCCCATTCCTCTTCAGTCAGCTCAATGCTTTTCAGCTTATCGCGGTCAAACATGTCGTCCAGTTCCTTTGTGGTGTTCTTGTCAATGATGAGGGCATTCTCTTCGTAGTCGAAACGCAGGCTTCGCGAATCGAGGTTGGTGGAGCCTACGGTACAGAATCGACCGTCTACCATCATGATTTTCGAGTGGTGGAAGCCTGGCTGGTAGAGCCATACCTTGGCCCCACGTTTCATCATCTTGTGAACATTGTAGAACATACAGTCCGGTGTCAGTGGGATGTCGCTCTTTGCAGAGACCATCAGCTCCACCTTCACCCCTCGCTTGATGGCATTCTTCAGTGCTTTGCTGACGCAGGGAATAAGGGTGAAGTAGGGGTTGATGATGCGAATGGAGTCCTGTGCAAGGTTGATGGCTGAGACGTAGAGCTTGCGCATGGCATCATTGGTGGTGCGTGGCTCTCGGTTGACGATGCCAACGATTTTTTTCCCTGCCGTTGCCGTGGTGTCGGGTTTCAGCCCTTCGAACTTATAGGGTGTGTATGCCCTGAAATATTCCTCCTTCCATATGTCCTCACGCGTTGTCTTCTCCCAGATGCGCGAGAAGATGAGTTGCAGCTGATTGACAGCTCCGCCCTCTATCCGGCAGTGCATATCGCGCCATTCGCCCACTTGTTTCGTCCCTTTTATATAATAGTCAGCCACGTTCATGCCGCCAGTGTAGGCTATTGAGCCGTCGATGACCACAATCTTGCGATGGTCGCGGGGCCAGATATGGTTCACCCACGGAAATTTGATAGGGTCGAACTCCCAGATGTCTATACTGTCGTTACGCAGAGCATTGACGTGTTGCTTCTGTAGTGGCCTGTTGTTCGAGTCGTTGCCGAAGCCGTCGAAGAGGGCTCTCACTTCCACTCCCTCTTTTCGCTTCTCCCGCAGAAGGTCGAACAGCAGCGAGGCGATGGAGTCATTGCGAAAGTTGAAGTATTCCAGATGCACGCTGTGACGTGCCTGCCGGATGGCCTTGAACATGTCGTCGAACTTCTCCTGTCCCGACATGAGCAGCGTGATGCTGTTGTTGGTAGAGAATGTGATGCCGTAGGCCTCCATTTCCCTCTTGATGAGCGAGTCGGATGTTTCCTGTGCTATGATTGACTGGCAGCAACAGGCGAGTGCGAACACCATCACACTCGCCCAGCTATGGTTTCCTGATTTCATTTGCGATACTTCAGTCTGTATTCAGATGGCGAGATGCCGAACTTGTCTTTGAAGACGGCGATGAAGCTCTCACCCGTGGCAAAGCCGACGTTGGTGGCCAGCTCGCTCATGTTGATGTTGGTGCGTTTCAGCAAGATGCATGCATGTTTCAGTCGCATGTCTCTCACCACTTCGGCTGGTGTCTTGCCCGTGATGTCGCGAACTTTCATGAACAGCGGTTTCATGCCCATGCCCATAGCCTGTGCCATCTCTTCCAGGTTGATCTGTCCTCGGCTCATGTTTTGCTGTACATACTGTTCTATGTTGTTGATGAGCTGTCGGTCTACCGTACTGTTCATGTTGTATTTCGTTAATCCGTCTTCGTCTTCATTCTCTGATGCTTGTGCATCCTTGTTCTCCTCCTTCACGAAACGAATTTCCACGCTGTGCATCTCGTCGTTTGGATCGTCGTCGATCGAGTTGATGCTGCCATAGTTGATGGTTTCCGTTGCGGTCGTCATACTCGAGTTGCGTCCTTCCAGCAGTCGTGTCTCGGCACCCTCGATGAGGTTGTTGGTGATGAGCACGTCGCTGATGCCCAGCAGCTTGTTGAAGCGCACGGCAGCCTCTTGCAGGTTGAAGGGCTTCACCAGATAGTCGTCGGCAGCCATTGTGATGTTCTGGTCCTGCATGTCCTGACTGTTCAGCTTGCCTTCGGTGGTCAGCACGAATTTTATTCTGTCGAGCTTCGGGTTGCTCTTGATGTCGTTGCAGAGCTCACTGCCCGTCATGGGCTTCATGCTGTGTTTGCACACAATCAGGTCGGGCATGGTCGACTCGATGTCGGCAGCTGCACTGATGATGTCTTTGTAAGAGTGGAAGTCGTAGATGTAGCGCAGACGGGCATCGACGAACTTGATGAACTCCTCGTTGTCGTCGATGAACATGATGCGCATCTTCGATGTGGGTGAGTCGCGCAGTTGCGACTTGATTTCAGATGTCAGCTCGCCCTCAATTGCGTCGGGCAGGTTCATCTCACCGTGGCTGTTCAGTTCGAAGTGCTTGTTCACTTGCTGCTTGGCCTTCTCCTCTGGATGCTCCAGTGCCGACTGCATGTCGCTGACGCGGGTAATGATTTGCAGCATCTGCGAGTGCAGCGTGTTCAGCTGTTCGCGTGTCTCCAGTGTGGCCTCCTGCTCTGCCAGATTCATGATGATGGTGGTCATGCGTGCCATAGGCTGGCGCAGATCATCGCTGGCAGTCTTGATTTCCTCTTTCTGGTTGGCCAGTTCAACGAGCAGTTCGTGCTTCTTCTTCCACATCTGCTTGATTTGGTCGATGCCGATTTTCCACAGATAGATGGCGATGACGAGAATGACGGCATAGAAGAGCAACATCCACCATTGCAGATACCAGGGGGCATCGATGACAATTTCGATGATGCGTTCCTGCTGGCTGACGCCACTTTCGGCACTGAGGGCTTTGACGTACAGTTTGTATTTGCCGCTGCTCAATTCGGTAAACGTCACGCTGTGGTTGAGTGCGTTGCCGTTGTGCCACGTGTCGTCCAGTCCTTCCATAAAGTATTGGAACTGCAGGCGCTCGCTTTGGTTGTAGTTGCCGGCAGCAAACTTGATGGTGAAGGTGTTGTGTTCATTTTTCAGTTCTATTCTGTGACTCTCGTTGAGGGCCAGAGGCAGCGGCACATAGCCGTTGTAGACGTGGCCCGTCAGGATTTCTTCCTCGCCTATGAACAATTGGGTGAGCATCACCTTGGGCAGTGCCTCTTTCTCGTCGACCGATTGCGGACGGGCCCAGTTAACACCGTAGAGACCACCCATGATGACGGTTCCGTTTCTTTTCGTATGGATGGCGCCCAGGTTGAACTCGTTGCTCTGCAGTCCGTCGTGTACGGAGTAGTTGTAGAAGCCGTAGTTATAGGTGGCATCTTCCATATTGCGCTGCGACACAATGCGTGTCACGCCGTTGCTGGTCGTGATCCATATGTTCTTGTTCTTGTCCTCGGCTATGCCGCAGATGCTGTTGTTGCACAGTCCCTGCTTCTCTGTCAGAATGTCCAGGTCGTCGATTTCCTGGTTCAGAATGTTCACGCCTTCACGTGTACCCAACCATATCAGGTTTCTCGAATCTTTGAATACGTAGGTGATGTAGTTGTTGGTAAACTTCTTCAGACTTGTTTTGTTGCCCACGAGGTGCGACACATCCGATGTCGAGATGTTCATGATGGTCAGTCCTTCGGCAGTGCCAATGAGCAGTTCGTTGTTTTTGCAGTAGAAGAGTGCCGTCACTTTGTTGATTTTCAGCTTGCCGTTCTCCTTTGTGTAGTTCGAGAAGGTGTCCATGTGTATGTTGTACATCTGCAGACCGCCGTCGGTGGCAATCCACAGGTTGCCGGCCTTGTCCGTACACAGTGCATTCACGTGGTCGTCAATCAGTGTCTTTCCCTGTCTGTCGGTGCTTACTGCATAGATGGTCGACGTGCCGTCCTTGATGCGTGTCAGACCGTTTTGCTTCGAGCCCACCCAGAGGCTTCCGTCAGCGGTGTAGGCCAGTGCCGTGATCTTGAGACTGGCCAGCTGGGCTGTCATGTTCAGCAGGCCGTTGTCGCCCGTTCCGTAGACGATGTTGCCGTTGCTGTCTTCGGCAATGGCTGTCACGTCACCACAGAAGTCAAGGTTGAACTTATAGATGTTGGTACCCCAGTAGGCAATGCCCGATTTGGCCGTACCCACCCATAGCAGGTCGGTGTCGTCGATGTAGACGCTCTGTATGCTTGGTGAGTTCTGCAGTCGGCTGGGAATCATGGTCGAGATGTTTACAGACTCCAGCTCGTGTGTGTTCACGTTTGCCTTGATCAGTCCGTGGCGGTTCGTGGCCAGCCAGATGTTGCCGTTTCTGTCGCCGGCCATGCCGTTTACGCCGAAGTCGGTGCTCAGTCCCACGAGCCCCAGTTGGTTGCCAATTTCGGTATTCCATATCTTCGTCTTCTTGTTGTAGGCGAATAGCGTGCCTTGTCCATACAGCCAGATGTTATCCATTTGGTCGGCAAACATGCGCAGCGTGTTGGTTTTTCGAATCTGTTTTTGCGCAATGTCGTTGGTCATCCAGACCACGTTCTGCTGGTGTATGACGTCGCAGCACACCATCATTCCGTTGTTATACACGATGACCGCACCGTCTTTGCATTCGCCTATTGAGCAGATTTCGCCGCTCGGAATGCTGTGGGCGCCGTTCATCGTGTTGTTGAACGAGAAGTCGTAAATCATCTGCTGCTGCATGTTGTAGCAGGTCACACCTTGCGACGGGATGTAGCACCACAGGTTGCGATGGCGGTCAATATAGACGATTTGCGGTATGATCGTAATGCCCATGTTGGCAAATGCCTGCCGCATGTCGCGCTCAAACGTCTCGGTCTGCGGATGGTAGATGCAGTAGCCTGCCGCCGTCTCAATCCACAGCACGCCCTCGTTGGCCTCCTGAATGCTGATGATGTAGCTGTCGGGTAGGGAAGATCCGTCTTGCGAGTCGCTCTGGAAGTGCTTGAAGATATACCCGTCGTAGCGATAGAGACCCGCAGGTGTTCCGAACCAGACAAAGCCGCGTGAGTCTTTCAATATGCAGTTGATCTGACTTGATGTCAGTCCGTTTCGGGCATCGAGCAGTTTGAACTGATAAACGTCTTCGGCTGCCACAGGCAGTGCCAGCAGCAAGAAAATGAATATTCTGATCAGTGTCTTCATGTTACACATATTTATATTATAGCATGCACGAGTAGCTGTCCACCACTCCCAGCAGGTGCCGCTCTTTGTCGACCACGAGCACGGAGTGTATCTTGTATTGGTGCATGATGTTTTGTATTTCTGTTATCTTGGTTTCAGGGGTTACCGTTTTTGGGTTGGTGGTCATGATGTCGTTGACCGTTCGGTTGAAGAACTCGGCCTGCCATTTCTCCATAGCCCGTCTGATGTCGCCATCGGTGATGATGCCCATTATCTCGCCGTCTTTCTCTGCCACACCCAGTCCCAGCTTTCCTTTGCTCACGAGGATGATGGCTTCGCCGAGATGCATTTCGGGCGTGATCATGGGCAGGTCGTCACTTCGCATCACGTCTTGTGCCGTGGTGAGCAGGCGCTTGCCCAGTTCGCCGCCTGGATGGAAGTGGGCAAAGTCTTGTGGACGGAAGTTGCGCTTCTCCATCAGGGCAATGGCCAGTGCGTCGCCCATCGCGAGCGTGGCCGTGGTCGAGCTGGTGGGCGCAAGGTTCAGCGGACAGGCCTCATGACTGACGTTCACGTTGAGGTGACACGTAGAGTATTTGGCCAGCAGCGATTCCGAGTTGCCCGTCAGTCCGATGATGGGAATCTGCATGTGCAGCACCATCGGGATGAAGCGCAGCAGCTCGTCGGTGGTTCCCGAGTTGGAGATGGCCACCACCACATCGTCGGGTGTCATCACGCCGAGGTCGCCGTGATAGACATCGAGCGGGTTGATGAAGAACGACGGGGTGCCGGTCGAAGCCAGTGTGGCCGCAATCTTTGCTCCGATGTGTCCGCTCTTGCCCACACCCGTCACAATCACCTTCCCTTTGCAGTTCAGCATCAGGTCGACTGCCTTTTCAAAGTTATCGTCTATCTTGGGTATCAGCTCAAGCAGTGCCTGAGCCTCGTCTTTTATGCATTGTATTCCGTATTCTCTGATAGTCATTAGTCTGCAATGATTTTTCTGATCAGTCCTTCCAGTTTGTCCAGCTCCAGCATGTTGGCTGCGTCGCTCAGACCCTTGTCGGGGTCGGGGTGTACCTCAAAGAAATAGCCCGTGGCTCCAAATGCCTTTGCTGCCAGTGCCATCTGTGGCACAAAGCGGCGGTCGCCTCCAGTCTTGCCGCCTGCGGCATCGGGGCGCTGCACGCTGTGGGTGCAGTCCATAATGACCGTCGGCACAATCTGCAGCATGTCGGCAATGTTTCTGAAGTCCACCACCAGGTTGCCGTAGCCCATCATGTTGCCCCGCTCGGTCAGCCACACCTCCTTGGCGCCGGCATCGCGTGCTTTCTCGACAGGATACTTCATGTCGCGCCCTGCCAGAAACTGCGCCTTCTTGATGTTTACCGTCTTGCCAGTGCGGGCGGCAGCTGTCAGCAAGTCGGTCTGGCGGCAGAGGAATGCCGGAATCTGCACTACGTCGACCACCTCGCCCACGGGGGCCGCCTGCCACGACTCATGGATGTCGGTCAGAATCTTTAGACCATATTTCGTTTTTATGTCTGATAACATTTGCAGGCCTTTGTCTAAGCCCGGTCCTCTGAACGAGCTGATACTGGTACGGTTGGCCTTGTCGAACGATGCTTTGAAGATGATGTCGGTGTTCAACGCTTGGTTGATGACTACCAGTTTTGAGGCCACGATTTCCAATAACTCTGCCGATTCTATGACGCAAGGGCCTGCAATTAGCTTCGGATTGTTCATGTGTATGATGTATATATATTATGGTGTTTTGTTCTGCAAAGGTAGATATTAATTGCTAAACAAACAAATATTAATCATTAATTTGCGCTAAAATAAAAAAAATGGGGAAAAAATTTGGGTGTATAAAAAACATTTATATACCTTTGCACCCGATTTGAAGAAAACGCTGTCGGATGACAGTAAAAAATTAACAAAAGGTATTTTAAAATTTTAAGTAAAATGAAAAAGATTTTGATGACAATGGTAGCTGCACTTGCAGCTGTGTCAATGAACGCACAGGTTTATCTCGGTGGAGGTATCGGTTT
>CACXXD010000056.1 GCA_902771445.1 uncultured Prevotellaceae bacterium
GCGAGAAGTGGCTGACCAACAAGTACTTACGTCTTGGTACTTCAAGACTCGCTAACATGCTGCTAAGCGAGGTAGTGGGAGAAGAAGTGAAGTTCTTCTGAAATAACATTCCTGACTGAAAGAACGGACAGAAATTATTAAAAAAAAGTCGTACAGTTGCGGTTGAAATCAATTGTGATAAATTCGTCTGTTCAGACCACCCCTAACCCCTCTTAAGTTCTTGCTAAGGCAAGCGGCAGAGCCGAGCGAGGAGGGGTTAGGGGTGGTCTGAACAGACGATAAAACGTTCCAACTTATTATAATTGTTATTTGGTGCGCTCTATCACAAAATCAACATAGGCCGTGAGGGCTTTTCTTATCTCGTCATTCTTGACGTTTCCATCGATATAAGAAAGACAGAGCTGACGGAAGTCCTGCATGCGCTGCTCGGCATACTCAATGCCTCCCACCTGCTTGGCAAACTCCACCAAAACGGCTATTTCATCGGCATTCACCCCACCCGACTTCACCTTACGAGCCAAGGTCATCATCGAGTCCATGTGATGATTGTTCAGCGCATAGATGACGGGCAAGGTCAGCTTGCCTTCGGCCATGTCGTTACCAGTTGGCTTGCCAATCTCTTTAGAGTCGAAGTAATCGAAGATGTCGTCGCGAATCTGGAACATGATGCCCAGATGCTGACCGAACTCTCCGGCACGTCTCACGTCGTCGTCGCTGGCCCCGGCAGAGAGTGCGCCGATGGCAGCACATGCCTCGAAGAGAGCCGCCGTCTTATTCTTGATGATCTGATAGTAGACCTCCTCTGAAATCTCCTGGTTCTGAATGTTCGTCAACTGCAGAATCTCGCCCGCAGCGAGCGTGCGTCCCAGTTCGGCCAGGTACTCCACGATGCGCTGGTTGCCCGTCTTCGACACATGCAGCAGGGCCGTAGAAAGAATATAGTCGCCCACCAGCACCGCCACCTTGTTGTCGTAGGTGGCATTGACCGAAGCCTGTCCGCGCCGCTCCGCACTCTCATCGACCACATCGTCGTGAACGAGCGAGGCGGTGTGCAACAGCTCCAGACCCACGGCGGCATGCTGTGTGACGCTGCTCACCAGTCCGTAGTTCTTGGCCATGAGCAAAATGAGCATGGGGCGCATGCGCTTGCCGCCACGCTGACGAATGTGGGATAATGCCTGGGACAGCAAACCATCGTCGTGAGTCAATGCACTGTTGAAAAGTTCGATGAAATCGAGCAAATCATGCTCAATGGGCTGTTTGATAAGCTGAAGATAATCCATTACATCATAAATTTGTGACAAAATTAGTGAAAAAGTTCGGTAACTGAGAAATAATTTAGTAATTTTACACGAAATTTTTGGTTGACTGTAGAAAAAAGGACTGTAGACTATAGACAAAAAAAATATATATAAGGAAGAAATATGAATAAAGTTTTTCTATTAGATGCCTACGCACTGATCTATCGATCATACTATGCATTCATCAAGAACCCACGCATCAACTCGAAAGGACTGAACACCTCAGCCATCATCGGCTTTGTGAACACACTGCAAGAGGTGCTCGAAAAGGAACACCCTACGCATATCGGCGTGGCCTTCGACCCACACGGACCAACCTTCCGCAGCGAGGCTTTCCCCGAATATAAGGCTCAACGAGAGGCCATGCCCGAAGACATCAGAAAGGCAGTGCCAATCATCAAGGAACTGCTGCAGGCCTATCGCATACCAGTGCTGCAAGTCGATGGATTCGAGGCCGATGATGTGATAGGAACGCTGGCGAAAAGGCTTGCCCCCCCTTCTGCCCCCGAGGGGGCTACTATAGCTTCTTCACTTGACAGCAAAACTATAGAAGCCCCCTCGGGGGCCGTAGGGGGGGCCAGTTCCACCTCTACCTCGGGGGCCGTAGGGGGGGCCGATTCTGCCTCGGGAGTTGAGATTTATATGCTCACCCCCGACAAGGACTACGGACAGCTGGTGAACGAGCATGTGAAGATCTTCCGACCACAACACGGCGGCGGCTATGAGACGATGGGGCCACAGGAGGTGTGTACAAAGTACGGCATTGAGAAAACAAGTCAGGTCATCGACCTGCTGGCACTGATGGGCGATGCTGCCGACAACTTCCCGGGATGCCCGGGTGTGGGCGAGAAGACTGCCGTGAAACTCATCAACGAGTTCGGCTCGGTCAGCGAGCTGCTGAACCGAAGCGGTGAGCTGAAGGGAGCACTGAAGAAAAAAGTGGAGGAGCACGTGGCCGACATCAAGATGAGCTACTTCCTGGCCACCATCAAAACCGATGTGCCTATCGAGGTCAGCCTGGACGAACTGCTGCTGAAAGCACCCGATGAGGAAAAACTTGAAAAAATCTTCGACGAACTGGAGTTTAAGAGCCTGAAAGAGCGTGTTCTTAAAAAAACTGAAAAGAAACAAAAACCTGCTAACGGACAGCTTTCTCTCTTTGAAATATTTCCGACCGACGGGGAAGAAGCTGAAAAAAAATCGAGTTTTGAGAGCCTTAAAACGGTCACTCATAACTACCAACTCATTGATAATGAGGAGAAAATGCTTGAAATCTTTTCGATTATCAAGACAAAAAAAATTCTCAGTTTAGACACAGAGACCACTTCAACCCAGCCAATCGATGCCGAACTGGTGGGTTTAAGCTTCGCAGTGAGCGAACATGAGGCTTTCTACGTACCCATTCCAGCCAATCGTGAAGAAGCGTTGCGAATTGTTAATATCTTTAAACCACTCTACGAAGACCCCGAAATTTTGAAGGTCGGACAGAACATTAAGTACGATTTAGAAGTTTTAAGAAACTATAACATTCACCTCGCAGGGCCTATGTGGGACACGATGATTGCCCACTATCTCATTCAACCCGAGCTGCGTCACAACATGGACTTCTTGGCCGAGGTGTACCTGAACTACCAGACAGTACACATCGACGAGCTGATTGGTCCGCGAGGCAAGAGCCAGCGCTCCATGCGCGACCTCTCCCCTACTGATGTCTACGAATATGCGTGCGAGGATGCCGACATCACTCTGCAACTGAAAAACAAACTGGAACAGGAACTGAAGAAGTATGACTGCGAGAAACTGTTCTACGAGATTGAGATGCCACTGATGCCCGTGTTGGCCGAAATGGAGATGAACGGTGTGAGACTGGACACCGAATCGCTGGCGCAGACCTCAAAGGAACTGACCGAACGGATGAACGACATTGAGCACGAGATATACGAACTGGCCGGCCACTCGTTCAACATCTCGTCGCCAAGACAGGTGGGCGACGTGCTCTTCGGTGAACTGAAGATTGTGGAGAAGCCGAAGAAGACAAAGACAGGGCAGTACGTGACGAGCGAAGAGGTGCTGCAACAGTTGCACGCCAAGCACCCCATCGTTGGCAAGATACTGGATTTCAGAGGGTTGAAGAAGTTGCTGAGCACCTACGTCGACAATCTGCCAACGCTGATAAACCGCCGCACAGGACACATACACACATCGTTCAACCAGTGCATCACGGCCACCGGACGACTGTCGTCGAGCGACCCAAATCTGCAGAACATTCCCGTACGCGGCGAGGACGGCAAGGAGATTCGCAAGGCCTTCGTACCCGAGCCTGGCTGTCTGTTTTTCTCAGCCGACTACAGTCAGATTGAGCTGCGCGTGATGGCCCACCTGAGCGGCGACGAAGCCATGATCGAGGCCTTCCGCAACGGCTACGACGTGCATGCCGCCACTGCCGCAAAGGTGTATAAGAAGGACATCAAGGACGTGGAGCGCGACGAGCGAACAAAGGCCAAACGCGCCAACTTCGGCATCATCTACGGCATCACCGTGTTCGGTCTGGCTGAGCGACTCGACATCAGTCGTGACGAGGCCCGACAGCTCATCGACGGCTATTTCAAGACCTTCCCCCGCGTGAAAGACTACATGGAACAGGCCAAGGAGACGGCTCGCCGACAAGGATATGTCACTACCCTACTGGGCCGCCGTCGCTATCTGTCCGACATCAAGAGTGCCAATGCCACTGTGCGCGGCTTTGCCGAGCGCAACGCCATCAATGCGCCCATCCAAGGCACCGCAGCCGACATCATCAAAGTGGCTATGATACGCATCTTCCAGCGCTTCCAGCAAGAGGGAATCCGCTCGAAGATGATCCTGCAAGTACACGACGAACTCAACTTCTCCGTCGTGCCTGAGGAGAAGGAAAAGGTGGAGCACATCGTGCTCGAAGAGATGCAGAATGCCTTCGAAATGAAAGTTCCACTCGTGGCCGACTCAGGATTCGGAAAGAACTGGCTGGAGGCACATTGAAAAATAGAAAGAGGACGCAGGGACAAGAGAAAACACGTCCCTGCGTCTTGTTTAAATATAAAAAAAATTACAAAGTCATGTTATTTACTTCGATTCCGCCCGCATGACATGCAAGAACAAGCCGCCATTTGTTCCACGAGGAACAATCTGCAACAAACGGTTGCACTCATTGTCGAGCAAATCGTTCAGCTTTGCACGCAAACGAGTGCTCATCTTCTTCACTGAGTTAGTCTTTGTGCTGCGCTCATACTCGCGAATAAAGACACCATTGTCCCACTCCTCGCACTCCATGTGGTCATCGTTGTTATAGCTCTCCAGTGTCCATTTGCCGTCGGCCATGCCTTGTTCGTTGCAATAGCCACGGAAAGGACGGCCATCGAGCAGACCTACGATGTCGCCCACTATCAGACCGTCGCGCAGGTTCATTGCGATCTCAAACGGAATCTTGTTGGCCACGATGTTTGTCACCGTGCCTTTATAGACAAAAGGACCCGTCATGCGGCCATCCTTGAACGTAACCATAAAGTCGCTGTTACGCTCGTAGTTCTTGCGAGTGAACTTCCACTGACCTTGTTTCAGATTGTCAACATATTCGCCCTTTATGATGTAGTCGCTATTACCCTTCTGCACGTAGCTGAACGGACCATGAAAGATGCGATGCCCATGCTCCTCACGATACAGATAGTCGGCCTCGCCCGAATGATATTCGCCCTTGAAACGAGTATATCCCTCAGGCACCTTGGATAGCATATTTTTAAATATTCCGAAAATCATCAGAAGATTTTTGTTTGCTTAAAGTAATAAATTCAACTGCAAAATTAGTGATTTTATTTGAGATTGTAAACAAAAGACCAAGAAAAAAGATAAATCAATGAATTATTTTATGATATTGAAAAGAGTTTTCCCAAAATGGAAATAGGCCAAAGAATTTGGCAGTTCGCTGAAAACTACGTACCTTTGCACACAAATTTAAACGTTTAAAAGAAAATGGCATTAAAATGTGGTATCGTGGGCTTGCCCAATGTGGGCAAGAGCACGCTCTTTAACTGTCTGTCGAGCGCAAAGGCGCAGGCAGCCAACTTTCCCTTTTGTACAATAGAACCTAACGTGGGCGTGATCACCGTACCCGATGAGCGACTGACCAAGCTGGCCGAGCTCGTTCACCCCGGACGCATCGTACCCGCCACGTGCGAGATAGTAGACATAGCAGGTCTGGTGAAGGGTGCCTCGAAGGGCGAGGGACTGGGCAACAAGTTCTTAGGAAACATCCGTGAGACCGATGCCATCATCCACGTGCTGCGCTGTTTCGAGGATGACAACATCACGCATGTTGACGGCACCATCGACCCCGTGCGCGACAAGGAAATCATCGACACCGAGCTGCAACTGAAGGATCTGGAGACCATCGAGGGCCGTCTGGCCAAGACCGAGAAAGCCGCCGCTGCCGGCAACAAGGAGGCCAAGGTGGAGGCCACGGTGCTGAAGGCTTATAAAGAGGTGCTGGAACAAGGAAAGAACGCCCGTATCGTGGAGTTCGACAGCAAAGAGGAGCAGGACTGCGCCCGCAATCTGTTCCTGCTGACCGCCAAGCCCGTGCTCTACGTGTGCAACGTGGGTGAAGCCGATGCCAAGACGGGCAATGCGCTGACCCAGAAGATTGAAGAGATTGCTCGCGAGGAAGGTGCCGAAGCAATGGTGATTGCGGCCAAGACCGAAGAGGACATAGCCGAGCTGGAGTCGTATGAGGACAAGCAGATGTTCTTAGAGGAACTGGGGTTGGAGGAGAGCGGCGTGAACCGTCTGATCAAGAAGGCCTACGCGCTGCTGAACCTTGAGACCTTCATCACCGCCGGCGAGATGGAGGTGAAGGCCTGGACCTACAAGAAGGGCTGGAAGGCTCCTCAGTGTGCCGGTGTCATCCACACCGACTTCGAAAAAGGCTTCATCCGTGCCGAGGTCATTAAGTACGAGGACTATATCCAGTATGGTTCTGAGGCCGCTGTCCGCGAGGCCGGAAAAATGGGCGTAGAGGGCAAGGACTATGTGGTGCAGGATGGAGATATCATGCACTTTAGGTTTAATGTGTGATAGGGGGATAGGACTTATATGACCTATAAGACTTATAAGACCTATAAGACTTATATGACCCATAGGCCCTATTATCCAATAACAACAGAAAAATCATGTCACAACTTCTATTCATCCTCTGGAATCCCGACTTAGAGGCGTTCCACATCGGGCCGATGGCCTTCCGCTGGTACTCGCTGTGCTGGCTGATGGGACTACTGCTGGCCTATCTGGTGGTGAGACAACTGTACAGGGAACAACAGATAAAGGAAGAACTCTTCGAACCGCTGTTCCTCTATTGCTTCATGGGCATCCTGATCGGTGCGCGACTGGGCCACTGCATCTTCTATCAGCCTGACTATTTCCTCACCTCGTGGAAAGGATTCATTGAGATGCTGCTGCCCATACACATCGACCAGTATGGCTCGTGGCACATGACAGGCTATCAGGGACTGGCCTCACACGGCGGTACGCTGGGACTCATCCTGGCCCTGATACTCTACGTCAGACACACTGGCGTGGGACTGTGGCGCGTGCTCGACAATATCGCCATTGCCACGGGCATCACCGCCTGCTTCATCCGCATAGGCAACCTGATGAACAGCGAGATTATTGGCCGACAGACCGATGTTCCCTGGGCATTTGTCTTCGAGCGCGTCGACATGCTGCCGCGTCATCCCGGACAGCTCTACGAGGCCATCGCATATGCCGTGTTCTTCATTCTCTGCTGGATCATCTACCGCCGACAGCCCAAGTTCGTAGGTACGGGTTTCTTCTTCGGTTTCTGCCTGTTCTACATCTTCACCTTCCGCTTCTTCATCGAGTACACCAAGGAGGTGCAAGAGGCTTTCGAAGAGAACATGCTCTTCGATATGGGCCAACTGCTTTCGGTGCCGTTCATGATAGTAGGAGGCTGGTGCATGATGAAAGGACTGAAGAAAGTAAAAAAGTTATAAAAGATAAAAAAACGGCTGAAAGTAATTGACTTTCAGCCGTTTTTTCTATCTTTGCACACAATGGTATAAATCAAGACTGATATGACTAAAGTTATTCATGTTTTTGCCTTAATAATGCTCATGATGGTCTGCAATCACACGGCAGCCAACAGCCAGTTTGACCTTGAAACCGACACGACACATCAACGACTCTATAAGAACTTTCTTAACTCCTATAACTCGACTGACAAAGAAAAAGAGTTCTACAAGTCACTGGAAGAACTGTGCGAGTTTTATCGTGAGCACAACCTGAAACTGAACTATTACAAGATGCAGCTGAACGCCTGCCTCTATGAGACGGAAAACAACCATACCGACAAGGCACTGAAGCGAGCCAACAACATGCTGACCGAAATGGAGGCCGAGAAATTTGATGCCTACAGTCAGGTGTATCTGGCACTGGGCACCATCTACGAGAACCGAGGCAACTACAGTCTGGCGCAGCACTACTATGAGATAGCCATCGAGAACCTGCCACACGAGGACAAGAACAGCGAGATGGCCATCTACTCGCGACTGAGCTATCTGCTCATGTTCCAAAATCCCGTGGATGCCAAGCACTGGAACGACCTGTACTACCAACAGAGCCTAACCTACCCCGAATACCATCAGGTGTATCTCTTCCTGGAAGCGTTCATCAACTTCACCGTGGGCAACAAATATGACTTCAAGAAGTCCTACGCTGCCTACAACAGTTATCACGAGCAGAACGAGAAGCTGGACAACTACGGCAAGGAGGCGCTGCAGATGGCCGACCTCGCCTTCGACGGTAAGTATGACGAGGCACTGAAACTGCTGGAAAACAATCAGACAAACGACCTGAACCTGCTGGGCAACTACGATGCCCGCATCTGCATCTACAAGATGATGAAGCGCTACGACCTGGCTCTGCAGACATCGATGCAAAGGGCGCAATGCGTCGACTCGCTGAGCTCCGACATGATCTTCAGCAACTTGAACGAGCTGAACACGCAGGCAGGACTGGCCCGCGCCAAGAGCAAGGCCAGTAAGGAGCATGAGCGCATGCTGACCATAGTGGTGGTGTTCTCGGTCATCATCATCATCATGCTCATCCTCATAGCCCTCCATTTCAGCAGATTGCGAGTACAACTGCGCAACAGGAACGAACAGCTGAAGACGGCACTTGTCATGGCCGAAGAGGGCGAGAAAATGAAGTCGGAGTTCGTGCGCTCCGTGAGCCACGAGATACGCACGCCACTCAATGCCATCAGCGGATTCAATGATATCCTGAACTCCAGCAGATTCGATATTTCAGACGAAGAGCGCAAACAACTGCTGGAGCGCATACAAGAGAACGTGAAGGCCATCACCGAGATTGTAGACGACATGCTTCGCGTGGCCGACAAGGAGTCGAACGAGTTCTATCCGAAGCTGAACAAAATCTACTGCAACCAGTTCCTTTCGTCACAGCTCTACAAGCATCGCGAACACGTCAGCGGAGCCATCGAACTGAACTTCACCACGAAGGTCGTCAACCGTTTCCAGATAGAGACCAACGAGGACGGTCTGACCAAGGTGCTGGAACAGCTCATTCAGAATGCCATCAAGTTTACGAAGGAAGGCCGCATCGAACTGCACTGTGAATTTGCCCAAGGCGGCAAGAGCATAGAGATTAGTCTGAGCGATACGGGAAGGGGCATCAACAAGGAACAACAAGACAAAATATTCGAAAGCTTCTACAAAGGCGATTCCTTCGAACAGGGAATCGGTCTGGGACTGACGGTCAGCAAGAAGATAGCCCGGAAACTGGGCGGCGAACTTACGCTCGACAAGAACTACAATGAGGGCGCACGCTTTGTGCTCACACTGCCGATAGAGTAAGGGGCTATTCCCCTTACTTTCCCCCCACAATCTTCTTTATATCATTCAGCTTGTTCAGTGCTTCGACAGGCGTCAGGTTGTTGATGTCGAGACCAAGAATCTCATCGCGAATCTGGCAGAGCACGGGATCGTCAAGCTGGAAGAACGAGAGCTGCATGCCCTCACGACTGCCTGCTATCTCAGCCGTGGGCTTGCCTGCCTTCCCCACCCCTTCGTTGTCGGCCTCCAACTGCTTCAGAATTACGTTGGCACGCTTCACGATGGAGCGCGGCATGCCCGCAATCTCAGCCACATGGATACCAAAGGAGTGCTCACTGCCACCCCGTTCCAGTCGGCGCAGGAAAATCACCTTGCCGTCGACCTCCTTCACCGAGACGTTATAGTTCTTGATGCGCGAAAAATTCTTCTCCATCTCGTTCAGCTCATGGTAGTGCGTGGCAAAAAGCGTGCGAGCCCGTGCCTTGGGCGTCTCGTGCAGATACTCCACGATGGCCCAGGCAATGGAAATACCGTCGTAGGTCGACGTGCCGCGTCCCAGCTCATCGAAGAGCACGAGCGACTTGGGCGAAACGTTGTTCAGGATGTTCGAAGCTTCGGTCATTTCGACCATGAAAGTCGATTCACCCAGCGAAATATTATCCGAAGCTCCTACGCGGGTGAATATTTTGTCTACCAGACCTATTTTCGCGGCTTCTGCTGGCACGAAACAACCCACTTGGCTCAGTAGTACTATCAAGGCCGTTTGTCGCAACAGCGCCGATTTACCGGCCATGTTCGGACCAGTGATAATCATGATCTGCTGTCGGTCGTTGTCCAGCAAGATGTCGTTTGGCACGTATTGCTCGCCCAGAGGCAGTTCGGTCTCGATGACCGGATGGCGGCCCTGTTTGATGTCAATCACCTCACTGTCGTCGATGACGGGCCTGACGTAGCGGTGCTCCTCGGCAGTCTTGGCAAAGCCCAGCAGCACATCAAGACGAGCCAGCAGGACGGCATTCAACTGTATCTGCGGTATGAACTTCTGTATGTCGCTCACCAGATTGGCAAAAAGCTGTGCCTCCAGCGACAGAATCTTGTCTTCAGCCCCAAGAATCTTCTCTTCATATTCCTTCAGCTCCTGGGTGATGTAGCGCTCAGCCTGTGCCAATGTCTGCTTGCGCACCCATTCAGCCGGCACCTTGTCCTTATAGGTGTTGCGCACCTCCAGATAGTAGCCGAACACGTTGTTGTAGCCTATCTTCAGCGACTGGATGCCCGTCTGCTGGGCCTCGCGCTCCTGAATCTGCAACAGGTAGTCCTTGCCCGAATAGGCAATGTGGCGCAGATCGTCGAGTTCGGCACTCACACCGTCGTTGATCACCCCACCCTTCTGCACCTGCTGTGGCGGATCGGGCTTTATCTCACGCAGGATGCGCTCGCGAATCGTCTCGCAGAGCGAGAGCCGTTCGCCCAGTTCGCGAGGCTCCTTGAGGTCTCGCTCTTCTCCTAAGCTCTTGCATGCCTCCTTTATCACAGCCACGGCTTGCAGGGCCACACGCAACTGAACGACCTCGCGGGGCGACACGCGCCCAACGGCCACTTTCGACACGATGCGCTCCAAGTCCCCTACCCTATGCAACTGCTCGTCGATGATCTGCCGGAAGTCCGACTCACGGAAAAAACAGTCTACCATATCGAGCCGCTCTTCGATGGGCTTACGGTCCTTCAGGGGGAACACCAGCCAGCGGCGCAACAGGCGCGAGCCCATCGGACTGACCGTGCGGTCGATGACGTCGAGCAACGAGCGACCGTCCTCCTGCATGGGCTGGACGAGTTCCAGTGAACGAATGGTAAACTTGTCGAGCCTCACGTATTTCTCTTCCTCAATCCGCGAGAGCTGAGTGATGTGGCCTATCTGTGTGTGCTGTGTCAGTTCCAGATATTGCAGAATGGCCCCGGCGGCCACGATGCCGCAGTGCAGATGGGCCACGCCAAAGCCTTTCAGCGACTTGACACCGAAATGGCGCAACAGCTTCTGCTGGGCCGTCTCTTCTGTATAGACCCACTCATCGAGCACGAAAGTAACATATCGGGAACCAAAATATTTCTCAAAATCAATTTTTTTGTTGCGCTCATAGAGCACCTCCTTGGGCTGAAAGTTGCCCAGCAGTTTCTCTACGTAGTCGGCAGTGCCTTCGCCCAGCAGAAACTCACCAGTAGAAATGTCAAGAAAGCTGACACCGCAAGCTGCCCGTCCGAAGTAGACCGAAGCCAGAAAGTTGTTCTCCTTGTAGTTCAGCACATTGTCGCTCAGGGCCACACCCGGCGTCACCAGTTCGGTGATGCCACGCTTCACCAGCTTCTTCGTCAGTTTGGGGTCTTCCAGCTGATCGCAGATGGCCACGCGCTTGCCGGCCCTGATCAGCTTGGGCAGATAGGTGTCGAGGGCATGATGCGGAAAGCCCGCCATCTCGTCGCCCTTCACGCCTGCGCCGTTGTTGCGCTTGGTCAGCGTGATGCCCAGAATGCGTGCAGCAATCACCGCATCGTCGCAGTAAGTCTCATAGAAGTCACCACATCTGAACAAAAGTACTGCGTCGGGATGCTTCTTCTTCAAATCGAAGAACTGCTGCATCATGGGCGTCAACTGCCCGTCTTTCTTTGCCATTTTTTTCTTTATTATTTTTACAGTTTGCAAAGATACAACTTTTTTCAGTAATAATATTTAAATAATAACCCGATTTGTTGGTAAATTAAAAAAGTTTACGTAGTTTTGCATACACATTAATGTGAAAAAAAATATAAACAAATCGACAATATGACTTTTACAGAACAAGCTAATCGCATTTTCCGACAAGTGATTGACGATTACCACTTGACAGACAACGTCGATGCAGCTATCCATAATCCCTACAGCCGGGACTCGATTGAATACAGTCTCTACACAAAATGCTGGATCGACACCGTGCAATGGCACTACGAGGACATCATCCGCGATCCGCACATCAATCCGCATGAAGCATTGTCGCTGAAAAGACTCATTGACCGCTCCAATCAGGAACGCACCAATCTGGTGGAAGACATAGACACCTATTTCTACCGACTCTACAGCGACGTCACTCCCCTACCCGATGCCCGACTGAACACCGAAAGTCCCGCATGGGCCGTCGACCGGCTGAGCATCCTGGCACTGAAAATCTATCACATGCAGGAGCAGGTCGACCGCAAGGATGCCGACGATAGTCATCGCAAGAAGTGTCAAGCCAAGCTGAAAGTCTTGCTGGAACAGCAGAAAGACCTCTCGCTGGCACTCGACCAGCTGTTCGACGACTATCAGAGCGGCAGGAAGATCATGAAGGTCTACCGCCAGATGAAGATGTATAACGACCCCAGCACCAACCCGGTGCTCTACAAGAAAAACTAAAAGCCAAAGCGTTGAGAACGGGGCATTGCTCCTTTCTCAATGCTTTCATATATCTACTAATCTATTTATGAAGCACGAGCACATTCTTGTCATTCGCTTTTCAGCGCTTGGTGATGTAGCCATGACGGTGCCTGTCGTCTGGGCGCTGGCCCGCCAATATCCGCAGGTGCGCATCACCGTGCTCAGTCGCAACTCATCACGCACTTTTTTCGAAGACCTCGCCCCGAACGTCAACTTCATGGCGGCTGACTTCAAGAACGAGTATCACGGTGTGAAGGGGCTCAATGCCCTCTACCGCCGACTCGTAGCCAAGCAGTTTACGGCAGTGGCCGACCTGCACAACGTGCTGAGAAGCGACTACCTACGTTTGCGCTTCAATCTGGGACGCTATCGCGTAGCACATATCGACAAGCACCGCAGGCAGCGCAGGGAACTTGTCAACAAAAAGCCCTACAACCTGTCGGAACCCATGCCCACCTCGTTCGAAAACTATATCGACGTGTTCGCACGTCTGGGCTATCCCATCGATTCTAAGAACCTGTGCTTCAGGTCCATCTTCGACAGCCATACCGAGCCTTTACCGCCCGTACCGCCAAAGGGCAACCTCAATCTGGTGGCCAGAGCCGTGGGTCCCAAACGGTCGTGGGAGCACTGGATAGGCATTGCGCCCTTTGCCACCTACGAAGGCAAGATCTATCCGCTCAACCTGATGGAACAGGTCATCGACGGACTGGTCAGGAAGTATCCCAAGTCGCGCATCTTCCTCTTCGGACGTGGCGAGCAGGAAGAGGCGGTCTTCAGCCAGTGGGAAGAGAAGTGGGAATCATGCATGTACATTGGCAAGCATACCGAGAACCTTTATCAGGAACTGATTGTCATGAGCCATCTCGACGTGATGGTGTCTATGGACTCAGCCAACATGCACATGGCTTCGCTCACGGCCACGCCAGTCGTCAGCATCTGGGGAGCCACCCATCCCAGTGCAGGCTTCCTGGGATGGAAACAGTCGCTCGACAATGCCATCCAGCTCAGCGAACTGGACTGTCGTCCGTGCAGCATCTATGGCAAGAAACCCTGTCAGCGAGGCGATTATGCCTGCATGAACAACATCCGTCCTGAAAGAGTGATTGAGAAAATAGACCAATTGCTAAGCAAAGAGAACAGCAATGCGGGTCGAATTATTAATAACTAAAAACAAATTGAGAATTATGAAAAAGTACGTATGTGATGTATGCGGTTATGTCTACGACCCTGAGGTAGGCGATCCTGACAGCGGTATAGCTCCCGGCACTGCTTTCGAAGATATTCCCGAAGACTGGGTATGCCCCATCTGTGGAGTAGGGAAGAGCGACTTCTCGGCAGAGTAGTTCCGCAGGTTGCTGTGGGCTTTAGGGGCTTCATGGGTTATTGTGGGTCGCAGGGTTGTTGTGGGTCGCCATTCATGGCGACAACTCCTACAACTCCTCGCAGATGCGCCGGGCAAACTCATTGAGCTGCAAGCACATCTCCCTATACAGCGGCACAGGCCGATTGCTATAGGCAAAAGGCGATAGCCACAACAGCCGCCCTTCGGCGCAGGCATCAAAAAAGTGTTTAGGAGGCTTCTGCAATTCGTGGAAGCCTTTTTTCATGAGCAGAATGAGGGGATAGCCTGCTTCGTAGACGGCCTCTACGATGGCCCTTTCGCCGTCGCTGATACTGGGCGAAACAATCACCGCCCCCTCGGCTGCAAGTTTTAGGAAAAAGGCCTTTCTTTCTTCTATCTGTGCTGGTGTCAGACTACGTGAGCACTGCACCTGCACCCGTTCTGGCTTGTTCAAAAGGAAGAGGTTGCCCAACGATGAGAAAGTAGTGCCAAGCAAGGGTAGGGCAGTCGTGACGCGAAACAGCTCTGGATGCGCCCGTTTCATGGCCAGTCGGCGGGGGTTGTCTTTCAAGTAAGCAATCCAACGGTCCAGCTGGCCCCTCTCCTTCAGGATTCGGTCGTTATAGCCCGAAGACCAGAGGGAAGGGGGTTGTTGTTGCGATGAATCGCAACCCACAACGACCCTACCGACGGGCTTGATGGTGCCAGTGGGTTGCTGTCGGCTGTTGGGTTGCTGTGGGAGGCAGGGTTGCTGTGGGCCGCCATTCATGGCGGCTATCTGCCTGTATTCTTTGGTGCAGCCCTGCTTGAAGCCTCTTATCACCACCCCCAAGTGTACGGGCAGCTGTGCCGACACGAAAAGAATTCCATGAAAGTGATCGGGCATGAGACAGGTGGCAATAATCCTTATCTGCGGATAAAACCCAGCGATGCCATTCCACTGGCGAATGACCGCCGCCCCCACCGCCGAAGGCACTACATGCGCCTCTTCTGTCGAGCCCTCAAGATGGCCCAGCAACGGACGTCTGCCCTCGGTCGTCATGGTGATGAGATACATCCGACGGTCGGTGTAGTCGTGATAGTCGCTCCTGCGAAGCATGGAGGGACGCGTAGGACCGGCAAAGCGGGCCTTCTGCTCGTTGATGGCTTTTCTCTTTTGTTTTTCTTCTTCGGTCATGATAACAGATAATGATTGCTGCCATGAATGGCAGCCCACAAGGACAGCCAACAAAAACTAAAGCACGAGGGCTTTGGCAAACTCATAGATGATGATGCCTGCCGTGACCGACACGTTCATGGAGTGCTTCGTACCCAGCTGAGGAATCTCCAGACAGCCGTCGCTCGCATCGATCACTTCCTGATGCACACCTTTCACCTCATTGCCCAGCACCACGGCATATCTACGGCCTTGCTGAGCGCAGAAAGAGGGTAGGGAAGTGCTCCCTTCCGCCTGCTCTACCGACAGCACGGTGTAGCCCTTCTCTCTCAGTTGCGTCACGGCCTCGAGTGCTGTGTCAAAGTACTGCCACTCCACGCTATCCTCAGCGCCCAGTGCTGTCTTGTGAATCTCGGGATGGGGTGGGGTAGAGGTGATGCCGCACAGACATAATTGCTCCACGCGAAAGGCATCGCTGGTGCGGAACACCGAACCCACATTATACATCGACCGCACATCGTCGAGCACCACCACCAGCGGCAGTTTCTCAGCCTCACGGAACTCTTCCACCGTGAGTCGTTTCATCTCTATTGTACGAAGCTTTCTATATTCGGTTTTCATTTAAGACAGTTTTACGAAATGACTTGAAGTCGGTTCAAGGTCATTCTCCTTGAACACGTCCAGAATATTCTTATGCAGTTCACTGTAGACCTCGAAGAGTCGTTGTGACTCAGTGGTATAGGCATTGATCTGATAGCGCGTGTAGAAGTCCTCCAGCTGCGTGACGAGCACGAAGGGTGGGGGAGTCTTCAGTATCAGTCTGCAGCGGCCTGCCGCCTCCAGCAACAGCGGCTCAATCTGTTCGCGATGCACCTTATATGTAAAGGTGAAGTCACTGTGCACGATGGTTCCCCCTGCATTACGCACCCCTGCCGTATAGTTGACCGTAGGCAACGACAGGATAGAGTTGTTAGGCACGGTGATGATGTTCTCCTTGATGTCGCGCAGACGGGTCACGAAGGCATTCTTCTCGATGACCGTTCCTTCGCGCTCGCCAATCTGAACGAAGTCGCCCACGATGAAAGGCCGCATATAAGTGATGATGATACCCGAGATCAGGTTGCCGATCGAGGCCGTTGAGCCCAGTGAGAACAGTGCCGCCACGAAGATCGACACACCTTTGAAGATGCCCGAGTCACTGCCCGGCAGCAACGGCCAGACCACGATGAGCGTAAAGGCAATGATAAAGATCCGAATGATGTGATACGTAGGCTGAGCCCAGTCCTGATAGAAGCTGTCTATCTTCAGCCGTCCTGCCTCTATCTCGTCGCTCAGGTGCTTGATGCCCTTCAGCATCCATCTCACCACGAAGATGATGACGCCTATCTTCACCAGCTTGGGGAAGTAGTGAATGAACGAGACAACCATGTCGCGCAGCGGTTCCCACACGTAGTTGATCATGTTCCAGGTGAACTTCTCCGTCTCGGGGAAGATGCTGAACAGCAGGGGCAGCGAGATGAACAGCTGTATCAGCACGAGTATCACTTGCAGCGCACGCGTCAGGAAGAGCAGGATGCGCTTCGACTGTCTGACGTTCAGCAGCTCATAGCCTTTCACCACCAGCGGCTTCATGCGCCCGCGCAGTCCGTCCATGATTTCCTTTCTCATCCAACCCGTGAAGCGGGCCGTGAGCACGAAGAACACGATTTGCAGAACAATGAGCGCCGCCGCCCATGTCATGCCGCGCAACTTGGCTTGCAGTCCATATTCGGCCTGCATTTTCTTTATCTTCTTGTCTATGATGCCCATATAGACATGGGCCAGTTCCTGCCTGCTCATGCCAGCCCACAGTCCGTCGAGGTCGCTGACAGGCACCAGCACGAACTGTCCGCTCATCACGTCGCTGGTCAGCTCTGAGTCAAACACAGTGAGCGTGTCGGTTGTCGTGCGCAGACTCTTTCCTAACTGCAATATCTTATAGGTGATGTCTTCGGCACGGTGTACGGGACCCTCGCCACCCAGTGAGGCATAGAGAATGAAGAGCGTGTCTTTCTCTACGATGACTGGCACGCCGGGGGTGATGCTTTTCAGCGAGTCGATGTGCATCTTGCGCCTAACCAGTCGCAGGGAGTCCTCGCGAGCCGACTGTCCGGTCGAGTCGAGTGCATGTTGCATGATGATCTCCTTCAGTCGCAGTTCCTGCAACTCCCGTCTCAGCGAGTCCATCACCAGTTGGGCAGAGTCTGGTTCCTGTGCCACGGCCATGAGGGGCAGCAGCAAGAATAAAAGAAATATCAGTCTTTTCATATATAATCTGAAAAAATTAGTGCAAATATAAACAAAAACACCGCAACAGATGCGTTCTGTCGCGGTGTTTTTATTTTTTTAATGATTTCTTACTTCACAAAGTACTTCTTGCCGTTCATGATGTACAGTCCGCGAGAAGGACTATTCACGCGCTGACCCTTCATGTTGTAGATGGCTCCCTCGAAGCGGTTCACAGCCTTCACGACGTTGATGCCGCTCGTGCTCTTGCCGTCGACGGTCAGGATGACAGCGTTATAGGTCTCGGGAATCACTTCCTCGCCCTTGACGTACTTCTGCAACTTGCCCTGAACCTGAATCTTGTTGCCCACCTTCACGATGTCTTCGGTGAACTTCTGGTTGTCGGCATCCTTGGCACGATACACCTTCAGCGTGACGGCAGCGTTCGGCGTGTCGCCCAGGTTCAGTGTGTAGTTGCCATAGACGGGATTGAACTCCTCGTCGAGCGAAACGACATAGCCTTCAATCAGATAGGTCTCTTCCGTCACGGCCTTGGGCTCCAGCGCGTCGATGATGGCCAGTGCCTCGGCTACGGTCACATTCTTCAACGATGGCTCGGGATCGTCGCCGCCCTGCTTCTTGGCAATCGCTATCACACTAACGTTTACCAGCTCAACAGTCTCCTTGTAGGTCGTCTTCGGACCCTTCACGGTGATGGTGTCGCCCACCTCGATGCCCAGACTTTCAAAGTTCTTTGGCTGGCCCTGAGCATCGAGCGTACCATAGATGTACACCTCACCTGTCTCGTCGGTCAGCATCCAGTTGCCATAGAGCGTGTTCTTGATCTCAGTGCAAACACCTTTCACCTCATACACAGTACCGTCGGCACCGGCAATGATCTCAGCGCAAGTAGCCTTCACTGCGTCAACGGGCTCAGGGTCTGGTTCTGGTTCTGGATCGGGATCGGGGGTCTCACCACCGCCTTCGCCTACATAGACCACAATCTGAGTGGCACGCACCTGAGCCGACTCAGCCTCGAACGTCACCGATGCGGCATTGCCCGTCCACGTGCCTTCCGCGTCCTCATAGCTGTAGCCTTCCTGTGCAGCAAAGCAGCCGGGGCCATACTTTGTATCACCGCTGGCAGTGCAGGTGAACACAATCTTCGTGATGTTGCCCACCGCAGAGCTGATGGTGGTCACGCTGCCCTTGGCCATACGATACTGAGCGGCAGCCAGACCGCCGCTGGTGGTGCTGATGGTGATGCCGTCCTTGGTCATCGTGTCTTCACCCGAGGCCGTTGTGTTCGAACCCACTGTCTCGCCGGGGATGAATGTCACCGTCAGGTCGTCTGCCATGACCGTCATACCGAGCATGACAAGCATGCTCATCAATAAAAAGCGTAGATTTTTTACCATAGATTTTTTAATTAGTGAATAATTATAACACAATATAGTGGTGCAAAAATATACATTTTTTTCCATTTGGCAAAGCATTCTGAGATGATTTATATATAAATGATGAAAATATTGAATGGATTTTCTGAAATCTTTCGTATCTTTGCACCAAAGTTATATACCAAATCCAACATATATTATGGAATACAATTTCAGAGAGATCGAAAAGAAGTGGCAACGCCGATGGGTGGAGAACGGAACCTACCGGGTGGTCGAGGACGAGAAGAAAAAGAAGTTCTATGTGCTCAACATGTTTCCCTATCCTTCTGGAGCCGGATTGCACGTGGGACATCCGCTGGGCTACATCGCCAGCGACATCTATGCCCGCTACAAGCGACTGAAGGGCTTCAACGTGCTCAACCCGATGGGCTACGATGCCTACGGACTGCCTGCCGAACAATATGCCATACAGACGGGTCAGCATCCCGCCATCACTACCGAACAGAACATCAACCGCTACCGCGAACAGCTCGACAAGATAGGCTTCTCGTTCGACTGGGACCGCGAGGTGCGCACGTGCGACCCAAGCTACTACAAGTGGACGCAGTGGGCCTTCCAGCGCATGTTCCGCTCCTATTTCAGCACGTCCAGCCAGAAGGCTCAGCCCATCATCAAGCTCATCGAGCACTTCGAGCTGATGGGTACCCAAAACTGCGGTGCGCTGGGTACCGAGGAGCTGCACTTCACTGCCAGCGATTGGGACAAGTTCTCTGAGAAGAAGAAGCAGGAGGTGCTCATGAACTACCGCATCGCCTACCTGGCCGAGACGATGGTCAACTGGTGTCCGGCACTGGGTACGGTGCTGGCCAACGACGAGGTGGTCAACGGTGTCTCTGAGCGCGGCGGCTATCCCGTCGAACAGAAGAAGATGCGCCAGTGGTGCCTGCGTGTGTCGGCCTACGCTCAGCGACTGCTCGACGGTCTC
>CACXXD010000057.1 GCA_902771445.1 uncultured Prevotellaceae bacterium
CAGGCACAGGATGCCGTGACACCCTATTTCGAACTGGAGCAGATGCCCCGATTGCTCAACATCATGCCGGCACCGCCGGCATTCGACAGCCCTGAGTTTGCCAACGACGTGGTGCGCTACGGTTGGGGCAAGCAGCAGCGGCAGGATGCCGAGCGCGTGGCACTGGCCATCGCCGATGCCGAGTGGAACGACCATGCCAAGCTCTTCCTACAGTGGAAGGATGCCTTCGGACTGGAAATCAATCCTACCAGCACGCCTGAGATATGGAAGCTGCTAGAGACCAGTCTGGCCACTACCGACCCCATGCGCAAGGAGCCTAAGGAGTTCTATCACCGTCAGCGCCCCTTCGAACGTTTCGACGACTCCATGCCTTCGCACGAGGAGGATGACCTTCGGGGTGAGGGCAGCTATCCCTCCGGCCACAGTCTGCGTGGCTGGGGCATCACGCTGCTGCTGGCGCAGATAGCCCCTGAGCGTGCTGAGCAGATTTTCAGCCGTGGCTGGGATTACTGCAACAGTCGCGTCATCGTGGGTGCTCACTGGCAGAGCGATGTCGATGCCAGTCGCACCGCAGCCAGTGTCGGCTTCTGCAAGCTGCAGAGCAGCGAAGCCTTCATCGCTCAGATGAAGAAGGCGCAGCAGGAGTATCAGACACTGACGGAAGGCACCGTCGGTGTGCGCAGTGCCAAAGTGGTGGAGCATCCCGCCGCTCAAGTCTATCGTACTAACGGTGTGGCTGCCAAGGACTCTACCAGCGGCATCGTGATTCAGAATGGACAGAAGGTCGTCAGAAAATAAGACGACCAGTCTGAATTAAGGATAAATTGGGGCGAAGGTGATTCGTCCCAATTTATTTTGTGGTGTATGGTTGAAATAGTTTGGAACAAATCGTCTGAACAGACGAAAAGAGATTGTCCCATGTTATTATTGACGATTACTTAAAATAGGGAAAAGACAAAGAATAAAAAGTGATTTCATTCGTCTTTGTCGCTTTTTTTTCGTAACTTTGCACCCTATTAAGGACATTATTGAAAAAATGGCTGAAGAACAGAATCAAACAGAAAACTATTCCGCGAGTAATATTCAGGTGCTCGAAGGACTGGAAGCCGTGCGCAAGCGACCCGCTATGTACATCGGCGATATTAGTGAGAAAGGACTGCACCATCTCGTAAACGAAACCGTCGACAACTCTATCGATGAGGCAATGGCTGGCTATTGCACCCACATCGAGGTGACCATCAACGAGGATAACTCGATCACCGTACAGGACAACGGTCGTGGCATCCCCGTCGACGAGCACGAGAAGATGCACAAGTCGGCTCTCGAGGTGGTCATGACCGTGCTGCATGCCGGTGGTAAGTTCGACAAAGGCAGCTATAAAGTGTCGGGCGGTCTGCACGGCGTGGGTGTCAGCTGCGTGAATGCACTGTCGACGCACATGAAGTCGCAGGTTTTCCGCAACGGACATATCTATCAGCAGGAATACGAGAAGGGTAAGCCCCTGTACGACGTGAAGATCGTGGGCGACACCGATCTGACTGGCACGCGCCAGCAGTTCTGGCCCGACGGCACCATCTTCACCACTACCGAATATAAATATGACATTATAGCCAAGCGCATGCGCGAACTGGCCTATCTGAATGCCGGTATCACCATTACGCTCACTGACATGCGGCCTGACGAAGAGGGCAACATCCGTCAGCCTGAGGTGTTCCATGCCAAGGAAGGACTGAAGGAGTTCGTGCGCTATGTGGACCGCCATCGCACGCACCTGTTCGACGATGTCATCTATCTGAAGACCGAGAAACAGGGTGTGCCTATCGAAGTGGCCGTGATGTACAACACGGACTATTCGGAGAACATCCACTCCTACGTCAACAATATCAATACCATCGAGGGCGGTACCCATCTGACGGGCTTCCGCATGGCCTTGACCCGCACGCTGAAGGCTTACGCCGATGCCGATCCGCAGATCTCAAAGCAGATTGAGAAGGCCAAGATCGAGATTGCAGGCGAGGACTTCCGCGAGGGACTGACGGCTGTCATCTCTATCAAGGTGGCTGAACCTCAGTTTGAAGGACAGACCAAGACCAAGCTGGGCAACTCTGAGGTGGCAGGCGCTGTACAGCAGGCTGTGAGCGAGGCACTGTCCAACTATCTGGAGGAGCACCCCAAGGAGGCCAAGCTCATCTGCGACAAGGTGGTGCTGGCTGCCACGGCTCGTATTGCAGCACGCAAGGCGCGTGAGAGCGTGCAGCGCAAGAACCCCATGACGGGCGGCGGACTGCCTGGTAAGCTGGCCGACTGCTCTAACCGTGACCCGAAGAACTGCGAGATATTCCTCGTCGAGGGTGACTCCGCAGGCGGTTCGGCCAAGCAGGGACGCGACCGTCACTTCCAGGCCATTCTGCCTCTGCGCGGAAAGATTCTGAACGTAGAGAAGGTGCAGTGGCACCGCGTGTTCGAGGCCGAGTCGGTCATGAACATCATTCAGTCCATCGGCGTGCGCTTCGGTGTCGACGGCGAGGGCGACCGCGAGGCCAACATTGACAAGCTGCGCTACGACAAGATTATCATCATGACCGATGCCGATGTCGATGGCTCGCACATCGACACGCTCATCATGACACTCTTCTATCGCTTCATGCCGCAGGTCATTCAGGGTGGTCACCTCTACATCGCTACTCCACCTCTTTATAAATGTACCTATAAGAAGCTGTCGGAATACTGCTACACCGACCAGCAGCGCCAGATGTTCATCGACCAGAATGCCGCAGGCGACGAGCGTGCCGTGCATACGCAGCGATACAAAGGTCTGGGTGAGATGAACCCCGAACAGCTCTGGGAGACAACCATGAATCCCGAGAACCGTCTGCTGAAGCAGGTGACCATCGAGAATGCTGCCGAGGCCGACGAGATCTTCTCCATGCTGATGGGCGACGATGTGGAACCGCGCCGCGAGTTCATAGAGAAGAACGCAACCTACGCAAACATCGACGCGTAATTTTTTTCTGAAAGATAAGGAGAGAGAGGGGGAAACCGATTTGACGATTTCCTCCTTTCTTATTGCAAGACTAACAAGAATTTTTTTTCAAACGGCATTGTGAGCGTATGTTTGCTCATGAAGGTAAGGGCAGAAAGGAAGAATAGTTGGTATGACAGAGATTAAGAAAGGTTTTGTTCAGTTGCATCTCAGTGTGCTCTTGGCTGGCTTTACGGGATTGTTTGGCAAGCTGATCACGCTGAACGAGGTTGACATTGTGTGGTATCGCATGCTGTTCACCAGCGCCATTCTGCTGGTGTTCACTGGCTTGCCCAAGGTGAGCTGGCGCAAGTTTCTGCAACTGAGCGGCTGCGGTGCGTTGCTGGGGCTCCACTGGATGCTCTTCTATGGCTCCATCAAGGCCTCGAACGTGAGCATCGGGGTCATCTGCTTCTCGCTGGTGGGCTTCTTTACTGCCGTCTGCGAACCTCTCATTTTGAAGAGAAATTTCTCTTGGCTCGAACTGCTTTTTTCGCTCATCACCGTGGCTGGCGTGCTCTGCATCTTCTCGTTTGATGCTCGCTATCGCTATGGCATCATGATAGGCATCGTGTCGTCGCTCGTGTGTGCGCTCTACGTCATCTTCAACAAGCAGGCATCGGTGGGCGTGCGCAGTCGCGACGTACTGATGTCGCAGATGTCGGGTGGACTCATTGCCGTCTCGGCCATTATTCCAGTCTATCTGTGGTTTTTCCCCAGCAGTCAGCCCGTAGTTGTTGTGCCTGAGGGTACTAACCTTTGGTTCATGCTCTGCCATGCCCTGTTCTGCACGGTGGGCATGTATCTGTTGCAGATTCAGGCTTTGAAGCGGCTGTCAGCTTTTACGGTGAATCTCACTTACAATCTGGAACCTTGTTACACCATCGTCCTGGCTTTCCTCATCTTCGGTGAAGGCCGCGAAGTTAACTTCTCGTTCTATCTGGGCATCTCGCTCATTGTGCTGAGTGTGCTGTTACAGTCCCTGCGGGCGATGCGAAAAAGCTCATAGCGACTGTTATTTTCCTGACAGCATCTGTCTGTAGTGGTCCTTCTGTTCTTCCGGTAAGGTTGCTTTGTCTATGCCGCTCATCAGTATCCGCATCAGCCACTTATAGCGTTGTGCATTGTGTTTCTTGTAATAGCTGAGCAAGTCTTGCAGTCGGTAGGCATAGTTGGCTGACAGCCGGTTGGCGGTGATCCATTGATCGGGAACAAACGATTCCAGCAGGTATTCCAACAGGTAGCGTTCCTCCACGTTGCGGCGCATCACGGCCATGTTGTCGTATTTTGTGGGTGAGTAGCGCAGCGTGAGACCCTCATTGTAGAGATTTTTCTGCCAAGGGGCGTTCACCTTTTCGCTGTTGAATGTTGAGAAATAGATGGGACGGTTGGTGTGGCTGATGATGAGATTGACAAACTCGCGCTCTTGTCGGTCGTAGTCCTCTTCAGACTTGGGCTGTTCATACTGGTAGAGCCGAGGGTCTATCCCCAGGCGCGTGAGCAGTTTGTTGCGGTAGTCGGGAATGGCGAGGAACGGCAGGCAGACCACGAGCTTGTCCTGATGAACACCCTTGCCATACTGCAATATGATTTTGGGAATAAGGCACGCATCGCCGTTGCCGAAGTAGATGCCTCCTTCGTCCATGCCTTGCAGTTCGTTGTAGTTGTATTGTAACACGCTGGGCGAGTAGATGCCACTCTCATAGTAACGCTTGGCAAAGTCACGCAGCCGTGGTTCGTCGAAGCGCATCGTCAGGTAACTCGTCATCATGTCATAGTCGAAGAAAGTCATCTGTTCGGGCAGTCGTTTCAGCGCTTCCTCGGCGTATGGGAAAGACTCCTCTCCACCTGCCAATTGCTTATATTTACACCAAAAATACTCGTATTCATCGGGAATGGCCTTCTCCATGTCCTTCAGAATCTGTTCAGTTGCAGCATAACCGTCACGCGTGTAAAATGACTGATAGAATGACGCATGATACAGGTTACGCCAGGCATTGCCGTCTTTAGGGCGTTTCTTTACTTCTTGTTGCCACAGCTGGGCTTGTTGGGCATAGTAGGCCGAATCGTGGTCGGCGATGATGATACTCTCGATTTGTTCCTGTGCCTTGACCATCATGACAAGTGCGAGGCAGACTAATAAAAACAATGTTCTTTTCATAAGTGCATGAATGTTTTAGTGAATAAAAAAACTGGATGCAAAGGTAGCACCCAGTTTCTTCTTTCACCCAAACATCATCTGACATTAGTCTGACATTTGCCTGACAGTCGATGAAATCGCAGTTTTTTGGTTATTTCATAGACCTTTTACCATCATGTGATCACAACTCTTCCACTTCCTGACGGGTCAGTCCGCAGTATTTCATAATCAGTTCCGTAGACATGCTATCGGCCTTCATCCTGCGAGCATTAGCATGGTTGGCAGTAGCAATGCCCTTCTCCATGCCCTTCTCCATACCAATCTCCATGCCTTCCGCTCTTCCTTTCTCCATGCCTTTCTCCATGCCCTCCAGATACTGTCCTTGCATCACGGCGATGGTGTCGCGATAGTGCTTCAGACTTTCGTCATACTGGCGGCGCTCTTCTTTCGTCATCGAGCCGACCTCGGCAATCTCCGACAGCCGTTTGAAGACGGCATCCTGGGCTAGGAACGGCATGCGTTGTAATATATCCATGTGCTTCAATACGTAAATGATTCGTTCGAAAATGTTGTTACACTCATCTATCTCCTTGGTGAAATAGGGCAGTTGCAGGAATTATCATGCGCATCTTGTCGCTGAACAACGTCTTGTGCTGCATGTCCATCAGCGCAACATCGGTGCGGAACTCCTCTGCCATGTCCTTCAGATGGAAGTTCAGGAAGGCAATCAAATAGACCGCTTTGACGTCATACCGCCAGTCGCTGCCACTCTCACCCTGTTCCACGATAGAGCGCGAGAGATAGAACACGCTACGGTTCTTGAAGAACGGCTGAGACTTGTTCTGCATCTCCACAATTATATATTCGCCCGTGTCTGTCTTACAGAGAATGTCGTAGATAAGCGAGCGGTCACCGTCTTTTCAATCGGCAAATTTACGAATAAATTCCATATCGACAAATTTTTCAGCCCAAAAACATGCGATGGTGGGATTTCGCTGGCAGACCAACCAGTTGGTAGCTGCGAGCGCGGTCTGACGTGATGGTGAGGTCGGCTTCGGCCTCAAGCACTGTCTTCAGCCTGCGTATAAGCGTATATAACGTCTCGCTGGCATCGTCTTTCTTAGGCCAGAGGGCTGTGCAGATGGCTTGTTTCGACAACTGATGGTCGGGTGCAGAGAAGAACAGTTCCATGAGCTGTTGCTGCATGGGCGTGAACTTCACCTCTGTGTGATGACTGTTGAAGAAACGACCGTCTTTGAGGGTCAGTCCACCACAAGGAGAGTCCTTTGCGGTCGACTTTCTTCTGTGCAGTCCGCATCCCATTGCCCAGACGAAAGCCATCGAAGCCAGTGCCATCGAAGGGCGCTGGTCGCTCAGTTGCCAGATGGTCAGTGCCGGGCATTCGGCCTGTAGCTGTAGCTTTTCCTGCCTGTTGCCCGACGCAGAGCGGCGCGTGGAAAGCGAGAGCACCGCCTGTCCGCGAAGTTCGGTCCACCGCAGATGACTGTTGAAGGTGCGGATGGTGTCTGCCGTGACCACATCGCTTTCTTTCTCGCTTAACGTCTGTGCCAGTGCCTGTTGCATGTCGTGCTCCACATAGCGTTCGGTTGACTTGTAACTGTGTATGCTGACAACAATCGAAGGGATGGTGAGCACCAGAAAAACGATGATGGAAGAATACTGTTTCATAAGATGATTCTAAAAAGGTTGCTGCAAAGTTATGGAATTTATTTCAGATTCCACATTATTCATATATAAATAATGTTATGATGCCAATATTGGGGAGAGATGCCATAGATGTCGGGGAAATCACTCATAGGAAAAAGACAAAGAATGCTGAGAAATATGGCGGATTGTACTGTAAATTGGATGAAAACACGTAAATTTGCACCCATGTTAGACAAGAATAGACCTCTTATAGCCCATTTGGCCATGTTTCTGGCATGCGCCTTCTGGGGACTGATGGCCCCTGTGGGCAAGGATGCCATGACCCACGGACTCGACGGCCTGACGATGGTGACCTTTCGTGTGGTGGGCGGTGCTGTGTTGTTTTGGCTCACGTCGCTGTTCGTACCCAAAGAACATGTTCCCAAGAAAGACGTGCTGCTCTTTGCCGCCGCTGCCGTGTTCGGACTGGTGCTCAACCAGTGCTGTTATACAATCGGACTGAGCATCACTTCGCCCGTCAATGCCAGTATCGTCACCACCTCCATGCCTATCTTTGCCATGATTCTTGCTGCCATCATCCTGAAGGAACCCATCACGGGCAAGAAGGCGATGGGTGTGCTGATGGGCTGTAGCGGTGCGCTCATCCTGATCCTGACCAGTGCGGCCCATGCCAGCGACAAAGTGGGCGACATCCGTGGCGATCTGCTTTGCCTTGGAGCGCAGTTCTCCTTTGCCCTCTATCTGTCGCTGTTTCAGTCGCTCATTCGTCGCTACACCGTTTTCACCATCAATAAGTGGATGTTCCTTTGGGCATCGTTGATGGTCGTACCCTTCACGTTCACTCATGTCAGCACGGTGGTCAGCGTGCCTATCCCCACAAAGACGTGGCTGGAGGCCGGCTATGTGGTCTTCTTCGGCACCTACGTGGGCTATATCCTCACCATGATTGGCCAGAAGACCCTTCGCCCCACGGTGGTGTCGGTCTACAACTACGTGCAGCCTTTGGTGTCGGTCACGGTGAGTGTCATGATGGGCATAGGCGTGCTGAAGTGGACGCAGGCCTTGGCCGTGGTGCTTGTGTTCAGCGGTGTGATGCTCGTCACGAAGTCGAAGAGCCGTCGGGACATCGAGAAAGCTAAATGTTGAGGCCGTAGCTCTGCTTCACCTCGCTCATGACGAACGTGCTCTCGATGGAGCTGAGTTCCTCGATCTGTCCCAGTTTGTTGAGTATGAACTCCTGATATTGCTTCATGTCGCGGGCATAGACCTTCAGCAGATAGTCGTAGGCTCCCGAAGTGTTGTAGCACTCCGTCACCTCGGGTATGAGCATGATGCGGCGGGTGAAGTTGTTGGCTATCTGGTGGTTAATCTGTTTCAGTTTCACCTTGCAGTACACCTGCAGGCTCATGTCGAGCTTGTCGGCATCGAGCACGGCCACATACTTTTTGATGTAGCCCTTTCGCTCCAGCCTTTTCTGTCGCTCAAAGACAGGAGTAGGGGTCAGATGCACGGCATCGGCCAGCTCTTTGGTGGTCAGTTTTGCGTTGCGTTGCAGTGTCCGTAGTATCTGCAAGTCGGTCTCGTCCAGCGTTTCGGTCATGTCTTTAGAATATTTTTCTGTTGAAGCCCTTGTTTTGAGCTGTTCTTGGTTGTTTGTTCTTTGAATTTTGCAAATTTAGTGATATTTTTTGAAAAAGGCAAGAAATTTGGTGGATATTTCCAAACGTCGTACCTTTGCATCGTCAATCAGAACGAATAACAAACATAAAAAATAAAAGAAAGGAATAAAGATTATGGCACAGAAAAAACTTCACTTCGAGACGTTGCAGCTGCATGTTGGTCAGGAACAAGCCGATCCTGCTACGGGAGCCCGTGCAGTACCCATCTATCAGACCACCTCTTACGTTTTTCGCAATTCACAGCATGCTGCCGATCGCTTCGGTCTGCGCGATGCAGGTAATATTTACGGTCGACTGACCAATTCGACGCAGGGCGTGTTCGAGGACCGCGTGGCTGCCCTGGAGGGCGGTGTGGCCGGACTGGCCGTGGCCTCCGGCGCTGCTGCCATCACCTACGCACTACAGAACATCGTGCAGGCCGGCGATCATATCGTGGCAGCCGACAATCTGTATGGCGGCTCCTATAACCTGATTACCCATACACTCAGTACGCAGGGCATCACCAATACCATCATCAACGTGAACGACCTCGAGGCGCTTGAGGCCGCCATCCAACCCAACACAAAAGTAATATATGCCGAGACCTTCGGCAATCCTAACTGCGACGTGCTCAACATCGAGGGTGTGGCCGAGGTGGCGCATCGCCATCATCTGCCGCTCATCGTCGACAACACGTTTGGCACGCCCTATCTGATTCGTCCTTTGGAGCACGGTGCCGACATCGTAGTCCATTCGGCCACGAAGTTTCTGGGTGGTCACGGCTCAAGCCTTGGAGGCGTAATCGTTGATGGTGGTCATTTCGACTGGAAGGCCAATGCCGACCGCTATCCTACGCTGGCCAAGCCCGATCCTTCTTATCACGGAGCCGTGTTTGCCGACGTGGCTGGTGCTGCGGCCTTTGTCACCCGCATTCGTGCCGTCATCCTGCGCGATACCGGCGCTACCCTCTCGCCCTTCAATGCCTTCATCCTGTTGCAAGGACTCGAAACGCTCTCACTGCGCGTGGAGCGACATGTGGAGAACGCACTGAAGGTGGTCGAGTTCCTGCGGTCGCATCCGAAGGTGGCTCGCGTGAACCATCCGGCATTGTCGGAGCATCCTGACCATGCGCTCTATCACAAGTACTTCCCTAAAGGTGGTGGCAGCATCTTCACCTTCGAAATCAAGGGAGGTCAGGAAGAGGCTTGGCGCTTCATCGACTCGCTGCAGATCTTCTCGCTGTTGGCCAACGTAGCCGACGTGAAGAGTCTGGTGATTCATCCCTACACCACCACCCACTCGCAGTTGTCGCCTGAGGAACTGGCCGAACAGCACATCACACCGTCGACCGTCCGTCTCTCTATTGGTACTGAGCATATCGACGACATCATCGACGACATCAAACAGGCACTGGAGCTGATTTGAAATTGAAAATTGAAGATTAAAAATTGAAAATCGGCTTCCGCTGAAGAAATTGAAAATTGAAGATTGAAAATTGAAAATTGGCTTCCGCTGAAGAAATTGAAAATTGAAGATTATTATGGCACAAATAGCAAAATCGCTGACTGAGCTCGTCGGCAATACCCCACTTCTTGAGCTCAACAAGTATTCTGAAAGTAAAGGACTTGACACTCCGGTCATTGCCAAGGTAGAGTATTTCAACCCTGGCGGCAGTGTGAAGGATCGCATCGCACTGGCCATGATCGAGGATGCTGAACAGAAAGGCATCTTGAAGCCTGGTGCTACCATCATCGAACCTACCAGCGGCAACACGGGCGTAGGACTGGCACTGGTCAGTGCCGTCAAGGGCTATCACCTCATCCTCACCATGCCCGAGACGATGAGTGTGGAGCGCCGCAATCTGGTGAAAGCCTACGGTGCCGAGGTGCGACTGACCTCTGGCAAGGATGGCATGCCGGGTGCTATCCGTGCTGCCGAGGCTTTGCGCGACGAGATTCCCGGAAGTGTCATCTTGCAGCAGTTTGAGAATGCGGCCAATCCCGCCAAGCACTATGCTACGACGGGTGTGGAGATATGGGAACAGACCGACGGCGAGGTGGACATCTTCGTGGCAGGTGTGGGTACTGGTGGTACCATATCTGGTGTGGGCAAGCGACTGAAGGAGCTGAACCCCAACGTGAAGGTCATTGCTGTGGAACCTAAGTCGTCGCCTGTGCTGAACGGTGGACAGAGCGGTCCGCACAAGATTCAGGGCATCGGTGCTGGCTTCGTGCCTAAGACCTACGATGCTGGCATCATCGATGAGGTGTTCGACGTGGAGAACGACGATGCCATCCGCACGGGTCGCCAGTTGGCTCAGCAGGAAGGATTGCTTGTAGGCATCTCTGCCGGAGCCGCTGCCTTTGCCGCTGCCGAGGTGGCCAAGCGCCCCGAAAACAAAGGCAAGAAGGTGGTCGTCTTGCTGCCTGATACGGGCGAACGCTACCTCTCCACCGTGCTCTATGCCTTCGATGACTATCCTCTCTGACTCACTCTCCTTCAAAAAAACTAAGTTGGGACGATAAATCATTTTTCACCGTTACTAAAAAAGCGAAAGAGGTCTGACTACCCCGATTGGTAGCCAGACCTCTTTTCAATATCCGTTAGTGACGCAGCTTACAGCAGGTTCATCGTGTCGGTAGCAATCATCAGCTCCTCGTCGGTGGGGATGACAACGACCTTCACCTTCGAATCGTCGGCAGAGATGATGGCCTCTTCGCCGCGAACGTTGTTCTTCTGTTCGTCGAACTTCACGCCAAGGAACTCCAGACCCTTGCAGACCTCAGAGCGCATGCTGACCTGGTTCTCGCCCACACCGGCGGTGAACACGATCACATCGACACCTCCCATCGCTGCTGCGTATGCACCGATGTACTTCTTGATGCGATAGAAATACATGTCCTGAGCCAGCTGAGCACGCTTGTCGCCAGCCTTGGCAGCGTTCTCCACGTCGCGCATGTCGCTGCTGCCGCCGGTGATACCGGCCACACCGCTCTTCTTGTTCAGCAGATTGCTCATGCCATCGGCATCGAGACCGCACTTCTTCTCAATGAAGGTCACGGCACCGCCGTCGATGTCGCCTGAGCGAGTACCCATCACCAGACCTTCCAGTGGGGTGAGGCCCATTGAGGTGTCGACGCACTTGCCGTCGACCACGGCAGCGATTGAACCGCCGTTGCCCACGTGGCAGGTGATAACCTTCGTGCCTTCGGGCTTCATGCCGAGGAACTCCAGGGCGCGGGCCGACACGTAGCGATGGCTCGTTCCGTGGAAGCCGTAGCGACGAACACCGTACTTCTCATACAGCTCGTAGGGGATGGCATACATATATGCCTTGGCTGGCATGGTCTGATGGAAGGCGGTGTCGAACACACCCACCTGAGGTAGACCGGGCATCAGCTCCTTCACGGCGTTCACGCCCTTCAGGTTGGCAGGGTTGTGCAGCGGAGCCAGGTCGCTCACGGCCTCGAAGGCCTGCAGCACCTCATCGGTGAGCAGCACCGACTTGTTGAACTTCTCGCCGCCATGCACCATGCGGTGGCCTACGGCATCGATCTCCTTCAGGTCCTTGATGACACCGATTTCAGGATCGGTGAGCAGTGAGAAGATGAACTTCACGCCCTCGGTATGTTCGGGAATGTCGTGCATAATCTGTTTCTTCTCGCCATTGGCCAGTTTCACCTTGACGAAAGCACCGTCGAGTCCCACGCGTTCTGCGCCGCCGCTGGTCATCACCGTCTTGTCGTCCATGTTGTACAGTGCATACTTGATGCTGGACGAGCCACAATTCAATACAAGAATTTTCATTTTCGTTTGATTTTGATACGGACAGAAATTATTATAATTATTATAATTTTTTATTACATCATGTAGAGTCTTTTATTCCTCTATGTAGAGTCTGTAATTCTCTTGGGTGAGTAAGACGAAGCGGTCCGATTCTGTTAGATAAAGATAGCGTTCGGCACGCAGACTCTTTTCACAAAAATTGAGGAGTATTCCTCTTGTGAGATGAGTGATTCGCATATAGTTGAACAACTGTGAGCGATGCTCCGATAAAATTTTGTCAACAGCTTTCAGTTCAACAAGAACACCCTGATAATAGAAGTCTGCATAATAAGTTTTTTCCATTAGATGGTTCTTATAATATAAGCACAATTGTTTCTCGCGTTCAAACTCCATCCCACGGTCTTTCATTTCAAGAGCCATTGCCTCCTGATAGATAAGTTCCGAGAGACCACGTCCCAATGTCTTATGCACTTCTTGTGCCACTCCTACAATATCGTAAATGCTCTTATACTCTTGTCTTGTCACCAAAAAGAAAAATTATATTAATTATAATAATTTCTGTCCTTTTATTAAACATTATTGTTTCTGTCTTTCCGTGTCAGACTATCGTTTATTTCTGTTCTACTTCTTGGCGTCCATTGCCTGACAGGCGGTGATGGCTACGAGATAGTAGATGTCCTCGACTGAGCAGCCGCGCGACAGGTCGTTGACGGGACGGGCGATGCCTTGCAGGATGGGGCCGATGGCCGTGGCACCAGCCAGACGCTGCACCAGCTTGTAGGCGATGTTGCCCACCTCGAGACATGGCATGACGAGCACGTTGGCCTTGCCTGCAATCGCTGAGCCGGGAGCCTTCTTGGCACCTACAGAGGGAACCAGGGCGGCATCGGCCTGCAGCTCACCGTCGATCTTCAGGGTCGGGTCGAGCTCCTTGGCCAGACGAGTTGCCTCTACCACCTTGTCCACCACCTCATGGCTGGCGCTGCCCTTCGTCGAGAAGCTCAGCATGGCCACGCGGGGATCGGCAAAGCCGGCCACGCTCTTGGCGGTCTGAGCCGTGCAGACGGCAATCTGACTCAGCTGGTTGGCATCGGGCATGGGGGTCACGGCCACGTCGCCGAACACCAGCACGCCGTTCTCGCCATACTCAGGCTTGTCGGTAATCATCAGCATGGCACCGCTCACGCAGGTGATGCCAGGGGCGCACTTGATGATCTGCAGGGCAGGGCGCAGGGTCTCGCCAGTGGTCGAGAGAGCACCGGAGATCTGTCCGTCGGCACCCTCGGTCTTGATGATCATGCAGCCCAGGTAGAGCGGATCCTTCACCAGCTCGCGAGCCTTCTCGATGGTCATGCCCTTCTTCTCGCGCAGTTTGGCGAGCAGCTGAGCATACTCCTCGCTCTTCTCGCAGTTCAGCGGGTCGATGAGTGTAGCCTTGTCGATGTGTGTCAGTCCCTTCTCCTTGGCCAGTGCGTGAACCTTCTCAGGGTTACCGATAAGAATCAGGTCGGCGATGTCGTCAGCCAGCACGCGGTCGGCTGCACAAAGAGTACGTTCCTCCTCAGCTTCGGGGAGCACGATGCGCTGCTTGTTGCTCTTAGCACGCGCAATAATCTGTTCAATTAATCCCATAGTTTGTTTTGATTGTTTTGAGTTGAAAAAATATAGTGTCTGCAAAATTAGCAAAAATTATCCGAATACCACAGGAGTAGACGGATAAAAATTGTTATTTACTCATCTTTTGGCAGTAGCACCACTCCTGTCTGCTTCTTTCCGTCCATCATGATTTTCAGTGGCTGGTCGAAGCGCACGTGGCGCACGTGTTCGGTCTCGTCTATGGCGGGCATGCTGTCCAGCACGCTTGTCTGCATCACTCCGTCGCCTGTGTAGGTGTTGATGGTGAAGTAGCCCACGCCGAACGACGTGAGGTTCTGGAAGAAGTGCGTACCCTGCGAGGGGTCTACGTGGTAGTTCTTCAGACCAGCCTCTACGATGACGCGGGCAGCCGATATGTGCGGCCACTTCACGGGAATGCCCAGCCAGTAGTCGCTCGAACCCCATCGGCCCGGGCCTATCAGCACATAGTTCTTGCCCTCGTCCAGGAACTGACGGTTCATCTTTTCTATCTCCATCGCTATCTGCGGGTTGTTGGCGGCGGTGAAGTTCTCGTCGGCTTTCACGTAGACCACGTCGACCACATCTTCCGATATGCCGTGTCCCAGCGAGTTGTTCGAGCGCAGCAGGCACTCCTCGTCGGGTATCTGTTGCAGGTCTTCGTCCAGCACCTGTTTCGAGTCGACGATGGGGCGAATCTGCAAGAGATAGAAGTCACCCACGCACTGCGAGCTTTGTGAGCCGTCCTTCTTCTCTCCACGGAACAAGTTGCATGCAAACTCAATCTCCACAGGTCGGCGCATCGCCTCCGAGCCCAGTTTCTGCGACAGCTGTAGCAGCCCCGGCAACGGGAACACTCCCTGTTGCAGCACACCGTCGAACGAGATGATCTTGCGCCCGCCTTCGTACAGTCCGGGTCTGATGATCTGGTCCATGGGGTCGTAGGTCGAGGCGATATAGTTCAGCGAGCCGTCGGCATCGGCCTGTTTCACTCTCACCTTCTTGATGTTGAATCCGTCGTCCACCTTGAAGTCGTCGCCCACGTGGCTCATGTCGAGCGCATAGAAGTGGGTCTGCGTGTCGCGCAGGGCGGTCTCCATCTCGCTCGTCTGCAACACCTGATGGGGGTGATAGGGGCTGACGCGCAGGGTCTGTCCGCCATCTACAATATACTTGCCCAGTCCTAGTGCCAGCGAGGCGATGCCTTCTTCGGCAGTCTCGTCGCCGATGGGGTAGTAGTTCAGCGAGCGCAGCACACCCGAGAAGGTGGGGTAGTACAGGTCGCCGTACCGCTTGCCCACCACCTCTTGCAGGATGACAGCCATCTTCTCCTGGTCGATGACGTTCTGCGTGGCGGTCATGTAGGCTTTCGAGTCGCGATAATAGACCGATGCGTAGACGCTCTTGATGGCGCAGGCCAGCATGCGCAGCATCTCATACTTGTCGTCCAGATAGGGAATCATGTAGGTGGAATAGATGCCGGCGAAGGGCTGATAGTGAGAGTCTTCGAGCAGCGAGCTGGAGCGCACGGCGATAGGACTCTTCACGGCATCGAAGAAAGTGAAGAAGTCGGCTATCAGTGCATCGGGCAACTGAGCGCGCAGGAAGTGGTGCAGTATCTCGTCGTCGGACGCGTCGCTCAGCGCAATGCCCCACAGGTTGTTCTTGTCCATGAACTCGTCGAAGAAGTCGGTGCAGAGCACCACCGTCTTAGGTATCTGCACCGTGGCATTGGCATACTGGTTCAGCTCCGGGTGCTTCTTGATGATGTTGTCCAGGAAGGCCAGTCCGCGGCCCTTGCCGCCCAGCGAGCCGTCGCCGATGCGGGCGAAGTGGGCATAGCGGTCGAACTTCAGTCGGTCGAACACGGCCACCACGCCGATGTTCTTCATCCGTCGGTACTGCACGATGGCGTCGAAGATGATCTGTCGGTGGGCATCCACGTCTTGCAGCTTGTGCCACGTCACGTGCTTCAGGAAGTTCGATACGGGGAAGATGGCGCGGGCGCACAGCCAGCGGCTCATGTGGTTGCGCCGTATGTGGTGCATCAGCGAGTCGTGCGGAATCTTGAAGATGTTGTCCTGTAGCTCCTTCAGCGAGCTGACGCGAGCTATCTCTTTGTGGGTCTCGGGATCGCGGAAGATGAAGTCGCCGAAGCCCATGTGCTCTTCGAGCAAGTGGCGCAGGTCCACGTTGAACTTCTTCGAGTTCTTGTCCAGGAAGTCATAGCCGGCCTCCAATGCCTTCTCGCGGTTCTCCGTCTCCGAGCTTTGCAGAATCAGCGGCACGTATTCGTCGCGGTGCCTGATCTCCTTCAGCAGCTTCAGTCCCGCCTCGGCGTCGCCTTCCTCCACATGGCTCAGCCTGCCGGCCTCGGCCTTCATGGGGAAGCGCGTGTCGCTGATCACGCCCAGCACATTGTCGTGATACTCCTCATACACGCGCATGGCCTCTTCGTAGTTCGTGGCCAGCACCACCTTGGGTCTGCCGCGCTTGCGCTGGGCGGCGGCGTGAGGGTTCAGCGCCTCGGTCGAGAAACGCTTGCTCTGTGCCAGGATATAGTTGTACAGGTTGGGCAGGATGCTTGAGTAGAACCGTATGTTGTCCTCCACGAGCAGAATCATCTGCACGCCGGCCTCGTTGATGTCGTGCTCAATGTTCATGCGGTCCTCTATCAGCTTGATGATCGAGAGGATCAGGTTGGTGTTGCCCAGCCAGCAGAACACGTAGTCGAAGATTGACATGTCCTCGTCCTGCATGCGCTTGGCTATGCCGTGCGAGAAGGGGGTGAGCACCACGCACGGTATGTCGGCATGCTGACTCTTTATCTCGCGGGCCACGGTGAAGGCGTCGTTGTCGGCATTGCCGGGCATGCAGATCACCAGGTCCACGTTGGTGGTGCGCAGCACCTCGTTGGCCTCTTCGGTGGTCGACACCTGTGTGAAGGTGGGTGGATAGCGCATGCCCAGTTCGGTGTACTCGTCGAACACCTTCTCGTCCACGCGTCCGTCGTCTTCCAGCATGAAGGCATCGTAGGGGTTGGCCACTATCAATACGTTGAAGATGCGTCGTGTCATCAGGTTGACGAACGACACATCTTTCAGAAAGAAATTATTGTATTCGTTGGGGATGTTTGCCATAAACTGCAAATTTTTCTGCAAAAATACATAAAATTTGGCAACCAGAAACGAATAGGAAAGAATTTTTCGTTATTGACGCCATTCTTCGCGATTGACTGTAGACTATAGTCACTATTCTTTAGTCGGTAATAAAGTCAGAGGACAGAAATTATGTTAATTATGATAATTTCTGTCCTCCCTCATAAGTTTAAATTGTCAACCCTGTTGTCATCATCGTCTGTGACGGAAACTGCTGGGCGACTCGCCCAGATGCTTGCGCACATAGCTGCCGAAGTGCGACATGTTGGCAAACCCCAGCTTGGCCGAAATCTCCTTGATGCTCAGGTTCGAGTTGCGCAGATAGAACCGTATGTCCTCTATCGTGTACTGCACAATCCAGTCGGAAGCCGTCTTGCCGCTGTACTTCAGACAGAGCATCGTCAGATACTTAGGCGTGATGGCCAGCTTTCCTGCATAGAAGGTGATGGGGCGGCGCTTCACGTCGTTGCCGGCTATCAGGCGCAGGAATCGGTTGAAGAGCGTCTTGCCCTGCGACTGCTTCACCCCGTCATTGGCGGTCTGCGGTGTCTTCTCCAGTATATGGCACAGCTCCAGCAGCAAGGCCCTGATGATGGCCTGCATGATGTCATATTGGGCATGCTTGTGGTTCTCTATCTTCGATTTCAGTAGTCCATAGTAATAGCTAAACTCCACGATGCACAATTCCGACATGCTGATGACGTTCTGGTGGTTCACGAAGACCGCATGGTTCCACACACTGATATGGTCGTGCAGCAATCCCTGAATGATGTGGTCCGACAGGTACAGAATCTTGCACTCAAAATCGTTGGTCGATTCAATGTTGTCAATGCGAAGGTTCGGTGGGCAGAAGAACACATCGTTGGCACAGACCTTGACAACATTACCGTTTATTTTCATCACCAGAATACCCGATGTACACACTGCAATCAGGTTGTTTGTTGGCTTGAGTGGATAAACCTGAGTTATGTCAGTCACGTGGTCGAAAATAGCGATGTCGCTATCTGAATAGTCGACTACGAGATTGTTAAACTCAATGAATTCTCTTTGGTCGTTTTGCATTTTATTAGCCATATTAACAGTATTTCGGATACAAATATCCATATTTTTTTCCATATTACGGTGTATAAATAAGAAGAAATTTTGTTCATTTTTGTGGTTTTTCTGTTATTCGATATTGATTCTGTGTTTTTGAACATGCAGCGGGGCATGTAAATGCCTATATATTACTATAGTATATAGGGAAACCCCTATTTCTTTTTCGGGAAATCCATTTTGCCGTTTCGCCTTAAATGTTTATTTTTGCACTTGAATTGAAAACGTTATGGTTATGAAACGGACAATTGTTTTGCTTTTGAGTGGTTTGTTTTTCCTTAGTTCCTGCACCACCTACACGGCTACGGGGGCTATGGTGGGTGGCAATTTAGGTCATGTGGTTGGCTCGGCCATCGGAGGCATCTCCGGCGGATGGCGAGGTCATCATGTGGGTTCGCTCATAGGCACCGTGGGCGGTGTCATTGCAGGGGCTGCCGTGGGGGCCGCCGTCGAGCAGTCGCAGGCGCAGAAGTACGAGCAGCGCCAGCAGGCCCGCTACGAGCAGGAGCGTCGTGAGCAGGCAATGGCCGACGACCGCATCGTGTTCGAGGGTGAGAAGCCCGACGTTCCGCGCAGTCGTGCGCCGCGTTCCGTCTCTGTCGAAGCCCTCTCGCGCAAGCCTGCCGTCGAGGTGCGCAACGCTCAGATCTTCGACACCAACGACGATGGTGCGCTTTCTGCCGGAGAGCAGTGCACGGTGGTCTTCGAGATCATGAACAACTCGTCGCAGGCCATCTACGACATCTATCCCTTTGTCGAGGAGGTCACCACCAACAAGCACGTACAGGTGTCGCCCAACCTGCGTGTTGAGAGCATTGCCGCCCACAACGGCATCCGTTACACCGCCACCATCCTTGCCGACAAGCGTTTGAAGGACGGTGAGATAGTGGTCCGTCTGGGTGTCAAGGTCGGCATGCGCGAGATTGTCTCGCAGGCCCAGCAATACACCGTGCCTACGCGCAGACACTGACGCAGGACAGAGATTCTAATAATTATTGTCCTTCATAATAACTTTTTGGACTGAAAGATATTTTCGTAAATTACGGTAATTTCTTTCCTTAAGAAAATATGACTTATACTGATATAGGTAGACACTATTTAATTGTTATTAAATGTGTCTACCTATATCAGTATAAGTCAGACATGACGTGAGCACTGTGGTTTCCCGTTTCCAGAATGCACTTTTTTGTGAGTGTTTTTTTCTATGAATAATCTTGACAAAATCACTATAGCTTCACTTTCTTCCCATTCACGATATACACTCCCGGTGCCACCATGTTTCGCCAGCTGCCGTTCCTCACTGCTTCGCCCGAGGCCACGCATCGTCCTTGCAGGTCATAGAC
>CACXXD010000058.1 GCA_902771445.1 uncultured Prevotellaceae bacterium
GCGCTGCAAGGAAACGGGCGGTCGGCACTTTATTGTGGAGATGCAGATGAACTGGAACAACGAGTTTGAGCAGCGTGTGATACTCAATGCCTCGAAGGCCGTGGTCAAACAGCTCGGCACCCGTGAAGACTACTCGCTGTTGCAGCCAGTCTATGCGCTGAACCTGATCAACGACGTGGGGTTCGATGCTGGTCCCGACGAGTTCTACCACGACTATGCCATCGTGAACGTGGAGCATAGCGACCGTATCATCGAGGGGTTGCGTTTCATATTTGTTGAGCTGCCCAAGTTCAAGCCGCAGACCATCAAGGAGAAGAAGATGGCCGTGTTGTGGCTGCGCTTCCTCACCGAGATAGACCGCGGCACTGAGGAGGTGCCTGCCGAGTTGCTTGAGAACCCCGATACCTGCAAGGCGCTGAAAATCATTGAGAAGGCAGCCTACAACGAGGCCGAGCTGCAAGCCTACGAGTACTACTGGGATGCCGTCTACAACGAGCGCGGTGCCATACGCCACGGTTATAAGCAAGGCTTGGAACAAGGCTTGGAACAGGGCATGGCACAAGGCATGGCACAAGGCATGGCACAAGGCATTGCGCAGGCCAACTGTGAGAATGCACGCAGGATGAAGGCCGACGGCATGCCTGCTGAACTGATAGCAAAATACACAGGTCTCACAATAGAGGCTATTGAGAGTCTATAGTTTGTGAGTAGAATATAATAATGTATAGTGGTTGGCTCTTTCATATTTATAAATTTATACTTTCATATTTATAAATTTATATAAGAAAGTGGCTTTTTAATTGTAATTTAAACCTATATTTACAGGATATGAAGAAAATTTTACTATCCGCTCTGGCATTGCTGCCTCTGCTGACCAATGCACAGAAAGTATGGGACTATGATGACTTCACGGTCACGAAAGTCTCTAATCCGACACATGGCGAACGCGAGGCAGACGGCCTGATTGCCGGCGGTGACCGACAGAACAGTTACACATGGCGACTGGCGGGACGCGGCGACGAAATCTACATCGCCACGGCCCGCAACATTGGCAGTGTGCTGGTGAACCTCTATGGCTCGCAGATTTCTGCAGCCTCCGGCATCTCGATGGATGCTTTTCGGGCCATGATGGACGCAGTGACCAACGGTGACATCTTGCGTAACGATGTGTGCGAGGGTGCCGACATCATTTGCTACAACCGCACGACGGGTGAGTTCAAGGTGGTCTGGACGGGCGATCTGAGCGAATTTCAGCGTATGGCCGTCACTTTCGGTGACAACGTGTACTTTGGTTCTTACTCTGCCAACCAGTCTCATGAGCAGTACTTGCTGAAGCTTGACAAGGAGGGGAACTTCACGAAGGTGTACACGACCACTGGCACGACATCCATGCGTGCCAACTGCGTCTACGACGGTCACCTGTTCTTTGCTAGTGCCGACGCACGCATCGTGGTGCCTGAGGGCGAGCGGCAGCCAATTGTCAAGATGGCAGTGATCCGCAAGAGCAACGAGGACGACACTGTGTGGGACCTCGTGGCGGACTACAAGGACTTTGGCGACGTACCCTTCGACCCCATCCAGAGCAGCTGGGCGGGTGCTCCGTTCTGGGAACTGGCTTCGCACAATGGCTACATCTATGCCACAGCCCCTGGCACGGCAGGATTTGTTGTCTTCAGGGGCCGTCCCGCACAAGACGGTGAAATTGCCAATGCATACGGCTGGCACTGGGAAGAGGTGGTCGGACTGACGAACGGCATCAACAATCCCGGCCTGAGCGATGTGCCTGGTGGCGAGCCTGGCACCATGCGTTCGCTCATCGGCTCGGTCTATGAGTTCAACGGTGAGCTTTATGCCTACAACTTCGACCATGCCTTCGGAGGCGAGGCTCAGGCATTTGTCGGCATGATGCAGCAGCTGACGGGCAAAGGCGTGAAAGCCAGCGACTATCTGGGCTACATGTACAACTCGCTGCACAACCCACAGAAGGTGTGGAAGCTGAACGATGCGACGGGCAAGTTTGAGGAACTCACCGCCTTCACCGCACTGATGGAGGGTACGACCAACGAGTACATCTGGCGCATGGGCGAGCACAATGGCAAACTGTATGTGGCTACGATGGATGCAGGCATCTTCTATAACTACCTGACGCAGCTGACCAACGGCAGCTTCTTCAAGATGTCGGCTGAGGAGAAGATGACCAAGCTACAGTATATTGGCAACGCGGTCAAGTTGCTGGCTATGGCCAAGGGCAACGAGACGGCCGACCAACTGCGCGAGAAGCTGGAGCAGTTGCAGGCATTGCTGAGCCAGTATGTCGAAGTCAGTCAGGCGGACGAGGAAACGCTTGAGGTCATCGTTGACATTCAGGGACTGAACCAGGAAATCAAGGCAATCGTCTGCAACTTCCTGCAAGAGCAGTCGGCTCGGCAGATGGCAATAGTTACCGATATGCTGAACAAGGTTGTTGAAAACATGAAGAACTGCAGCGAGGCGGAGAAGGCTGCGATGGCCGAACTGATGGAACATCTGAAGAACGGCACCTTGATGGAAATGCTGCAGGCAATGGCAACGGACATCTGTGATCGCATCGACGGCAAAGGCATAGAGATGTACAGATACATCAACAAGACGGTCATGGACAATCAGTGGGGCTTCGACCTTCTGCGCACCAGCGACGGCGGCCAGAGCTTCGAGGTCATCACCCGTAGCGGCTTCGACGACAAGTACAACTACGGTTGCCCGTCGTTCCTCAGCACAGAGGAAGGACTCTACTTCGGTACGTGCAATCCCTTCTACGGCGGACAGCTCTACTTGCTGAGCGAAAAGGAGGTGACTCCATCGGGCATTGGCGAGCTAAAGAGCCAGAAGAGTACCGACGGCAGCGGTTATCATACGCTGAGCGGACAGGTCGTCAAGGGCGCTCCCACGCGTCCGGGCATCTATCTGAAGGACGGCCGCAAGGTGGTCGTCGGGCTCTGACACTTCATTCAGCAGACTTGACATTTTTCGTAAGGAGAGAGGACATTCCGAAGGGGGAGTGTCCTTTTTTTCTGCATAAACTAAAGTTAATTCTGTAAAATCACTTTTATGTTACGTTTTTTTTGCGTAACTTTGCAATTTCATATATCAAAGATAATGCTAATACGTCATCAATATAAGCGGTGGGGCATCTTCTTCGTTCTGTGCCTGATCGCAATCGTAGCAATAGCACGGCAGAATGAAGAGGGCAATCAGCCGGACCCGACTATCTGGCCATATTCCGACGAACATCCTCTCGTTTTTGAAGATGCATGGGACTTGTGGCCATACGCGTTTCTTGATGAGCATGGCAATGCGCAAGGCTATAACATCGATTTGCTCAGACTGGTCATGACGGAGCTTGACATCCCCTACAGGGTGGAACTGGTGCCACGGCAGAAGGCACTGGCCGACATGAAGAGGGGGCAGGCACAGCTGACCCTCGGCATAGCTTCGAAATATCACGAAGCCTACGGCAGCTACGGAAAGTGCATCGTTCACCTGTTTACGCACAGCGTGCTCACTCCGATGAAGTATCCCGTGACCATCCATCGGTTGCAAGACCTCTCTCGGCAGAAAGTCATTGTGCATGAGCGTAGCTTCAGCCATCAACTGATGGTGGACAGTGGCTGGGGGGCGAATGCCATTCCCTACGTTGACATGAAGGCGGCTGTGCAGGAGGTGAGCATCAACGGCGACGGCGAGATATTGTGGAACACCGCCTCGCTGAAGTGGCTGTTGAAGATGTGCCACATTGAAAACCTTCAGCTGACGCCCGTCAGCATGCCTTACGGTGAGTACCGTTTCATTTCGCGCGACACGCAGCTGCTCGACAAGATCGACGAGGTCTACGACAAGTTGCGCTCAAAGGGTCGGCTGGATGATATTCAGGCCAAGTGGTTCCATCCCGAGCAAAGGAAGTCGGACGTGCCAAGATGGATATGGTCTCTGGGCGGACTCGTGGGCATCGTGGCTCTCTTCATGCTCTTCTACTATGTGAACTACCGAATCAGGGAGCACGAGATGAGGGAGCGCACGCGTCAGGACACCAACCGACTGGCACTCATCCTGGAGGCCTTCCACGTGAGAATCTGGCTCTTCGACGTGGAAGCCAACACGTTCACCTGGATGGGCCACGACGGCCTGCCGCAGCACACTTACAACGCATACGAGTTTGCCCACCGCTATCATCACGACGACTTTGAGCGACTGTACAAGGCCATCACGCAGATAGCCGACAAGGAGAAAACGACCGTGACACTGGAGATGACGGCCCGCGATGCCGAAGAGGAAGACGACGGGGAGCGGCGATACCGCATCGTGCTCACCGCACTGAGATGTGACGAGAACGGCAAGCCCACCGTCATCATTGGCACCAAGAGCGACATCACCGAGGAGATTGAGAAGCAGAGGCAGGCCAAGGAACAGTTGATGAAAAACACGCTGATGTTCAACACGTCGATGATCGACATGGCCTATTACGATGAGAACGGCAACCTTGTGGACATGAACGAGCGCGGACAGCACACCTTGAAGATGTCGCTGACAGAGGCCAGGAAGATGAGACTGAACGTGAGGGACATCGTAGCCGACCCGGACTTCGACCTGAACACGCTGGACCGCTATTACACCACACTGCTTCTGAAACTGCCCATTTCCTCACTCGCGGGTGGCGATGCCTCGGTGCCGCAGGAAACCATCTTCTACGAGCATCAGCTGGTTGCGCTGCGCGACAAGAACAATAAGCTGTTGGGCATCTATGGCACGGGGCGCAATGTAAGCGAGGCGGTGGACACCTACCGACAGATACAAGGCAGTATCAAGAGTGTGCAGCGGGCATACGATGATGTGGCCGACTACGTGAACAACATCAACTATGTGTTGGGCGTGGGCGGTGTGCGCATGGCCAAGTACTCGCCCGACACCCACATGCTGACCATCTTCAAGGGGCATGACGTAGTGCAGCTGACGCTGACCCAGTCGCGGTGCATGAGATTCGTTGACGACAAATGGGAAAAAACAGCCCTGCGCATGCTGAACAGCATGGACAGCAGGCGTGCACACATCGAGGAGCAAGAGATAAAGACCACGTTGCGCCGCCATGATATTCCGCTCTACTTGCAGTTCCGCTTCATTCCCACCTACGACGAGCACGGACGTGTGCAAAGCTATTTCGGACTGTGCCGTGACACCAGCGAGATCAACAACACGAACGTGCTGCTGGCCAAGGAGACTGAACGCGCACAAGAAGTGGAGAACCTGAAGAACGCGTTCCTGCGTAACATGAGCTACGAGATCAGAACACCGCTGAATGCCGTCGTGGGCTTTGCCGAGCTGTTTGAGCAAGACCATTCGACGGACGACGAGCCTATCTTCATCCGTGAGATAAAAGACAACTCAGCCCATTTGCTGAACCTCATCAACGACATCTTGTTTCTGTCGCGCCTCGATGCCCACATGATCACCATCGAAAGTGCGCCCATCGACTTTGCACAGACCTTTGAGGCGCATTGTCACATGGGGTGGTCTAATTATCAGAAAGAGGGTGTCACATATAAGGTGGAGAACACGTTCAACCAGTTGGTGATTGACATCGACGACACCAATACGGGGCGCATTATAGAGCAAGTCACGGCCAATGCGGCGCAATATACGAAGAAGGGCACCGTGAGCACACGCTATGACTACACAGGCGACAAACTGCTGATTGTGGTGACCGACACGGGCTGCGGCATGCCGAAAGACATGCTCGACCATGTGTTTGAGCGTTTCGCCACGGCCAACAGCACCGGCACGGGACTCGGACTGCCCATCTGTCGCGAACTGGCCAAGCAGCTGGGCGGCGACATCAGCATCAGCTCGGAACAGGGCAAGGGTACGACGGTATGGATCAGTCTGCCCTGCACGGCCACAGTCATTGACAGAAAGTACGGAAATTGAAAATTGAGAATTGAAAATTGAGAATTGAAAAGTGATATGAGAGATAAATTGCGACTTCTCTGTCTGTTCGTCTGCTGCCTGCCGGTCGTATTGCCACTCTCAGCCGGCGAAAGTCTGCAAGACAGATATAACAAGGAGCATCCGCTTATCGTGGTGGGCGACTGGGAGCTGCCCCCATACGAGTTCAACAACAACTATGGCGAGGCGATGGGATTCGACATCGATGTGCTCACCAGCATCTTCAAACGTATGGGCATTTGCTATACGTTTGTGCTGAAAGAAGACTGGCTGGCTTATGAGATATTTGAGCAGCAAAATGCTCACCTCATTGTCGACAAGACCGAACTCTATCTGAATCGTCCTTCATGCTACCGCTCCCACAGCATTCTGGACGACTACAAGCTGATCGTTGCCAGCAGGAAGGACGAAAAGCCCATCTACTCTCTCAGCGACTTGCCTACCGATGCCAAGTATGTGGTGAGAACGAACGACCGCCGGGCGCGTTTGATGCTCGACAGCATTCTGCCGAACGCTCACCCTGAACGCCACTCATCGAAGTATTCGCTGGGAGGCTTGGTGGGCGGAACCTACGACTATTTCATCTGGGGCGAGGAACCGCTGAAGTGGGTCGTCAACTCGCTTAATATGGAAGACAAAATCGCGCTGCACAAGTTTGTGGTCTGTTCGTCCGAAGTACACTTTGTGTGTTACGACAAGGAACTGCTCGACCAGATTGACGACCAATATGCCCGCATGGAGCAAAACGGAGAGCTGCAGGAACTGCGCAATAAGTGGATGCACCGAGACAAGGCCGCAACCAAGTGGATGCCTATTGCCATTGGTGCAATTGTCTTTATCGTGGTGGTGCTCATTATTCTCTGGATGCTCAATCGTTTTGCAAAACGGCGTGTGCAGATTGCCACGCTGAAGAGCCGCGACATAGAGAGCATGATGCGACAGGCACTCAGCATGGGCAGCTATGCCGTCACCGTCTACGACGTGACCCACGACCGGGTCACCAACCAGCAGGGACAGATATTGCTCAGGAAGGGCGTCACACTGAAACAGTTCATAGACCATATTCATCCTGAAGAGCAGGAGAATGCCTTGGCTGAAATCAAGAAACTCATCAGTGGCGACAACGGGATATGGGAGCTGAACCTGCGCTGGAAGACCGACCTGCATGCGATGGAGTGGCACTACATTCGCGGACATGCCATTGCTGAAAAAGATGACAAGGGTCGCACGCGCTATGTGGTCATCACGGTGAAGGACGTGACGAAGGACTTCGAGCAAGAGCGCAAGGACAAGGAACTGGCCGAGCGATATTTCCAGATATTCGATTCGACACTGGTGGCCATGTCGTTCTACAACAAGGAAGGACGACTGATAGACCTGAATGAGAGTATGCGCAAACTGTGTGGGTTCGACAAGGACGGCGAGGCGCTCTTCCGCAATACCAGCATGTTCGACATGGGGCTGCTACGAGGCGAAGTCACGCCTGAAAATCCCACTTATATGCATGTGTGTCAGCACATGTACTATCCCGATGCGGGACTGGATAAGTACATCGAGTTCAGAGTGCGGCCCATTTTCTCAGAAGACGAGTTGCAGATCTATATCATCACGGCTCGTGACATCACGGCAGAACGACAGATGTATCTTGAGTTGTATCAGCACAACGAGGAACTGAAACAGGCCAATGCCATGATCAATCATTACGAGCAGGAACTGAACTATCTGCTGGAGAACTGCAAGATGTGGGTGTGGCATAGCGACCTTGCCACAAAGACCATCTCGATCTCGCGCTCGCTGAAGAAATCTAAGTACACCGAGACCTTCGATGAGTTTGTCGACTCACTCTATGACGATGAGGAGCGGCGACAGAAGATGGACGCACTTGGTGGAATGACGGGAAACATCGAGAACTTCAACGTCACCATTCATCTGCGGAGCACACCAGCAAACGCTTCGCCGCATTGGGTGGCCATCAGTGGCATTCCGCTGCGCGACAAATACGGCAAGATGCTTGGGCATATCGGGGTGCTACGCGATGTGACGCAGTTGATAGAGGCGCAGGAGATGCTGAAAAAGGAAACGGAACGGGCCGAAGACTCTGGCAAACTGAAGAGCGTGTTCCTTGCCAATATGACTCACGAGATTCGCACACCGCTGAATGCCATCGTGGGCTTCAGCGACTTGCTGCAAGTCATCACCGAGCCTGAGGATCGGCAAGAGTTCATACGTATCATACGCAATAACTGCGACATGCTCATCCGACTCATCAATGACATCATTGAGGCTTCGACGCTGAATCAAGGCCCCTTGGCCATTGAGACCGAGGATGTCGACTTTGCCGTCGCCTTCAACGACATCTGTCAGACGTTGGCGCATCGAGTGCAGGAGCCGGGGGTGGAGTTCCTCGTTGACAATCCATACGAAACATTCCTCACTCATCTGGACAAAGGCCGACTGCAACAGGTCATCACCAACTTTACGACCAATGCCGTGAAGTACACGCACCAAGGTCACATCAAGGTGGGCTATCGCTACGAGAACGGAGGCATCTACATGTACTGCGAAGATACGGGGGCAGGCATTCCTAAGGAAAAGCAAAGCATGGTGTTCGACCGTTTCGTCAAGCTGAACGACTTTGTGCAGGGAACGGGACTGGGACTGAGCATCTGCAAGAGCATTGCCGAGCGGTGTGGGGGGCGCATCGGGGTGGATAGCGAGGGCGAAGGCAAGGGTTCGACCTTCTGGATATGGATTCCGTGCGAGAAGAAAAACTAAGTGTAAAATAATCAACAACTATACACTGAATGATTATTAAATATAGATTTGGTGCGGTCGTCGCCACATGCTTGCTCTTCTTCGGATTGCAGGCGATGGCCAATCCGGGCGACACTTTGGGGGCGACGGAGCGACGGCATGAATACACCCCGGAACACCCGCTGATTTATGAGGGGGCGCAGGACTTGTGGCCCTACAGCTTCTTGAATGACAACGGACAGCCCGACGGCTTCAACATCGAGCTGATGAGGATGATTCTTGGCAGGCTCGGCATACCATACGAAATCAGAATGAAGCCGCGAATGACTGCCTTCCGTGACTTGAAAGAAGGCAAGTCGGACTTGATGATCGGGCTGACGGCTGGCTTCCACGACAACTATGGCTACTACAGCGAGAATCCTGTCACGCTCTTCACGCAGAGTGTGCTTTCGCCTAAGAAGAAGCCTACGGAGGTGAAGAACTTCCGCGATCTGAGTAACCATAAGGTCTATGTCAACGACAGTAGCCTGTGTCATCACCTGATGGTCGACTATGGATGGGGCGACAATGCTATTCTGACGAGCAACATTGCCGAGACTGTCATGCAGATGAGTACCGACGAAGAGGGCGAACTGGTGTGGAACACGCTCTCGCTGAAATGGCTGTTGCGAAAGTTCCAGATAGACAACCTGGAGATTACGCCTGTCGACATGCCTCACGGTGCGTATAAGATTGTGTCGGGCGACGAGCAACTCATACATAAGGTTGACAGCGTGCTCTTGCTGTTGAATTCATCCGACCAGCTGCTGCCACTGCAAACCAAGTGGTTCTACCCTGAGCGACATGAGGAGCAAAAGTCCAATCTGTGGTTGTATTCCATCGGAGGCATTGGCCTGCTTTTGCTCATACTCATCTTCTATACCGCTATCTATCAGATTCAGGCCGGTCGCATCACGCGAAGGAATGCGGCCACGAACCGTCAGCTGTCACTTATTCTGGAAACGAGTGGGGTGCGTATCTGGACATACGACATCCCGTCGAAGATGTTTACGTGGCGCAACGAGTACGGACAAGCAGCTTACGTCTACACCATCGATGAGTTCTCGCATCGCTACAGTCCAGAAGACTTTGCGAAGCTTCGCAATGCAATGGACAAACTGTCGGGACAACTGCCTAAGGAGGGTGGAAAAGAAGAGGAGATCACGCTGAACATCAAGGCGAAGGATGCACGCGAAGACGGCGACACCGAAATGCGCGACTTCGTCATCGTGCTCTCCGTGTTGCGGCGCGATGAGCGCAATCATCCTATAGAACTCATCGGAACGAAGAAGGATGTGACCGACAAGCGTAACACTGAACGTCTGGGACGGGAGCGCATCTTGCGCTATTGGTCTATTCTGGAGACACCGATGGCGGGCATCATGCTCTTCGATGAGCGTGGTCTGCTCACCAACCTGAATAAGAAAGCATGCGAGATGTTCGGCTGTGACAGACAGGAAATCCTGACAGAACGCCCCACGTTCAATGCCATCTTCGGAGTCGATGCCTTGCCCATCAGCGAGGCCGACGGCTTCCATGCAGTTCACATCTTCGATGCCGATGCCATAAGGTCGCATCAGCGCAAGGTGGACTCCATCAAACTCACTGGCACGCATTACACCGAGTTCCGTTTCATCAGAGTCGATGATGAGAACGGCAAGCTCATTGGCCTCTTTGCCGTTTGCATCGACAAGACTTACTTGGCACAGGCAAAGATAGAACAACAGCAGAACGAACAGGTGCTGCTCGAACAGAACGATCTGAAAAAAGAATACATCAGCAGCATCGACGATTTCCTTCGTAACGGAAAGACACGCACGGTGAGCTATTCTGTCGACCGCCATGTGCTCACAATATACAATGCTTCCGATAGCGTGCAACTTGCGCTGACGCCCACTCGCTTGATGACGTTTGTTGATGACCGTATGACCAACAAGGCCATCCGCATCATCAGTAACATGGATGCCCGTATGGATATGTCTGTAGACACCGACATTCGCACCACGCTGCGCATCAAGGGAGGCATCACCTTGTACGTTCATCTGCATCTTATTCCACAATTCGACAGTAAGGGACAGATTACCGAATACATGGGTGTGCTGCGCGATATATCGGAACTGAAGGCGGCTGAACAGCAGTTGGCGCTTGTCAAGGCTAAGACACAGGAGATCGAGGACACGAAGAGCACCTTCATCAGCAACATGATGCAGGAGATTCGCACACCAATGAACCAGGTAATTGAGAGTGCTGCCCTGCTGAAGCCTGTCATGGAGGAAGGGCAGGAGATGGCCGTGGCTCATTCTATTGTAGAGAATGCCGAACAGCTGACGCAAATCATCGACAGCATTCTGTATCTCTCAAGGCTGGAGGCTCACATGGTTGAGATAAAGAGACAGCCCACCGATCTTGCCCAGTTCTTTGAAAGCTATTGTCGCGATGGATGGGAGAAATACAAGAATCCTGATGTGCGCTACATCATGGAGAATCCATACAAGCAGCTTATTATCGACATTGACGGCGAGCACGTGGGCAATATCATCACACAGATTACGCGCAATGCGGCTCAGCATACCCACAGCGGAACGATTCGCTGTCGCTACGACTACATCGGTCGAAAGCTCGTCATCGCAGTCGATGATACCGGTGAAGGCATCTCGCAGGAACAGCTGAGACTGATTAACAGCCAGCTTGAAACTGGTATCCACACCAGCAACGGATTGGGACTTGCCATCTGCAAAGAGCTCATCAGTCAGATGGGCGGTAACATCGACATTAGTTCCGAAGAAGGCTTGGGTACTACCGTCTGGATCATGTTGCCCTGCCAGGCCACGTTAATCAAACGCAAGAAAACCAACTAAGAAGCAATGAAAAGATTATTATATCTGTTCTTTCTCTGTCTCACGGCATCGCTCACCTCGCTGGCACAAAGTCTCAACGAGAAATATAACGATGCCCGTCCGCTCATCATCGTGGGCGACTGGGACAAGGCTCCCTACGAATTTCTGAACGACCGTGGCGAACCGGCCGGAACGAATATCGACCTGCTGAAGACCATCTGTAAGGAACTGGGCATACCATGCAAGTTCGTGCTCAAGGAGTGGAGTGGGGCGCTCAAGGCTTTTGAGCGTGACAAGGCCGACCTCATTCTGGCCAATGTGCGTCGATTCAGAAGAGCCCCGTTCTACTACACGGAAAATGTAATCAACTATAACCGCATCTGCGCTGCTACCTATAAGGATACCACCGACATCATTACCAACAAAGCGCTGATTGAGGGGGGGACTGCGCTGAAGCCTGGCGACTATACCGCCATCTTCTTCCGCGATCTCGACTCACTCGATGCTTCAAAGATTGAGTTCCAGTCGCCAAAGGTGGCTCTGCAGGGTGTGCTCTCTGGCGACTTCAAGTACTTCGTGTGGGGCGAGGAGCCTTTGCGCTGGAAAATCAAGGAGCTGAATCTGAAGGACATTGTGCTCAACGAAGTTCAGATTCCTGTCAGTGAGATTCACATCATCGGGCGCGACCGCGATCTGATCTACGAGATAGACGACCGCTATTCGCGACTGAAGCAGAGCGGCGAGGTGCAGCGCATCAACGACCAGTGGCTGCATCCCGACCGGGTGAGGGAGACGGGTTCCAACAAGTTACTCTATATCGCCTTGGGCATCTGCTTGCTTGCTGCCATGTTCTATGGCTTCAGCCGCATAGCCAAAGCCCACGTGCTGCTGGCCACACGCAAGTCGAGCGACCTGAACAACATGATGTACAAGGCCCTGCACATGGGCAACTTCCACGTGATGCAGTACGACATCAAGGCCGATATGTGGACGAATCGCTATGGCTCGTCCATCCTTCCGGCCAAGGGAATCACGTTGCAACAGTTCACCGACCATATACACCCGAACGAGGTTGAGGAGTTCAAGCAGAAGATGAACCGACTGCTCAACGGACGTGAGCGTAAGTTTGAACTCAAGAAGCGATGGCTCTCCTACGACGGCGAGGACCGCTGGCTCACACTCGAAGGCCATGCCATTGTCGAACTTGACGATACCGGACGGCCTGCCTATATCATCAATGCGGTCAACGACGTGACGAAGACACTCGAAGAAGAGCATGCCCAGCAGCTGCTTGTCAAGCGATACGAGAAACTTTCCAACATCCCCTTCGTGGCGATGGCATTCTACAGCAAGGACGGATGGCTCATCAATCAGAATGATGCGATGAAGGAACTGTGCGGCATCAACGACAAGGACCAGGAGAGCATGCGTTACTGGTCGACGGTCAACATGTTCGACGTGCCTTTGCTGCGCAACGCTTTCTCGCCCGACGACTTCGATCCCGTGTTCCTGTGTCAGCACATGTCCTACAAGAAATTAGGCATCGACCGTTATATCGAGTTCCACATACGACCGCTTTTCAGCAACGACGGCGAACTGAGCAACTACTTCGTCTCGGCTCTCGACATCACCGACGAGCGCAGTCAGAACATCATCATCCATTCGCAGAACAGCGAGCTAAGACAGATAAAGAGCGACATCGACCGTTACGAGAAGTGGCTCAACTTCCTGACCAAGCAGGGCAGTACCTATCTGTGGAACAGCAACATTGAGCAGCAGACGGCCTACTACTTCAGATCGCTCCACGGCGAAGGCCCCGACGACTATATCGTCATGCCGTTTGCCACGCACGTGGCGCACATGCCTGAAGAGGAACGGCAGGCAGCTTTGTATTACTATAACAATACCGATCCTCATCAGAAGCCGTTTGACAGCATACAGCACTTCAACTCCACCGTCATTGGCGGAGCCGAGTCGTGGTTCCGCATCTCCGGCTCGCCCATCTTCGATGCCAGCGGACGCGTGGTTGGCCACAGAGGACAGTCTATCGATATTTCAGAAGAGATGAACACCAAGACGCAGCTCGCTCGCGAGATGAAGCTTGCCCAGGAGAGCGTTCGACTGAAGAGCGGATTCATGGCATCGATGACCCACGAGTTGCGCACGCCGCTCAATGCCATCATCGGCTTTACCGACATTCTGCATGCCATCGAGTCGCCCGAGGAGCGCAGCGAGTACATCCGCATTGTGCGCAACAACTGCGACATGTTGCAGCGGCTCATCAACGACATTCTGGAGGCTTCTTCGCTCAGCGACGGGCCTACCTCCATACAAGATGAAGACATCGACTTTGCCAAGGAGTTCAACGACATGTGCATCATGTTGCAGCAGCGTGTCGACGGCAATGTGGCGTTCATCAGGGAGAATCCTTTCAGCATTTTCCGCACGCGCCTTGACAAAGGCCGCATCGCACAGATGCTGATCAACTTTGTGACCAATGCGGTGAAGTTCACACGCGCAGGCTATATCAAAGTGGGCTATCGCTATAAGGACGGTGAGCTCACCGTCTATTGCTCCGACACAGGCATCGGCATTGCGAAGGACCAGCAGGCCATCATCTTCAACCGTTTTGTCAAGCTCGACGAGTTCGTGCAAGGCACGGGCATGGGTCTGGCCATCTGCAAATCGGTGGCTGAGCGCATGGGAGGCCAGATAGGTGTAGACAGCGAGGGTGCTGGCAAGGGCAGCACCTTCTGGGTCAAGTTGCCTTGTGTTTGCACGTCGAGCGAGCCTGCCTGAACTGTCATGCCAATTCGCACATTTACCAATAACATCCAACCAACCGACTATGCAGACAAGCAAATATATGCTGGCCAATGAGCGCGACGCGCAATGGGGGCTCACCGTGACCACCATAGGCCATGAAATCATAGAACCTTTCGAGTCATACCCGACCAAGGGTCATGCCGACGGCTATTACTTCGAGTTGGAGAAAGGGCGCGTGCTCAATGAGTTCCAGCTGCTCTACAATCCAGAAGGCGAGGGCGTGTTCCACAGCACCAGCGTGAAGGAGGCTCCCTTGCGGGCTGGCGACATGTTCCTGCTCTTCCCCGGTGAGTGGCATTCCTACCATCCCACACCTCACAAAGGATGGGAGAGCTATTGGATTGGCTTCCGCGGACCGAACATGTCCGACCGTGTCAGAAGCGGTTTCCTGTCGCCCCACAAGCCCATCTATCATATCGGCTATTCTGGTGCCATCGTCAGTCTCTACAAGCAGGCCTACGATGCCGCACTTGAAGAAGCTGCCTACACGCAGCAGTTGCTGGCGGGCATCGTCAACCATCTGGTGGGCATGATGTATTCGCTGGAGCGCAACATTGAACTGATGTCGCGCAGCCAGACCCACGTCGACATGATCAACAAGGCGCGGTTGCGCATACGTGAGTCGCTCGAAAGCTCGCTCACCATTCAGCAGATAGCCGAGGATCTGGGCGTCAGCTATAGCAACTTCCGCAAACTGTTCAAGGAGCACACGGGCTTCTCTCCGGCGGTCTATCAGCAAGACCTTCGTTTGCAGCGTGCCAAGGAACTGCTCTCCACCACCGACATGAGCATCAAGGAAATTGCCTATCAGCTGAACTTCGAGTCGCCCGACTACTTCTCTGCCAAGTTCAAGAGCAAGACGGGGCACCGTCCCAGTGAGCTCCGCAATTTCTGAAGCTTAGGCCGATTTCCTGCCGTCTGTATTATGGTTGGCCCGGTCTTAGTGTAGCCTCTTTCGTCTATTGCACGGTGCTTTAAGCATCGCATCGTTCATCCACCCAATCTCATCCCCCCCAAAAAAATTGATGGCTGGAATCTCGTCATTCCAGCCATCACCTTTTTTATGTTATGTAATAATAATTTGGGACGATAAACTTCAACTTATTCTTTTACCGTTACTATGTCCCAATCAGAACAGGTTCTTTTCTGCCCAGTAGCACAGGATGCCAGCCAGATAGCCCACAAATGCAATCCATGTGATTCGCTTCATATACCAGCCGAAGGTAATCTTCTCCAGACCCATGACCACCACACCGGCGGCAGAGCCGATGATGAGCATCGAACCGCCCACACCAGCGCAGTAGGCCAGCAATTGCCAGAAGATGCCGTCGATAGCCATGTCGCCAGCAGCCTGAATGGGATACATGCCCATGCAGCCAGCCACGAGAGGCACGTTGTCTACAATCGACGAGAGCACGCCGATGATGCCGGTCACGAGGTAGTGGTTGCCCTCGAAGGTCACGTCGAGGCCCTGGCCCAGCATGGTCAGCACACCGATGGTCTCCAGACAGGCCACGGCCATCAGGATGCCTAAGAAAAACAGAATGGTGGGCATGTCGATACGGGTGAGCATGGCCGACACGCGCTTCGACATGGCGCCCTTCTCCTCTTCCTCCTTCAGCTGTGCATAGAAGATTTCGGTGACGGTCCACAGCACGCCCAGCACTAGCAGGATGCCTACGAACGGCGGCAGATGGGTCAGTGTCTTGAAGATGGGTACGAAGATGAGACCGCCCACGCCCAGGAAGAAGATGATCTTGCGCTGGCCTGTCGTCAGTGCACTGGCTGCCACGGTCTGTGCCTGTTCGGCTGTGAAGCTCAGTTCACCTTTCAGCGAGAGCGACAGGATGTAGGCAGGAATGACCATCGACACGAGTGAGGGAATGAAAATCTCCATGATGACGCCTGCGGCGGTGATGACGCCCTTGTTCCACAGCATGATGGTGGTCACGTCGCCGATGGGCGAGAAGGCACCGCCGCTGTTGGCTGCAATCACCACCAGCGAGGCATAGATGATGCGGTCGTTCTGGTCGCTCACCAGCTTGCGCAGAATCATGATCATCACGATCGACGTGGTCAGGTTGTCCAGGATGGCCGACAGGATGAAGGTCATGAAGGCGATGCGCCAGAGCAGTGCTTTCTTGCTCTTGGTCTGCAGCGTGTCGCGCACGAAGTTGAAGCCGCCGTTCTGGTCCACCAGTTCCACGATGGTCATGGCGCCCATGAGGAAGAAGAGCGTGGTCGACGTGCTGCCCAGATGGCGCTCAATCACGGCGCTCACCTCCTGTGCCACCTGATCGCCCACGGCACTGGCTACATAACTTGCCGGATCGAACATGAACAACGTCCAGCAGCCTACGAACATCAGCAAGGCGATTGCGGCCTTGTTGATTTTTGTCACGCTCTCGATGGCAATGAAGAAATAGCCAATGACGAACAGCGTGACAATGAAAATTGATAGTGTTGACATTTTTTAGTTTATTGCTTTAAGTTTATGAGTTTCTGAAGTCTGTCATTCGTGTATCTCGTCGGCACGGATGCCCAGGGCGGCCATCAGCGAGTAGCCGAGTATCTCCTGGCGGAAGTTGCCCCCTTCACGTGGCTCCATGCTGAACACCGTGATGCGCTTGTCGTCGTCGTCCACTCTTCGCAGTGCCTCGCGCACCTTATTATATAGGTTGTCGCTGGGGATGACCATCAGGCGCTTCACCTCTTTCTGGGCGCACAGCAGTTGGAGTGTCTCCACGAAGAAGTCCTCCTTCGTGGTCAGCTCTTCCACCGTCAGTGCGCTGAACGTAAACTCGCCCAGCTTGTCCTTGAAGGCCTTGCCGTTCAGCTCCTGTTCATAGTCGGCTGGCACAAAGTTCTCCAGCCGTTTGCGGCCCTTGTCGTGCATCATGATCACCAGTGTCTCGTGCTCGCCCTCGCGAAGACCGCCGTCCAGTGCCACGCAGTCCACCCAGTGTCCCATGTCGGCCTGCGGAATGCGCCGGCCAATCATCCGTTCAAAGTTCACAATCAAGTCGAATGCCACCTTGTCGACGAAATCGGCATCGACAAGAATGGCATTCTCCATGTATTTCACGTTGCTGTCCTGCATAAGTCGTTGCTGTACTAAATCAACTGGGGGAGGAAGCAGCTGAAGACGAGCACCACGATGCCGCAGATGAGCACGGCGATGGTCTTGCCTGAACAGCCTTTCCACTCATTGAGAATAATGCCCCACACGTTAGAGAACACCACGTTCAGGGCCATCAGTATGCAGAACGACAGGGTCAGCAGTGTCGGGCTTTCCGTCAGGAAGCCTTTGGCCAGTGCCAGTCCGAAGAACTGCGAGTACCACAGTGCGCCGGCCAGCAGACAGAACACGAGGTTGTTGACCCACACGTCGCCCTTCTTGTAGTCGCTCCACGTGCCGTTCGCCTGATTCTGGTAGAAGCAGTAAATCATATTGGTGATGAATCCGCCGAAGGTGACGAGGAACGTGGCGGGCAGCGTGCGGAACATCGGGTCGGTCAGCTCGCCGAAGTTGATGTCCTTGCCGAACTCCAGGCCCACGTTGAAGCAGCCGCTCATGAAGCCGGCGAGCAGCGCGATGGCCAGTCCCTTGGGGAAGTTGAAGTCTTTCACGGCTGCTTTCTTCTCCTCTTCGCTCAGCGAGGCTGCTTTCATCGAGCCTGCCATGCCGATGATGGCGATGCCCAGCAGCGTGACAGCCACACCGAGAATCACGGCAAACGTGAGCGACGAGAGCGCATTGAGTTCGGGAAAGAAGATGTTGAGCAGCACCGGACCCATGATGGTGCCCAGTCCGGCACAGGTTCCCAGCGCAATCGACTGTCCCAGTGCCACGCCTAAATAGCGCATCGACAGGCCGAACGTCAGACCGCCCACACCCCAGAGCACACCGAACAGGATGGTCATCCACACATTGAACGATGGAGCCGAGGCAAACAGTCCGAACAGCGACTGTCCTTCTGGCACGGCCAGCATTGCGCCCAGGAACGGCAGCACCAGCCAGGCAAAAACGCCCTGCACAATCCAATACGACTCCCACGACCAGTCCTTGATTTTGTTGATAGGCACGTAGCATGACGACTGGCAGAATGCGCCAACCGCGATAATCAAAAGTCCGATAAAAATTTCCATGACTTAAAGTAAATTAGTTTTATGTTTCTGTTGATTGTTATTGTCTGCCTTACATATATACTTTGCAAAAGTAATCATAAAATTGCTCATGGCCAAATATTTTCTCGTTTATTTGGTGACATGCAAAATGCAAGTAGGTTGCGCCTCTGTTTTTATGTTATAGGCAATGTGATTTTATATCTGGATTATAGGTACTGGCTGGCCGGAATCGATTGTATCACACCGTTGTCGTCGCAGACGATGACATTCTCGCCACGTCGCGCTTTCTCTTCCAGCATCTCACGCTCAGCCACTTGCAGACCAAAGATAATCCGATCTATCATGTTTTGATGTTCTTGACTTGACATATATGTTTCAGATAATTATATTTGTCTATATTTGTGATGACTGGTTCCGTCCCAGCTCCTCCAGTTGCTATAATCTCCCTTGGCGTGACACTGTTGTCGGCCAGAATCCATGCGTCAACGATGATGTACAAATGCCGTTCTTCCGTCATATTTCGGCGGCAAATATACGAAAATAAAACGAGAACGGGGTGGAAATCGGAGGGAATTTGAACAAAACGGTTTGGTTTAACATTTTATAGGAGGCGAGTAGGTTCGTTTCAATCCTTCTTTTCCATTCTCCTTCTAAGTGAGTAAGCTTTTGCCAGAATTCAGAGACAGCATGTTTTGTCAAAATAATTCATAAAAAAAAGGCCCTTCTGAAAGTGGCATTCTGGAACGAGGACACGCCTGCCATTCCGACATGCCTGAGCCCTCGTTTTGAGATTGATATTGAATCAAAGTGGGTTTACGGCCAAATCAAACTGAGTTCTAACTTTAGTTACGTTCTGTTCCAAGTCATAACTCACATTGATATGCCTGCAAACCCACTTTGATTCAATACAAATCACTGCACAAAAGCCGCAGATTGTCTCACAGAACTGTCCGAAAACCGAATTTTTCGAGGTTAAAAACAGTTCTTTTTGCGAAGTAAAGTTTGCAACTATTTGATAATCAGCACTATGCGCAACCCACCTCAAAACTCGCATATTTGCAAGCGACTTTCAGTTTGGTGAATTCCATGCGATTCTCAGAGGGGTGTTTGTCAAGAAAATTCATATTTTTGGTGGGTGACAAACCGCAATATTTGTGCTACACTTTAGCGTGAAGACCGCTTTTCGCATTTTTTTCACCCTAAACGATGCAATTTTGAAGAAAAAGTTGTACCCTTGCACCTGTTAAAATGCTTTAATGCACATAATTATGGCAGCAATGACATCATTATCAACCCCACAACCGCATTATCTACGACATCTATGATGACTGTGTTACTTTCCTTGCGTGCGCGTAAATATATAAAAGGTGTATGCCTTTCCTTTCCTTGACATAAATCAATACAGTTCGATATTTTTTGTATTTTCTTGAATTTTTTCCGGAAAACCTTTGGCGGTTCGGAAAAAAGTCGTACCTTTGCATCCGCTAACG
>CACXXD010000059.1 GCA_902771445.1 uncultured Prevotellaceae bacterium
TGAATCAAAGTGGGTTTACAGTCATATCAAACTGAGTTTTAGCATTAGTTGCATTCTGTTCTAAGTCATAACTCAGTTTGATATGCCTGCAAACCCACTTTGATTCAATACTAATCTCAGCAAGAAGGCCGCTTAAAGCTGTTCGGAAGACGAAGTCTTATGGAGAAAAATAGTTCTTTTTGCGAAACAAAATTTCGCAACACACTGTAAATCAACGAGATACACAACCACTTCCAATACTCGCATATTTGCAAGCGACTTTCAGTTTGGTGAATTCCATGCGATTCTCAGAGGGGAGTTTGTCAAGAAAATTCATAATACTGCTTGTAATAATTTAGCGTGGTAAGGTTGAATTTGTTCGTGCCTTTGCTGCTGTTCGAGGTAGGGGCAGGCCCTGTGCCAGCCCGATTGCCCATCAGCGATTGCCCATCAGGGCAAATGTTTTCTATATAGAATTCCTTTTCAGCGCCTCTTCATACACTTTTCTGATCCGTTCGCGGAGCGACTGGGGACGGATGACGGTGAGGCTGCGGCTGCGCGAAAGCAGCTCCATGACGAAGTCGTTGGTGATGCGCAGACGGAGGGTGATGCGGAACTCGTCGACGTTGTCTGCGACGATGTGCTGGGTGTGATGCAGCGGGACGGACTTCAGGAAACGACCGTCGAGGGCATCGTAGCTGAGCTCGATGTCCTCGATGGGCATCTTGGGGTCGTTCCAGATGCCGTAGCAGTCGCGGAAGAGGGCATCGACATCGATACTCTCGTCGCGGACGAACTGACGAGGCAACACCTGCAGGTCCTTGATGCGGTCCAGCCCGAAACTCTTCAGCGTGTCGCCATCCTTGGCCAGCAAGTACCAACGCTGGTTACTCTCCTTCAGGAAATGAGGCGCCACCTGCTTACGGACAACCTCGCAGTCGCTACGATAGAGCACATAGTCAAACTCTATCACACGCGACTCACGAATGGCCTGGATGAGCGGGAACATCAGCTGGCTGCCGACGGGACGGTGATGCTCAGCCAACACGTACCGCTGTAGGTGGGCATCGCTGTTCAGGGCGGAGAGCAGGTCGAAGTCGAGCATCAGCTCGTCGAAACGGTGAGGAAGATAGCCGGACGACCGCTCAATGGTGTACTCGCGGCCATTGCTCCGGACCTTATAGCCAAACTGAAGGTCAATGTCGACGAAGTCGCGTTGCAGCGTGCGCAAGGTGACGGTGTGGAATCCGCGCTTCTCCATCTCGCTGTTCACGTAGTTTAGCAGCTCCTGTGTGGGTACAGGACGACCATTCCGATCCAGTCGGTCGATGGTGAGCATATAACGTATCAGACTTTCTATCGGTTTCATATTGACTTGACTTTTTATGCAAAGATACGAAGTGACGGCGACAAAACATGTCGCTCCCCCAGAAATTGCCATTCTTTAACATTTTTAGTAACAATAGAGAAGAGGGAAGAGTGAAGAATGAAGAGTGAAGAAATTATGATAATTATTTTAATTTCTGTCAGAATCTTCGTATATTTGCATCCCTAATGTTCAATCTTCAATGCTCAATGCTCAATTTCTCATAGCAGCACCCGTGAGCGGCTCTGGCAAGACGACGCTGGCCCGCGGACTGATGGCTCTCTTCAGGCAGAAGGGCTACAGGGTGCAGCCCTTCAAGTGCGGCCCGGACTACATAGACACCAAATTCCACGAGGCGGCATGCGGTCGGCCCAGCATCAATCTGGACTCGTTCATGGCTTCCGAACAGCATCTCCGACATATTTTTGCCCACTACTCTGCCGATGCGGACATCAGCATCGTAGAGGGCATGATGGGGCTGTTCGACGGATACGACCGCGACCGCGGCTCTTCGGCACAGATAGCACGCATCCTGCAACTGCCCATCGTGCTGGTGGTCGATGCGGGCAGTGCGGCCTACTCTATGGCGGCTCTGCTGAGCGGCTTCGTCAACTTTCAGAAAGACTTGCACTTCGCGGGCATCATCTTCAACAGGGTGGGTTCGGCTCGTCACCGTGCCATGCTGCAACAGGTGTGCGACGACCTGCACGTCAGATGTCTGGGCTTTCTGCCACGGCAAAAGCAACTGGAACAACCCTCGCGCTATCTGGGACTCGACTTCTCAGCAAGCGCGGACAGTGAAACGCTCGTGAGACTGCTCGACGGGAATGTTGCGTGGAAGGAGATATTGAGTGTAGAGTGTAGAGTGGATAGTGTAGAGTTTGCTACCGCTGCACAGGACAATTCGTCGCAGAACCATGATGCGGTAGCAAACTCTAAATTCTCAACTCTCAATTCTCAATTAACCCATGCTGCGGTAGCAAACTCTAAACTCTACACTCTAAACTCTACACTGAAATTGCCCAAGCTGGACGGTCATCTGCTCGTGGCCCGCAACGATGAGTCATTCTCGTTCGTCTATCAGGAGCACGTTGATCGCTTTGAGCGAGTGACGTTCTTCGACCCTGAGCATGACGTTCCCACGTTCAGCAATGTCGACCTGCTCTATTTGCCGGGCGGCTATCCTGAGAAACATCTCGATGCGCTCGTTGCCGCCAGAGACACCCGACAGGCTATTGCCCACTATGCCGCACAGGGCGGACGCATACTTGCCGAATGCGGAGGCATGATGTATCTCTGCCAGAGCATCGACACCGACGAGGGGGCTCATCCGATGTGCGGTGTGCTGCCCTATCGCATCAGCGCCCGACGGCAAGACCGCAGGCTGTCACTGGGCTACCGGCAGTTCAGCATGAACGGACTGACACTGCGGGGACATGAGTTTCACTACACACAGTTTGCCGACAAGACTGTTCCGCCCTCGATTGTTCAGGTGTTCAACGCGCAAGGGATGCCCGTCAGCACACCCGTGTTCAGACAGGGCAACGTGGTGGCAAGCTACACCCACCTGTACTGGGGCGAGTGCGATATTATGAAAATATTTAAAGAAATGAAGAGTGAAGAATGAAGAATATGACGTTACCTAAACTTCACCCCATCATGCTGGCCGGCACTGGCAGCGACGTTGGCAAAAGCATCCTGGCCACGGCTCTCTGCCGCATCTTCCTGCAAGACGGCTACACCCCGGCTCCCTTCAAGGCGCAGAACATGGCGCTCAACTCGTATGCCACGCCCGACGGACAGGAGATAGGACGCGCACAGGCGGTGCAGGCCGAGGCGGCTGGCCTGGCCTGTCACACGGACATGAACCCGCTGCTGCTGAAGCCGCAGAGCGACCACACGAGTCAGGTGGTGCTCAACGGTCGGCCCATCGGCAACAGCGATGCCTACGATCTGTGGAAACGACGGGGCAAGCAGGCGAGCAGCGAGGCCACCCCGATTGACTTCCGTGCTGAGGTGTGCGCGGCCTTCGACCGTCTGGCGGCCAGCCACAACCCGATTGTGATGGAGGGGGCGGGCAGCATCAGCGAGCTCAACCTGCGCAGCACCGACATCGTCAACCTGCCGATGGCGCGACATGCGGGGGCCGACGTAATCCTGGTGGGCGACATCGACCGTGGGGGCATCTTCGCCTCAGTCTATGGCAGCATCGCCCTACAGTCGCCTGAGGACCGCAGCCTCATCAAGGGCATCATTGTCAACAAGTTTCGCGGTGACCTGCGGCTCTTCGACGATGGCCGTCGCATGCTGGAACAGCTGTGCGGGGTGCCTGTGCTGGGGGTGGTGCCTTACGTCAACGACATTCATATCGAGGAAGAGGACTCCGTGGCGCTGGCCGAGAAAGCCCGACATGCGGAGCGAGGCAAGGTGAACATTGCCGTGGTCATGCTGCGCCACATCTCCAACTACACCGACTTCGATGCACTGGAACAGGACACTCGCGTACATTTATATTATAGTAACAACACCGACGAACTGCTGAAGGCCGACATCATCATCCTGCCCGGCTCGAAGTCGACACTCAGCGACCTCTACGAACTGCGCCGCAACGGTGCGGCACAGGCCATCGGTCAGGCGCATCGCCGTGGGGCAACCATCCTGGGCATCTGCGGCGGCTATCAGATGATGGGCATCGAGGTGCTCGACCCCGACCACATCGAAGGCGACATCGACCGTCTGCCGGGACTGGGCCTGCTGCCCATCACCACGACTATGAGCGGACAGAAGATCACGCGACAGGCGCGGTTCAGACTGCTGACGGGAGGCGACAACGGTACAGACGGCACGCTCACGGGCTACGAGATTCACCTGGGCAGCACGCGGCCTTTCGGCAATGCGCCGCAGCGACCCTTTGCCGTGCTCGACGACGGACGGCACGACGGCTACGTGGCCAGTGACCGTTGCATGGGAACCTATCTGCACGGTGTGCTCGACAACAGCGCGTTTGTCGACCGCCTGCTGGCTCCGTTTGCCCAGAAGCTGAACATGGCGCAACAGCACTTCGACTATCAGGCATTCAAGCAGCAGCAGTACGACCTGCTGGCCGACCACGTGCGGCGGCATGTCGACATGGAACGGATATATCAGATTCTCCTTGACAATAGTGAATAGTATTTTCTCACTGCTCATCGGATGGGTGCTCGACTTACTCTTTGGCGACCCTGCCCGCCTTCCCCACCCCATCGTATGGTTCGGTCGGGCCATCGCCGCCTGCGAGCATCGACTGAACAAAGGCAGTCATCGCAAACTGAAGGGGGGCATTACGGCTGTCATGCTCATCGTGCTCGTCTTTGCGCTCACCGCCAGCCTCCGCACGCTGTTCTATCATCTGCACACACCCTTGGACGAACTGACAGGCACGTCACTGACAGGCACGCTTTTCGATGCCATCCTTGTCTTCTACTGTCTGGCCGGCACCACGCTCATCCGCGAGGTGCAACAGGTGTTCCAGGCCATCGACCGCTCGCTTGAAGAGGGGCGCCGCCAAGTGGCTCGCATCGTGGGACGCGACACGAGCGAGCTGTCCGCACAGGAGGTGCGCACGGCAGCACTGGAGACCCTCGCCGAGAATCTGAGCGACGGGGTGATAGCCCCGCTGTTCTGGTGGGCGCTGCTTGGCACTCCGGGCATGATGGCCTACAAAATGGTGAACACGCTCGACTCGATGATTGGCTACCGCACGCCCCGCTATCGCGACTTCGGCTGTGTGGCCGCCCGAATCGACGACGCAGCCAACTACCTGCCAGCCCGTCTCACGGCATACCTCATGGCGGTAGGCTCATGGCCTCGCTCGCTGCCGTCCCTGCTCCGTTTTGTGCATCGCTATGCCCGTTGTCATGCCAGTCCCAACAGTGGCTGGCCCGAGGCTGCACTGGCAGGCATCCTCGACTGTCGTTTCGGTGGTCCCCACTACTACTTCGGTCAGCTGTTCCCCAAGCCTTTCATTGGCGAGAATGCCCGACCGCTCTGCACCGCCGACATGCGAAAGGCCGTCCGCGTGAACCGAACAGCCGAGCTCCTCATGATTCTCCTCGTCGTCCTCGCCCACTGCTTGCTTCGACAATGGTTCGGCATATAAAACTATGGTATTTACGATTTTTCTATAGGAGTATCTGGAAGATTGATTTTTAAGCTATGATAATAAAGAGTGAAGAATGAAGAATTTGCTGCCGCGTACCAGCCTTCTGCGGTAGCAAATTCTTCACTCTTCATTCTTCATTTTTAAACTCTTCATTTAGACCGCGGCTGCCAAGTAGAACGTAAGTTCTATCAGCAGGCAGACGGCACCGCAGCAGTCGCCGGTATAGCCACGCAACTTGCGCCATATCAGCAGATAAAGAAAATACATGACGAGCGAAGGACCAAAGACCAACAGCTCCCACGACACGTCGGACAGATAGAGATAGACGGCCAGGGGCAACAGGCCCTGCACGGCCAGACTCACTCCGGCGGCAGTCGACATGCGACGGTAGACGGTGCGCGACTTGGCGGTCTGCTCGTTGCGAGCATACGGCATCATCATGACGAGCTGGGCCGACAGCATGCGAGCGTAGGGGTTGCCCACAAGGATGCAGAACATGGCCTTCTCGGGAGGAAGGGCGGTGAGCGTGAGGAAGAGCAACAGCTCGTAGCACACAAGGCCCAAGACACCGTATGTGCCTATGTGGGAGTCTTTCATGATGTCCAGGATGCGCTGGCGGTCGTTGCCGCCCCCGCCGAAGCCGTCGAAGAAATCGGCCAGACCGTCTTCGTGCAAGGCGCCCGTCAGCAGCAGACGGGCCACGATGGCCAGCATCACGGCCACAGGATAGACAAAATACATGCTGGCCACCCACAGCACCAGCGCCATGACACCACCGATGAGCCAGCCTGCCAGGGGCCAGTACTCCACCACGGAGTTATAGCACTGGCGCGGAGGCTGATAGATGCGCCACAGGGGCAGACGAGTGAAAAAGATGAAAGCCGCCCAAGGACGGTCGTACCACCTCACTGTATCTTCGCCGAACGGATTGCGCCCGACATTGTCAAAACCTATTCCCATAGCAGTCAGAAATATTTGGTAATCTTTGCATTGTCAAAATTGTTCATCTCACGCATCATGCGCACGGCACTGTCTACAATCGGATAAGCGCAGAGGGCGCCAGTGCCTTCGCCCAGTCGGAGCCCGAGGTTGAGCAGCGGACGCGCATGCAGCACTTCGAGCATGCGCCGATGGCCGTTCTCATCGCCGCAGTGGGTGAAAATCATGCAGTCTTGCGACTGAGGCTGCAACCGCACGGCTGCCAGTGCACAGGCCGTCATGATGAAGCCGTCGACAAGCACCAGCATGCGACGACTGGCGGCATGGAGCATGGCGGCAATGGCCGTCACCATCTCGAAGCCACCGAAGTAGCGTATGACTTGCGCTATGAGTGAATTGTGATTAGACTCAAGAAAGCGGTCGACCGACTCGCGCAGCACCTCATATTTATGCCGCATGCCGGAAGCATCGAGTCCCGCCCCTGCACCGATGCACTCTTCGAGCGGCACACCGCCTAACAGGTGCATCCAGACGCTGGAAGGCGAGGTGTTGCCAATGCCCATCTCACCGATGCAGAGCACGTTGCACCCCTCGGCGGCACAGTCGTCGACCAGCTGTCGACCGATGTCGAAAGCCTGCGCATACTGCGCCTCGGTCATGGCAGCCTCGTAACGGAAGTTGCGTGTGCCACGCGCAATCTTTCGGTCGATGATGCCACTGACGGCAGATAGGTCGTGGTCGACCCCCACATCGACGACGCGCAGATGGAAGCCGTGCTGACGGCAGAACATGTTGACACCACCGCCCCCACGGGTGAAGTTGATCATCTGCTGCCACGTGACCTCACGCGGCGAGACACTCACGCCCTCGCGCTCAATGCCGTGGTCGGCACCCAGCAGGATGTGACACGGATGGCTCAATGCAGGCTCCAAAGTCTGCTGAACGAGACAAATCTGCATGGCCAACTCCTCCAGCCGACCCAGTGAGCCTTTGGGCTTGTTCAGATTGTCTATCTTCTGTTGTATTGCTTCTTTATTCACTTTTCCTTTCCCCTTAATTGCGGTAGCAAATTATTCACTATTCACTTTCCCCTTTTACCTTAACCCCGATTCCGCTCACCATGAGAATCACTTCGTCGGCATGCTCGGCTATGTATTGGTTCATCCACCCCTGCAAGTCGGTGAAGCGGCGCTGAAGCGCGTTGTCGCTCACACCGCCCCATCCTATCTCGTTGGTCACAAAGATAAACGTGGCCTCCTGACTGACGAAACGGTCGAACTCGTCCTTGGCCAAACGAAGCGTCTGGTCGACATCGGAGTTCTCAAAGAAAAAGTTGGTAAGCCAGAGCGTCACGCAATCAATCAGCACCACGCGCCCTGCGACGTCGTGCCGGCTCAGTTGCCGTTCCTCTTCAATGTTGGTCCACTGCGGCCCTCGCCGTGCCTGATGCCTCAGCACCCGCTGGCGAAAATCATCATCCCACACATGAGCCGTAGCCATATAGACGGGATGGTCGGTCAAACTGAGTGCCATTTGTTCGGCCTTTTCGCTCTTTCCTGAGCGTTGGCCACCAGTTATAAGTATGATTTTCTTCATTTTGGCCGCAAAATTACAAAAAATGATTAACTTTGCAACCATTATGAAAAAAATTATTATAGCAGGCATCGGTCCTGGCAGTGCTGCCGACATCACACCGGCGGTGACCGAGGCGGTGAGAGAAGCCCAAGTGGTGGTGGGCTATAAATACTACTTTCAGTTCATCAGCGACTATCTGCAGGCCGACTGCGAGTGCATCGACACGGGCATGAAGCACGAGCAACAACGGGCCGAACAGGCCTTTGCACTGGCCGAAGAGGGGCGCACGGTGGTGGTCATCTCCAGCGGCGACGCGGGCATCTACGGCATGGCACCGCTCGTCTACGAGATGAAGATGCAGCGACACGCCGACGTAGAGATTGTGGTCTTGCCCGGCATATCGGCCTTCCAGAAGGCGGCATCGCTACTGGGAGCACCCATCGGCCACGACCTTTGCATCATCTCACTCTCCGACCTCATGACACCCTGGGAGCGCATTGAGCGGCGCATCAAGGCGGCTGCCATCGGCGATTTCGTCACGGCGGTCTACAATCCCAAGTCGCAAGGACGCTACTGGCAGCTCTACCGACTGCAAGAGCTGTTCCTGCAGGAACGGAGTGCCAGCACACCAGTAGGCTTCGTCAGACAGGCTGGCAGGCCCGAACAGCAACTGACACTGACCACACTGGGACGACTGAATCCCGAAGAGGTCGACATGTTCACCGTCGTGCTCATAGGCAACTCGCAGACCTATATTGCCGAAGGCAAAATGATCACACCGAGAGGCTATCAGCTGAGCAACGACACCACAAGCAAAGAGGCCGTCGGACAGCAAATCATGATGGAATCGTTTCGCACCATCGACAGCGAACTGCACCGTCAGGACTATCCGCTCGACCACAAATGGGCCTTGCTGCACGCCATCCATACGACTGCCGACTTCGAGATGGAGCAACTGCTCTACTCTGACGAGCATGCTGTGGAGACTATATATAATAAGGTGAAAGACGGAACGCTGAAAACGATCGTCACCGACGTGACAATGGTGACGAGCGGCATACGCAAAGCGGCACTGACCCGACTGGGCATCGAGGCGAAATGCTACCTGAGCGACCCGCGCATTGCTGAGATGACAGCACAGCATCCGGGCATCACCCGCACGCAGGCCGGCATCCGACTGGCCGTTGAGGAACACCCCGATGCGCTGTTTGCATTCGGCAACGCGCCCACGGCACTCATGGAGCTCTGTGAACTGATCCGCAAGGGCAAGGCCCAACCGTCTGGCATCATCGCCGCACCTGTGGGCTTCGTACATGTGAAGGAATCGAAACACATGGTGAAGCCCTTCCGCAATATTCCGAAACTCATTGTCGAAGGACGAAAGGGCGGCTCGAACCTGGCCGCCACGCTGTGCAATGCCATCCTGACCTTCGACGATGCCGAACAACTAAGACCCGGAAGAGACCTATGAGCAGTTTCATCGTCATTGGCATCACCGACCATCCGCAGCCTTTCTTTCCGCCCGAAGTGATGACCATTATTAAGAGCGGCACGGTCTTCTCCGGCGGGAAGAGACATCATGAGATTGTGGCACCGCTGTTGCCAGAAAATGCGGAGTGGATAGACATTGTACCACCCTTGGAACAGGTCTTCGCACAATACAAACTGGCCTTTGAGTGGCTGCGCCGTCAGCCGATTGTCGTCTTTGCCTCGGGCGATCCGCTCTTCTTCGGCTTTGCCAACACCATTCGTAGCCGACTGCCCGATGCGACACTGACCGTCTATCCCACCTTCAACTCGCTTCAGATGCTTGCCCACCGACTGCTGCTGCCTTATCACGACATGCGCATCGTATCGCTGACGGGACGACCTTGGCAGGAGTTCGACCGCGCACTGATTGAGCGCAGCCAGAAGATCGGCATCCTCACCGACCGCGAGCACACACCTTCGGCCATCGCTCAGCGCATGCTCGACTACGGTTACGACCACTACACAATGCATGTAGGCGAACACCTTGGGCAGCCCAGTCTTGAGCGCGTCACAACCCTCAGTCTCAGCGAAGCCGCTCAGCAAGCCTTCGACCTGCCCAACTGTGTTATTCTCAATTCTCAATTCTCAATTCTCAATTCCTTCGGCCTTCCCGATGCTTCGTTTGCCTTACTGAACGGACGAGAGCGCATGATCACGAAGATGCCCATCCGTCTGTTGACCCTTCAGGCACTCGACCTACCGCGCCGTCGCGTGCTGTGGGACGTTGGCTTCTGCACGGGCTCCGTGTCGATCGAGGCACGGCTACAGTTCCCCCATCTGCAGATTGAGTCCTTCGAGATTCGCCCCGAATGCGAAGCCATCATCAAAGAGAACTGCAAGCGCTTTGGTGCTCCCGGCATCCGTGTACACATGGGCGACTTTCTCACCGTCGACTGCCATGCCATCGCAGCCCCCGATGCCGTCTTCATAGGCGGACACGGTGGCCGGTTGAAGGAAATCATGGCAAAGGTGAAGGCCGTGCTGAATCCCGGCGGCATCATGGTCATGAACAGTGTCAGCGCACAGAGCCACACGCTGTTCAACGGAGCCTGCGAAGAACTGGGACTGAAAGCTTCGGAACCCCTCCATATCGCCATCAACGACTATAACCCCATTGACATACTAAAATGCGAATTGCCATCATAACCATCTCGGAAACGGGCGAAAAGCCTGCCCATATCATTGAACAACAACTGGAAGCACAGCCCATCGGGCGCAACGATGTGGGCGAACGCTGGCACGACTTCGATGCCTTCATCTTCGTGGGCGCACTGGGCATCTGCGTGAGAACCATTGCACCTTATATTGCCGACAAGCACACCGACCCGGCTGTGGTGTGCGTCGACTCGATGGGACAGCAGGCCATTGCGGTTCTGGCAGGCCACATAGGAGGGGCCAACGAACTGACCCGACAGGTGGCCGACCTGCTCGGAGCCATGCCTGTCATAACCACACAAAGCGACTGTGCCGGACTTTGGGCGCTCGACACACTGGGCAAACGGTTCGACTGGGCCTGCCTCAGCAATCGAATAAACGATGCCATCTTTGCGTTCGTCAATCGAAGGCCAACGGCCTTGTTGATGGACAAACACGACGAAGGCACCGACTATCTGGAAGCCACTCGTCCCGCCCACGTAACCATCGTGAGAAACATGCAAGAAGTTGCCGAAGGTCACTACGAAGCACTGCTCATCGTATCGCCTTTCATCCGCGAAGACCTGCCCCTTCCCACCATCCAATACATGCCAAGCACCATTTCCGTAGGCTTCGGACTGGCTCATCAGGCTCAGCCTGTCGACACTATCTATGGTGAGATGCTCCGTATCATCAAGGAGGCTCGCATCCCCACCACAAGACTACAGTGGTGTACCATCGACGTGAAGAAAGACGAACCCTTCGTTCAACTGCTGAAAGACAAGGGCGCAACGGTCACTTTCTTCACAGCCGATGAGCTGGCAGAAGTCGACGTGCCGAACCCCAGTCAGACGGTTCAGAAACATGTGGGTACGCCCAGCGTGAGTGAGGCTGCTGCCATCCTTGGCGCACGACATGGCAGTCTCGTCGTCCCGAAGGCGAAGGGGAGCAATTTCACCATCGCACTGGCCGTGCCGGGCCGCTCTACTGCTGAGCATCACGGACATATCGAGATTGTGGGGGCCGGACCTGGCGACCCCGACCTGATCAGCGTGCGAGGCCGTCGACTGCTTGAACAGGCCGATCTCATCCTTTATGCAGGCTCGTTGGTGCCACGCGAAGTCACCGATTGCCACAAGCCCGGAGCCGTAGTCCGCAGCAGTGCCGCAATGGCGCTGGAGGAGCAGTGCCAGCTGATGAAGGAGTTCTACGACCAAAGCAAACTGATTGTGCGACTGCACACGGGCGATCCCTGCATCTTCGGCGCCATACAAGAACAGATGGCCTTCTTCGACCGCCATCGCATGTCCTATCACATCACGCCCGGCATCTCGTCGTTTCTGGCGGCAGCCGCCGAACTGCGCTCGCAGTTTACAATCCCCGAACGCACACAGACCATCATCCTTACGCGAGGCGAGGGCCGCACTCCCATGCCCGAAAAGGAGCAGTTGCATCTACTGGCGCGTTCGCAAAGCACCATGTGCATCTTCCTCTCTGCCGCCATTGTCGACGATGTGCAGCGCGAACTGTTGCAAGAGTATCCCGAAGACACGCCCGTTGCAGCCTGCTATCGTCTGACGTGGCCCGACCAGCGCATCTATCGCGGGCAACTGAAGAATCTGGCCGCTATCGTACACGACAATCATCTGACACTCACCACGATGCTGGTGGTTGGTCAGGCCATTGACAACCGGCAGGGACTCTCCGAGCTCTACAACAAGCATTTCACTCACCTTTTCAGAAAGGGCGAAGCATGATTCTGGTTTTTGGCGGCACAACAGAGGGGCGCATGGCCGTGACCGAACTGGAGGAAGCAGGCCAGCCGTTTTACTATAGCACACGTGGCGAAGGCCAAACGCTGAAGCTGGTCAACGGACAGCGACTGACGGGGGCAATGGAACCGAACGAAATGGCGGCTTTCTGCAGCGAGCACGACATACGTCTGCTGGTCGATGCTGCCCATCCCTTTGCCGAAGAGCTGCACCGCAACGTGCTCCATGTGGCGCACCGCGTCGGGATTCCCGTCGTTCGCTTCGACCGTATCTTTCCTCCGCACAGCAGCGACATTGTCTACTGCAAGCACTACGACGATGCCATCGAACAGTTAGAAGCCCACCACATCGACAGACTGCTGGCGCTCACTGGTGTACAGACCATCAGAAAACTGCACGGCTACTGGTCGAAGCACGAATGCTGGTGTCGCATTCTCGACAGGGAGAGTTCCAAGGCATTGGCTCGCAAATACGATTTCCCGGAGAATCATTTGGTCTACTACGAGGAAGATGACACACCCATGCTCCTCGAACAACTGCGCCCACAAGCCATACTGACCAAGGAGAGCGGACTGAGCGGTGGGTTTTCAGAGAAGATTGAGGCAGCACGAAAGGCTGGTGTGCGCGTCTTTGTAGTAGAACGGCCTGCCTATCCGCCCCCGACTCACTTTTCCCAAGATGTTCATATAGAGATAGTCGACGGCCCGCACGGTCTGCGCCGAACGGTGGAGCGACTGTTGCCTGAGTTCTATCCACTGAAGAGCGGACTGACAACGGGTACATGCGCCACAGCGGCGGCCATCGCTGCCACTCGCAGACTGCTGACCAACGAGATGCCCCGGCAAGTGACGGTCGTCCTGCCGAACGGCGAGAGCATCAGCGTGCCAGTCGACTATACCGACGGCCATGCCTTTTGCAAAAAAGAAGCGGGCGACGACCCCGACGTGACGAACGGTCTGGAAATCTGGGCTGAGGTCAGCATCACTCGCGAGGAGAATACTGACATTGTGATTCTTGGCGGAAAAGGAGTGGGTCGGTTCACGCTGCCGGGCTTCGACTTTCCTCCCGGCGAACCAGCCATCAATAAGTCGCCCCGACAGATGATAACCGCGAACATCAAAGCACTGCTAAAGGAACCTGCCCGCGTGGAGGTGACCATCTCCGTGCCACAGGGCGAGGAGATTGCACAGCGCACGTTCAATCCTCGTCTGGGCATCGAGGGGGGCATCAGCATCATCGGTGTAAGCGGCATCGTGAAGCCGTTCAGCGAGGAGGCCTTCATCGAGTCGATTCACAAGTGCATGGAGGTAGCAAAAGCGGCTTTCGCCGACACATGCTGCACAGACATGGAGCGCGTGGTGCTCAACAGCGGAGCCAAGAGTGAGCGATATGTCAAGGCACTCTACCCCACTCTGCCCCGACAGGCATTCGTGGAGTATGGCAACTATATCGGCGAAACGCTGAAGATGGCCCGCGAACTGGGCTTCAGTCGTGTGACACTGGGCGTGATGCTGGGCAAAGCGGTAAAGCTGGCCGAAGGCCAACTGGACACGCACAGCAAGAAAGGGACGATGAACAAGGATTTCATTTGCCAGATGTTGGACGAAGCCAGCTGTCAGGCCGACTTGACCGACATGACATTGGCACGCGAGCTTTGGCAGCGAATAGAAAAGGGAAAGATTGAGGCATTCTGCCGTGTCGTCATCCGTCACTGTCTGGAGCACTGCCAGCCACTGGTGCCGCAGGCACAACTCACTCTCTTACTGATTGACGACGACGGAACAATACACTCGCTATGACGGGAGCACCCACCAAGGCGGTCACGCTGTTCACGGGCAAAGCACCCTCGAAACCGGGCATACGGGCTATCAGATTGCAGAGCAACGCGAGTGCTCCTCCGGCCAAAAGCGTGGCGGGCATCAGCTGACGGTGGTCACTGGTTCGGAAGATGGCACGCGACAGATGGGGAACGGCCAGACCGATGAACATGATGGGGCCGCAATAGGCGGTGACGATGGCGACGAGCGTACCCGAACAGACGATGAGAATCACACGGGCGCGACGGATGTCAAGTCCCAGATTGCGAGCGTAGGCATCGCCCAGCATATAGAGGTTCATCGACTTCACCGTGAGCATGCTCAAAGGCAGCAGCACGCACATGAGCACCACGAAGAGCACCATCTGGTCGCCCGACACGCGGGCAAACGAGCCAAGTCCCCACACCACATAGGCTTTTACGTCTTCTTCAGCCGAGAAGAACTTCAGCACGCCAATGACAGCCGTGGCCAGATAGCCAATCATCACACCTATTATAAGTAAAGTGACATTGCCCTGTACACGCGAGGCAACCCACAGGATAAGTGCCATGACCGACAGCGAGCCTACGATGGCGGCTATCGACATGGCGGCATCGCCGATATAGCCCAGTCGACTGAGGGCCACACCACCAAGCGAACCGGACAGCAGCACGACGAAGGCCACGCCCAGCGACGCACCGTTGGAGATGCCCAGCACCGAAGGTCCGGCCAGCGGATTGCGGAAGACGGTCTGCATCTGCAGTCCACTGACGGCCAGCCCGGCCCCGGCCACAAGGGCCGTCAGTGCCTGCGGCACACGCGACTGCCACAGAATGTTCCAGTGGATGGTCTCTTCTTCCGTCAGCGAGGCCACCGCATCGTCCAGACAGCACAGCAGCGAGAGCACCTCGCCCACGGGAATCTTCACCGTACCCAGCAACAGGTTGAACACGAACAGCACCACGATACCAGCCAGGAGCAGCAACAGCTTCACTATGACACTTCGGTTCATTTCAGCAGATAGTAGAATTTAGGCTGATAGTCTGCGGCCATCAGCTCAGGATGGAACACTGCCACCAAGTCGGCCAGCACCACATCGGGCTCAACGGGGGTCAGTTCGTAGTAAGGAGTCTGCTTCATGTTGCAGTAGATGATGCGCTTCTCTCTGAAAGCCTTGAACAGCTCGTTGCGCGGCTCCGAGGCTTTCAGCGCATCGTAGCTGAAGTCTCCGGGAAAGCTGTTCAGTATGCGCCAGTAGTCGGCATTGGCAGCCATTGCATACATCTTTTCAAACTCAATGTTCACGCCGCCCGTGTTGTCGTCGTCGATCACGTAGGAGGCACCTGCATCACGAAACAGCTGGGCCAGATAGTTCTTGCCGCCCACGGCATACCAGTTGCCACCGTGCATCTCGCCACTGAACACCGTCGGGCGTGTATCCACGCTGTCCACCTTCGCCTTCAGCGACAAGTAGCGCTCCTTGATGCCGTCGAACACCCGTGCAGCCTCGTCTTCCTTGCCAATAAACATGGCCACATACTTCAGCCACTCGGCCTGTCCCAGCGGGTGCAGTTCCTTGTAGCCCAAGTGGGGAATCAGCGTGATGCCCGTCTCCTTGATGGCATCGTAGCCGCCACGCTTGAACGGTGAGATGAAGATGGCCTCGGGGTGGGCAGCCAGAATAAGCTCGGTGTCGAAGTTACCTTCCATGCCTATCTTTACAATGCTGCCTGTCTTCACGCGCTCACGAATGTACTCGTCGAAAAGGTTCTTGGTGCCAGTGATGCCCTTCACCACATCGTGGGCATGCAGGGCCGTGAAGTTCGACAGCTGTAGCATGGTCATCACGATGGTACGTTCTATCGGCACACGCACTTCCGTGTAGTCGGATGGCACCTCCGCATCGGTCATCTCCTTTGGCACCAAGGCAAAATGATAGGCCACAGGCATACGGTCTTCGTCTTCCTGCGGGTCCACCACGTCGACCAGTCGGATGCCATTGTCCAGCACTCTCACCGAGAACCCCTTGGCATATTCGGGCGAGAGCACCTTGGCCGAGTCGGCTTCACCGACCGTGCCATTCTTCTCACTACCTTTTCCTGTGCAGGCCACCGACAGCAGCACCACAACGACTGCCAGTGCAAAAACGATATACTTTTTCATGACTCATACTGTTTTGGGTTGCAAAAATAGCAATTTTATCGGAATAATTTGGTCATTTCGACAAAAATCCTTACTTTTGCAGCCACTTATCTAAGAAAAGCGCCTGTGGCGGAATTGGTAGACGCGCTAGACTTAGGATCTAGTGTCTCGCGACGTGCAGGTTCGAGTCCTGTCAGGCGCACACCACCATTTATAGTCGGTTGATTGAAGCAGTTTTCAGTCAACCGATTTCTTTTTCTCTGTTCCTTATCATGTATTCTCATACTCTATGCAGAACGAATGATACCTTTTTGAGGTCATTTTTAGGCTTTCGAGTATATAAACGACTACTTTTTCTGGAAAATATTTGGTGATATGACCAAAACTTATTACCTTTGCACCGCTAAAAAGGACAACGGTCTGCAAAAGCGAACAAAATTGCCTGTCGGCATAGCTCAGTTGGTTAGAGTATCACCTTGACATGGTGGGGGTCCTTGGTTCGAATCCAAGTGTCGACACAAAGATGAAGTGGCTGATTCATTCAGCCACTTTTCTTTTTCCACTTCATCTCGTCCCCTATCTGTCATCTTTACCATTCTCCGTCCCTGCCTTTCCCCACTTCGCAGCCTGCAATATCGTACGTGTGGCATCAGCGTATGTGCGGCCAAGGGGAAGAGTGGTGTTGTCGACAATGACCTGACGACTGCAGAAACTGACCACGTGGCTGCGAGCTACGACAAAAGACATGTGGATGCGAACAAAATCATCGGACGGCAACTGGCCAAACAGATTGGTTAGCGTGGCCAGCGTTTTCAGTTGCCTACCGTCAGTCAGGTTCAAGTAGACATAGTTGCCTTTCGACTCGATATAGAGTCACTATCAGGAACCGAAGATCAACGGTAATATTCTGAGACCAAGGGCAGGATGGCCGTTGGCACCAGCCGACTGATGTCCTGGCCTTTCTTCACACGCTGCCGCACCTCGGTACTCGATATGTCGAGCAACTCCGTTTCTGCTATCGTCACATTCGCCGGCAACTGCGCGCTGTCGATGTAGCAGTCACGACGGGGATAGACCACAATCTGATAGTTGCGCACAATCTCGTCGGCACGATACCAACGGGGAAACAATGCCCAGTTATCGCCGCCAATCAATAAGACAAAGGTATGTTGCGGATAGTCTTCCTTGAGATGCTGCAACGTGTTCCATGTGTAGGAAGGCTTCGGCAATTGCAGTTCGTAGTCGCAAGCCACCAGTCCGTCCTCCTTTTCCAGTGCTTTCTGCACCATCGCAAAGCGCAGATGATCGTCCAGCATATCATCGCGCCCCTGCTTCAGCGGGTTCTGTGGCGACACCATCAGCCACACCTCATCGAGTCCGGCGAGCGCTCGCAACTGCCGTGCCAGTGCGATGTGTCCTACGTGGATGGGGTTGAACGATCCCCCGTAAAGTCCAATCTTCATCTGTCTTGGAGAAAAACGGTTAGTGGCTCTATCGTCATCGTTTCATTACTTATCGACCGCTTTGAAGAAGTCTTCCACCAACTGCAGGGTCTGCGCCTTGGCCTCATCCAGCTTGTCGTTCACCACGATATGGTCGAACTGTGGGGCAAAGGTCATCTCGTACTCAGCCTTGGCCAGTCGGTTCTCGATGGCTTCGGGCGTGTCGGTGGCGCGTCCCACCAGTCGGCGGCGCAACTCCTCGACCGACGGGGGCTGAATGAACAGGCTCAGAGCCCGCTCGCCATAGAACTTCTTGATGTTGACACCGCCCTTCACATCGACATCGAACACCACGTTCTGCCCTGCCTCCAACTGCCGTTCCACCTGTGCTTTCAGTGTGCCGTAGAAGCGGTCCTGATAGACCTCCTCGTACTCCAGAAACTCATCGTTCTGAATCTTCTGGCGAAACTCCTCGGGCGAGAGGAAGAAATACTCCACACCGTTCTGTTCGGTGCCACGTGGTGCACGCGATGTGGCACTGATAGAGAAATACAGTCTCAGCTCCGGGTGCTCCTGCATCAGCCACTGCACAATGGTCGACTTGCCGCTGCCGCTTGGCGCACTGAATATCAATAGTTTTCCTTTATTCATTTGCTTAACTTTTGTCTTTTAAAAAATTGTTGACAATTTTTTTCGTCCGAAAAAAATTTCACAGCACGTTCAGCACCTGTTCCTTGATTTGCTCCAGTTCGTCCTTCATCTGCACGACGATGTTCTGCATCTCGGCCTGGTTCGACTTCGAGCCAGTGGTGTTGATTTCGCGGCCCATCTCCTGTGCAATGAACCCGAGCTTCTTGCCCTGTCCGTGACCATTGGCCATCGTCTCGCGGAAGTACTTCAGGTGGTTGGTCAGTCGCTGCTTCTCTTCGCTGATGTCCAGCTTCTCAATATAGTAGATCAGCTCCTGTTCCAGACGGTTCTTGTCGTAGTCCACCCCGGGAATCTGCTGCAAGCCCTCCACGATGCGCTGGCGGATCTTCTCCACACGACTCTTCTCATAAGGCTCAATCTCGGCCATCAGTCGCTCAATGTTGTCCACCTTCTCGTTGAACTTCCTCTCCAGTGCAGCCCCTTCCTGCTTGCGGAAGTTGACCAGCGCCTCGATGGCCTGTTCCACAGCCTTGCGCCCTTCGGTCCACTCCTCGTCGCTCAGCACTTCCTGTTCCGTCTTCGTCAGCACATCGGGCATGCGCGTCAGCGTGTACATCCAGTCGCTCGGCTCAGGAATACCCACGCGCTCGGCCAGTGTCTTCAGCTGCCGATAGTAGTTCTCCACCAGCGCACCATTCACGGGAGTAGCATCCACGCCCTGCTCCTTCTCTATCCACAGCGAGAAGTCCACCTTGCCGCGCTCCACGGCAGCAGCCACCATCTGCCGTATTTCCATTTCCTTTTCGCGGTAGAGCGGTGCTATACGTGTCTGTAAATCAAGCTGTTTGGAATTCAGCGATTTAATTTCAACATTGATTTTCTTGTCTTTGTAGGCTACAACGGCCTTGCCATAGCCAGTCATTGATTGTATCATATCAAAACTTAATTTTAAAAACTAAATGCAAACTTACACAAAAATTTTTGATTTTCGTTACTAATAACCAAAAGATTTCGCATTCTCTCGCAGAAAGTGGCAAGTAGATGTTTACTTCTCAGCTCCATTTTGCCCCAAAACCAATCAAATCTTTATCTTTTGGGGCAAAAATGTGCCAGT
>CACXXD010000060.1 GCA_902771445.1 uncultured Prevotellaceae bacterium
ACCTCGACCTTCTTTTTCACGTCAAACAGGTCAAAAAAATCTGTTTGTACTTGCTCGTTTCGATTATTCGTAGTACCTTTGCACATGAGAACGTATGTAGCACTTTGTTTTTTAAACACTTCAAAGTTACAAATTTTCCTGCACCTGTGCAAGAAATGCGTTCTCTTTTTTTGTACTATGAATAATTCAGGCTAAAGGCTGGAAGACTAATAAATAGTAATAAAAACAACTAAAATTATGGCAATACAACTGAAGATACAGATTAGAGGCATTAAGAAACCGCCCGTGTGGCGACGTATCGAAATTCCAGGGAACTTCTCGTTCCATGACTTGCACAACACCATCCAGGCTGCGTTCGGATGGTGGAACGAGCACCTGTACCAATTCCAGCGCCAACCGTTTGACGGCGGTTGGACAGTAAAAGAGCCTGACGAGGAAAACGACCCGTGGGGTGAAGAGCCGGAAGACTCCCGTGAGACCAACGTGCTGGACTTCATCCAGCACATGGGGTTGGAGAAATTTGTCTATGTATATGACTTTGGCGACAGTTGGGTGCATGACATCACCGTGGAGAACGTTGACCAAGACGACGAACTCGACTATCCTATTTGTCTGGCAGGAAAAGGAGCTTGTCCACCAGAGGACTGTGGTGGGCCGTGGGGCTATGAAGAACTGAAGAAAGAGATGGACAAGGACGAAATCAACGAGTTCGATCAGGAAGAGGTGAACGAAGAACTGGAGTCCATTACAGCATCTTCAGGCCATAATTCCCACATCGTTGACGTTGATGACGAAGAAGACGACAAACCGCTGCAGCCTGCGGGCGGCGCTCCTGACGCCATCCAACTGATGGATATACTAAAGCACATCTCCAAGGCAGAACTGATAGACCTGGCAGAAGACCTGGGAATTGAGGTCGACGAACGCGCCAATGTGAAGGAGGTCAGGAAGCAGTATGCCGAGGGCCTGATGGCTGACCCCGTGAAGATGCTGAGCCAGTTGCCGATGGAGGACCTTCTGATTCTCGACCGGCTGAGGAAACATCCTACAGAGGGGCTGGTGGTGGACTGCTACAGGGACTATTACGACATGCTGATGGTGGTCTATCATCTGGCAGAGGAGTGGTACGACGATGACGATGACTACTACATACAGGTGCCAGAGGACTTCTGGCAGGTTGCCGAACCACACCTGAAGGGCGTTATGGACGACCTTAGCGTACATCGCCGCGTGACCGTAGAGGGTATTATCATCGGAATGACCAACCTGTACGGACAGGTCAACGAAGCGATGGTTGCCAAGGAACTGGTTCGTCTCCATCAGGCCCAGACGGAAGAGGATGTCCTGAAGGAACTTGCCGTCATGAAGGAGAACTCGCTGTTCATGAAGATGAACATCCACTACACAGAACCGATGCCAGCGACGACGCTATTCCTCTCGCCTTACGGTTGGGAGGTTCCGCAGGAGTTGGCAGATGTGATTGCCAAGCATGAGTCTGTGGCAAAAGACTATAAACTATTCTCTGAATTCGAGTTGATACTGGCTGCCAACAGTCCGGTGCCACTGGTTGCGAACCCGATGCGCGAACCCTTTATGGAATACTTGACGCGCGACCTGAGCCTGAACGAATGGCAGGCAATGGAAATCTGCCACGACCTGTGGTACTTTGAGATGCACAAGGAGGACGAAGGCTTCGAAGATGACCCTGGCGAATATTTCAGGGAAGAGGTACTTTACGACTATGATGCCTCCGATGCCGTATTCCAGAAAGGCATGCGCATGCTCGATGACTACCTGAACAACCTGCCCCACTGGCAGCTGAAAGGGCATACACCGACAGAGGCTATGGTCATGCTGAACAAGGAGCAACAGGGTAGTAGGATGCTGACCAGAAGTCGCAGCTCGCAACACCCGGGCGGAAGCCCCGTCAGTCCGATGGATTTCTTAGGCGATATCGGTGTCACAATGCCGATTATTGCGGAGAAAAAGCCAGGGCGCAACGATCCGTGTCCTTGCGGTAGCGGCAAGAAGTATAAAAACTGTTGTGGAAGAGGTAACTGACGGATGAAGGCAACAGTTCCATACATAGAGCAGAAGTTTGTTTTGCCTGTTATCTTGACAAAATGCAATCTCTGCCATAGTCGAATTGCTTTAGCAGTCCGCAACAAAAATACACAATTATTCGATCTGTTGCGGTTGGAATAGTTTAGAAGAAATCACTTGTTCAGACCTCCCCTGACCCCTCCTGAGTTCTTGCTGAGGCAAGCGGCAGAGCTGAGCGAGGAGGGGGTAGGGGAGGTCTGAACCAATAGAAATAGCTAAAGAAAATAAGGTGGTTAGTTGTGCTGTCGGACAATCAGCAGACTGTCGGCCTTGATGCGGGTCTTCAGCCAGTCGTGCAGTTTGCCGAACTCAGTGGTCGTCAGCGGCTTGCCGTTCTCCTCCTTGATGATGGCTGCCACATAGCTGCAGGTTCCTGTAGAGTCGCGGCTGACTTCAGTAACCCTTGAGAGACTGAAATGACTGACCAGCGGGAACAGCGTGGCCATCTCTGGACGGATGGCAGATGCCAGCTGCTCCAGTCGGGTGTATTCGGAAAGCTGCTGACTGAGCGTGGCATTCTCGGCAGACAGCTCCATCAGCTTCTGACGGTCGCTCTCATGATTGATGTTGAGATGGTTCAGCTGGCTGTTGAGCATCAGCAGACTGTCACTCTGTGTCCCCTGGATGATGCGCAGTCGGAAGCCCGCCATGCCATACTGCTCCATGTGCTGTTCGGCAGTCGTGCGCCTTTCCTCGCTGATTTCGCGCCCCACGGCCACGATGCGCAGCTTGAGACTGTCGCGCTCCACGCTGTTGGAGATGATCTGAGTGCCTCGCTGGGCCACCTCCGTCTTGATGAAATTGCGCACGTTGTTGTCGAAGATGTGCTGTCGTACGATGTTGACGGTCAGGTAGACCGCAGGGAGCATGGTCAGGATGACGATGGACATGAGGTAGCGGTGCGCCTTCTTTGCACCTTCCGGCGAAAGAAATTCGTACTGGTGGAAGTGCATCAGCCGCACCCCCATGTAGGTAGCCAAGGCGATGAACACGGTGTTGATGAAGAACAGATAGAAGGCTCCGAGAAAATAGAGGAAATGGCCCGTGGCCAGTCCGAAGCCCGCAGTGCAGAGCGGGGGCATCAGGGCAGTGGCAATGGCAACACCCGGTATGACATTGCCCTTGCCGCGAGTGCAGAGGGCGATGATGCCTGCGGCACCGCCGCAAAAGGCGATGAGCACATCGTAGAGCGTGGGCGACGTGCGGGCCAGGAGTTCCGACTGCGCCTCGCTGAGCGGAGTGATCAGGAAGTAGAGCGTGGCCGTGAGCACACTGATGAGCGTAGCCACGCCAAAGTTCTTGGCAGCTCGCTTCAGCAGGTCAAGGTCGTTGGTGCCAACAGCCAGTCCCATGCCAATGATGGGTCCCATGAGGGGCGATATGAGCATGGCACCGATGATGACTGCGGTGGAGTTGACGTTCAGCCCCAGCGAGGCAATGAAGATGGCAAAGATGAGAATCCATAGCTGTGCGCCCTTGAAACTTACGCCGCTGCTGATTTGCCGTACAATCTCGTGCTCATCTTCTTTGTCGGGCATCAAATTGAAATAGTAGCCCACACGTCCTATAAAATCCTTTATTGTCATATTTCACTTGGTTTTTGCTGCAAAAATACGCAGAATCGGGGAATTATGTGCATCTTTGTACCGAATATTACAATACTTTAATTTTCGATGTACGTTTCATAATAAATCTGAATTAGTGCTACAAAAATGCGCAATATTCGGTTTAATTGACTGAAAATGACTATATTTGCTGTTGCAATTTATTCGCTTTCAAAGACGAGGACAAAATTTAGTAGACATAACCCTTAAAAAAATTCAGAATGATGACAAACGGAAAATTCGAACTGATTCAGTTGCCTTACGCTCCGAATGCCTTGGAGCCAGTGATTAGTGAGCAGACCATCAGCTTCCACTATGGCAAGCATCTGCAGGCCTACGTGAACAACCTGAATGCACTGCTGCCAGGGAGTGGATTCGAGGAAATGACATTGGCCGACATCGTAGGGAAAAGCGAGGGCGGCATCTTTAATAACGCAGGCCAGATATTGAATCATGAACTGTACTTCACTCAGTTCAAGCCGTATCAGCAGGCAGCGACCGAGAACCTTCCGAAGGGTCGTCTGGCCGAAGCCATTGACAGGCAGTTCGGCTCGTTTGCCGCTTTCCGTGAGGAGTTCCAGAAGAAGGGCGCCACGCTCTTTGGCTCTGGCTGGGTGTGGCTGTCGGCAGACAAGGACGGGCAGCTGGTGGTCACCCAGGAGACCAATGCCAACAATCCGCTGACTAAAGGCCTGACACCCTTGCTGACGTTCGATGTGTGGGAGCATGCCTATTATCTGGATTACCAGAACCGTCGCCCGGACCATCTTGCCGCTCTCTGGCAGATCATTGACTGGGATGTGATAGAACAACGCTACACGGCATAGGGAAGAACGAGGCAATCCGCTATAAATCAAGTTAAAATTGGACTGCCATGACGTTTTTCGAAAAATAACGTGTAACTTTGCAGCCAACTTTTTCGATATATCGAAAGCAAACATTTTCGCTATGGATGACAAACAGCAAAAATTAGATAGCCGCTACCTGCGCATGGCACGCATCTGGGCCGAGAATTCGTATTGCCAGCGAAGGCAAGTAGGCGCACTGGTCGTGAAGGACAAGATGATCATCAGCGACGGATATAACGGTACGCCCACGGGATTTGAAAATATCTGCGAGGATGAAAACAACGTGTCGAAGCCTTACGTGCTGCATGCCGAGGCAAACGCAATCACGAAGCTTGCGCGAAGCTCGAACAACAGCGACGGCGCAACCATCTATATCACCGCTTCGCCATGCATTGAGTGCGCCAAACTCATTATCCAGGCTGGCATCAAGCGCGTGGTCTATGGCGAGAAGTACAGGCTCACCGACGGCATTGAACTGCTGGAGAGGGCCGGAATAGAAGTGGTCTTGATGGAAAACAGTTAAATTGAAAATTGAAAATTGAAGATTGAAAATTGAAGATTGGAGATTGAAAATTGAAAATTAAAAAAGAACGGAAATAAAATAAGGAAATCGTGAAATCTAACAATCGCTTTTCGCCACTGTGGCTGGCACTGAGTGCCGTGGTTGGTATCTTCATTGGCACTTTCTATGCCAATCATTTCGGTGGCAACAGACTTAGCATCATTAATTCGGGAACAAACAAGCTGAACAACTTGCTCCATATCGTGGACGACCAGTATGTTGACACGGTCGACGTGGCCAACCTGGTGGAGCAAGCCATGCCGCAGCTGCTGTCGGAGCTCGACCCGCACTCCGTCTATATCTCTGCAAAGGACAAGCAGATGGCCGAAGACGACCTGCGCGGATCGTTTTCGGGCGTGGGCATCGAGTTCGTCATCAGAAAGGATACCCTTCGCGTGCAAAACGTGATCAAGAACGGGCCTTCGGAAAGGGCTGGCGTGCTGGCCGGCGACAAAATCGTGGAGGTGGACGACTCGGCTTTTGTGGGCAAGACGCTTACCAACGAGGAAGCCATGCACCGGCTGAAAGGGCCAAAGGACACGAAGGTGAAGCTGGGCATCGTCAGGAGAGGAGAAAAGGACTTGCACTACATCACCGTGACGAGAGGTGAGATTCCCATGAAGAGCGTCAATGCAATCTATATGCTCGACGAGACGACGGGATATATTCGCATCAAGAACTTCGGCGAAAACACCTATCCCGAAATGCTCATTGCGCTGGCGCAGCTGTCGCAGGATGATTTCTCAAATCTGGTGATCGACCTGCGTGGCAACACAGGCGGCTATCTTGGCTCGGCTGTGCAGATTGCCAATGAGTTTCTTCCGAAAAACAAACTGATTGTCTACACCGAAGGCCGTCGCTCGCCCCGACAGGAATATCGTTCCGACGGTCGCGGCAGCTATCAGAGCATGCCGCTGGTGGTGCTCATCGACGAGGGTTCGGCTTCGGCCAGTGAGATCCTGGCTGGTGCCATACAGGACAATGACAGGGGTACTATCATCGGTCGGCGCTCGTTCGGAAAGGGACTGGTTCAGCAGCCCATCGAGTTCAACGACGGTTCGATGATGAGGCTCACCATCGCCCGCTACTACACACCGTCGGGCCGCTGCATCCAGAAGCCGTATGTCAGCGGACAGGACAAGGATTACGAAGAGGATCTGCTCATGCGCTATCAGCACGGCGAGTTCTTCTCGCAAGACAGCATCAAGCATACTGGGCCGGAGTTTAAGACGGGAAAGGGTAGAATCGTCTACGGCGGTGGCGGCATAACACCAGACATCTTCGTGGGTGAGGATACGACTGCCTATACATCCTATTATAAAGAGGCAACCATGTCGGGACTCATCTTGCAGTATTGCTACGACTATACAGACGATAACCGCGATGGGCTTTCTGCATTTGGCGACGTGGATGCGTTGGAGCGCTATCTGAAACGTCAGAACATCGTGGAGCGTTTTGCAACTTATGCTGAGAAACAAGGTCTGAAGCGTCGCAACCTGCTGATCAAGCGTTCTTATCAGTTGCTCGAGCGCTTTTTGTGCAGTCGCATCATCTACAATGTACTTGATGAACAGGCATGGATTGAATATCTGAATGCCGACGACCCGGCAATCCTGAGAACACTGCAACTGTTCAAAGAGGGGGGAGCGTTTCCAGATTGAAAATTGAAGATTGAAGATTGAAAATTGAAGATTGAGGATTGAAAATTTATCTTACTCCGCAGGGCAAATTTTCAATTTTCAATCTTCAATTTTCAATTATCTCTACTTTGAGTTGCGCAGAAACTGTATGGCTTTCTCGATATGAGGATACATCAGCTCGTCGTTCAAAATGAAGGGAACGATCTTGCGGAAATCCTCATGTATCTTGCAGATGGCTGGCGATGACTTCAACGGCAGACGGAAGTCAAGGGCTTGCGCCGCATTGAACAACTCGATGGCCAACACACGCTCGGTGTTGTAGATGACTTTATAGAGCTTGATGGCGGCATTGCCTCCCATCGATACCAGATCCTCTTGATCCTGACACGAAGGAATGCTGTCGACCGACGACGGCATGGCAAGACTCTTGTTGAGACTGACGCACGATGCAGCGGTGTATTGTGTAATCATGAATCCGCTGTTCACGCCCGGATTGGCTACAAGGAACGAGGGCAGGCCGCGTGTGCCGCTCACCAGTCGATAGATGCGCCGCTCAGAGATGTCGGCCAGTTCGCTTAGAGCAATGGCGAGGAAGTCGATGGGAAGTGCAATCGGCTCGCCGTGGAAATTGCCTGCCGAGATAATCAAGTCTTCGTCGGGGCATACGGTCGGGTTGTCGGTAGCCGAATTAATCTCAATGTCAATGACCGATTTCACGTAGCGGATGGTGTCTTTCACAGCACCGTGAACCTGTGGGACGCATCGGAACGAATAGGGGTCTTGCACGTGGGCCTTGATGTTGTTGATGATCTGACTGCCTTCGAGCATCTCGCGCATGCGCTTGGCCGTCTCAATCTGTCCGAGGTGCGGGCGAACCGCATGCACGGCATGAGTGAACGGCTCTATGCGACCGTCGAAGGCATCGAGACTCATCGCTGCAATCTTGTCGGCCCATTCGGACAGTCTCTGCGCTTCGAGCAAGGCCCATACGGCAAAAGCACTCATGTTCTGCGTGCCATTGAGCAGGGCTAATCCCTCCTTCGAGGCCAGTTCGATGGGCTTCCAGCGCTTTTTCCGATTCATCTCCTCGCCCGAAATCACTTTACCCTGATACTCCACTTCGCCAAGTCCGATGAGCGGCAGACAGAGATGAGCCAGGGGAACCAAGTCGCCGGAGGCTCCGAGTGAGCCTTGGCGATAGACCACCGGGTAGATGTCGTTGTTGAAGAACTGAACGAGTCGTTGCACGGTGTCCAGTTTGCAGCCCGAGTAGCCATACGACAGCGACTGAATCTTCAGCAGCATCATGATCTTCACGATGGTGTTAGGCACACGTTCGCCCACACCGCAGGCATGGCTTTTTATGAGATTGATTTGCAGTTGCGAGAGCTGATCCTTACCGATCGACACGTTGCAAAGAGAGCCGAAGCCAGTGGTCACACCGTAGACAGGTGCGCCGTTGCCGGAAATTTTTTTGTCAAGGTAGGTGCGGCAACGACGAATCCGCTGCTTGGCATCTTCTGATAGCTCCAGCTTCTCTCCTTTCTGAATGATTTCGCCGATACGTTCGATGGTCAGATGTTCAGCAGAAATAAAATGGGTTGGCATAGTGATTTGTGATTAAAACTGTGATTCAATAATGGTGTCATCTACGAGGTTAGGCATGGTTACCTTCAATTCCGGTGTACGCTCCATTTCGCGACGGATGGCATCCATTGAGCCGCTGTTGCGAGCCCACGAACGGCGGGCTATGCCGTTGTTGACATCCCAGAAGAGCATCTGACGGATGCGGCGGTCTGCCTCTTCGCTTCCGTCAATGACCATGCCGAAGCCGCCATTGATTACCTCGCCCCAGCCGACACCGCCGCCGTTGTGGATGCTGACCCATGTGGCACCACGGAATGAGTCGCCAATGACGTTCTGAACGGCCATGTCAGCACAGAATTGTGAACCGTCGTAGATGTTGGAGGTCTCGCGGAAGGGAGAGTCTGTACCGCTGACGTCGTGATGATCGCGGCCAAGAACGATGGGACGTGAGATAAGTCCGCGACGGATGGCATCGTTGAAGGCGAGGGCGATACGTGTACGACCTTCGGCATCGGCATAAAGTATACGTGCTTGTGAGCCAACGACCAGATGATTGCGGCCAGCTTCTTTTATCCAGTGCAGATTGTCGGCCAACTGTCCTTTGATGTCTTCGGGAGCAGTGGCGAGCATTTCTTCCAGGACCTGAGCAGCCAGCTGATCGCTCGTCTCGAGGTCTTTGGGATTGCCCGAAGCGCATACCCAGCGGAACGGGCCGAAGCCATAGTCGAAGAACAGCGGTCCCATGATGTCCTGAACGTAGCTGGGATAGCGGAAACGTCGGCCTGTGGACTGCGCTTTGTCTGAAGGCTCCCAAACGTCTGCTCCTGCCCGACCGGACTCCAACAAAAAGGCATTGCCGTAATCGAAGAAATACATGCCTTTATCGGCCAGACGATTGATGGCTGCCACCTGTCGGCGTAGTGAAGCTTGAACGGCTTCTTTGAACATTGCAGGCTCTTCGGCCATCATCTTCTGCGACTCCTCGAGCGAATAGCCTACGGGATAATAGCCGCCAGCCCACGGATTATGCAACGAAGTCTGATCGCTGCCCAGATCGACGTGGATGTCTTCGTCGGCCAGTCGTTCCCAGAGATCGACGATATTGCCAACGTAGGCCAGCGATACCACACGTTTTTCTGCAACGGCTTTCTTAATGGTCGGAATCAGTTCGTCAAGGCTTTCGTGCAGTTCGTCGACCCAGCCTTGGTCGAAACGTTTCTTTGCAGCCAAGGGATTGATTTCTGCCGTCACGCTTACCACCCCGGCAATGTTGCCTGCTTTCGGCTGTGCGCCACTCATGCCGCCAAGTCCGGCGGTGACGAAGAGCGGCATGACGCTCTTGTTGGCGAGTTCTTCGCCGCACACCCGTCGGGCAGCATTGAGCACGGTGATTGTGGTGCCGTGGACAATGCCTTGCGGACCAATATACATATATGAGCCTGCCGTCATCTGTCCGTATTGCGACACACCCAGTGCGTTGTCGCGCTCCCAGTCATCTGGCTTCGAGTAGTTGGGAATCACCATGCCGTTGGTGACTACGACGCGAGGTGCATTCTTATGCGAAGGGAAAAGACCGAGCGGATGTCCCGAATACATGACCAGTGTTTGCTCGTCTGTCATTTCGGAGAGATATTTCATCACCAGTCGGTATTGCGCCCAGTTCTGGAACACGGCACCGTTGCCACCGTATGTAATCAGCTCGTGAGGATGTTGGGCCACGCGAGGATCCAGATTGTTCTGTATCATCATCATGATGGCAGCGGCTTGTTCGCTCTTATGCGGATATTCGTCTATAGGACGGGCATACATGGGATACGTAGGACGGAAACGATACATATAGATTCGTCCGTACTTCAGCAGCTCTTCGGCAAACTCCTTTGCCAACTGCGCATGCATTTCCTTGGGGAAATAGCGAAGCGCATTGCGCAAGGCCAGTCGTTTCTCTTCGGGAGTGAGAATGTCCTTGCGCTTGGGTGCATGATTGATGGTTGTATCGTATGCGGGCATATCGGGTAGGGTAGTGGGAATGCCCTGTTGCAGTTCTTTTCTGAATTCTTCGTTTGTCATCATTGTTTAAGGTTATAATAAGGTTTACAATTTGCTTTCTACAATTGCAAGGATTGCTTTCTCGCACTCGTCAGCCTTTGTCATCAGGTCGTTGGCTTCGGCAATGAGAGCTTCGGCCTGTTGTCGGTCCTTCAGCTGTGCTGCATTGATTTTCACGTTCAGGCCAGCGCCTAATACTGCGGCCCGGGCTGCCAATGCTCCAACTCCTGCATCAGACACGCTGGCAGGATTGCCGTTTTCTGCCATAGCCTTACAGATTTCAAATGCTGCGAAGCTTGCCTTCATCGTGTGCAGAGGCACCTGAGCGGCATACAAGGTAGCCGACTGTATGGCATCTAATCGGGCTGCTTTCTCCTCGTCGGTTTTCTTCGGCAGTCCAAAAGCGGCCATAATACGGTTGAATGCAGCAGTGTCTTCTTCTACGAGAGCGAGCAGTTCGGCCATGAGCGCCTGTCCTTTGTCTGCCCAGTCGGAGAACTCTGCGCATCGGTCGTCCCATCCGGCCTTGTGCGATGAAAGGTTGGCTACCATCGTTCCCAGGGCAGCTCCCAGCGCACCCATATAGGCGGCAATCGTGCCTCCGCCGGGGGCGGGACTCTCACGTGATGTTTCTTCGGCAAATCCTTTGACGGTGAGTGGCAGAAGATGAGCACCAGCCGATTGTCCGGCGGTGTCTTCCATCAGATACTCTATCACTTTCTCGCGAGGATTGAATGGCTTGAGATCGTCCAGCCCCATCGACTTGATGGCAATCTTGATGATGTCCTCTTCGGGAATGCCTGTCGAACGGTTTTGCTTTTGCAGGAAATATCTGCCGGCTTCGATGAGTGCTCGTTTGGGAACCAGTCCCACGATTTCAGTGCCAGTGACGCGAATGCCGCGGTTCTGTGCGCATCGGCAAACTTCATCGAAGGCAACATGCAGTGGCGTGACATTGATGTTGGTCATGTTCATCGACACTTGCGCAATGCCATATTCGTCGATATACCATCCGATTGCCTTCGTGCATTTCAGCGTGCCTGGCTTGTAGGTGACGTTCCCTTGTTCATCCTTCTTCGGAGTGCCAGTGATGGGATTGCCCTCTCTGACGGGACGACCCTTTTCGCGCACATCGAAGGCGATAGCGTTGGCCCGGCGAGTGGATGTCGTGTTCAGGTTCCAGTTGACGGCAATCAGAAAGTCGCGTGCTCCCACAGCGGTGCAGCCTGTCTTCAGGGCAGTGGCAAGATGGGGTAGGGCATCGCCGCCGGTTTTATATTGTTCCAGTTCATCCTTCAATCCGTCAGGCATGAAATCAGGCTGTTTGTCAGGATTGGACAGCTTTTCAATGATGGCTTCGTATTCGCCGGCACGACAAACGGCGAGGTTCTTCCTCTCAGGCTTGAAGGCCGAAGCCTCGTAGGCATAGCAGGGAATCCCAGCTTCGTCTGCCATGCGCTGAGCCAGCTTGCGTGCCAGCTCCGCACATTCTTCGAGTGTGATGCCGGCAACGGGGATGAGCGGCAAGACATCGGTGGCTCCCATGCGTGGATGTGCGCCGTGGTGCTTGCGCATGTCTATCACTTCGCCTGCTTTCCTGGCCCCACGGAATGCGGCCTCTACCACGGCATCGGGCTCACCCACAAAAGTAACCACGGTGCGGTTGGTTGCCTCGCCTGGGTCCACGTCAAGCAACTTTATGCCTTCTACACTCGTTATCGCGTCAGTTATTTGTTTAATGATACTCATGTCGCGTCCTTCGCTGTAATTGGGGACGCACTCAATGATTTGTTTTTCTTTTGCCATATTTGGTTTTAGGTTTTTATTTTTGCATGCAAATTTACTTTTTTTGCAGAAGATGACAAAGAAAATAGTATTAATAATGTAAAAAACAAAAAAATACGGTTGCCAGGACTTGATTGTCTTGACAACCGTATTTCGTATCAGTCATATAAACATGTAAATGCTTATTTGAGTTGTCGCATCACTTTTTTCAAGTATTTGTTGGTGGCCCTGATGCTATAGTGAGGACCTCCATTCCATGAACGTATAGCCTTTTCGACGTTGTTCTGCTTGTTGTATTGCGACTGAATCAGAAGGAACATTTCTTTCGATTTCTCAATGCTGTATCTGTCTTTCATCGAATAGCGCTTGTGGCTCTTGCGGCTTTTCAGAATCGCATTGCACTCTTTTACGAGAATCGGAGTGATTTGCATCGCGCCAACTGAGTTTCCGCTCACGGCATTCTTGTTTCCTTCGCTTTCTACTTGAATGATGGCTTCCATAACAGGATTCCAGTCAAAAGATGCTGAGCTGTGGCTTCCGTTTTTAGCAGCGCTTGCTGACATCGGAATCAGTGACATAAATGCCAGGCTCAAGCACACAGTTTTCACAAATTTATTCATAAGCTTTATTTTGATTTTCTCGTCACGAGAAAAGTGTTATCCGCTGATTTTCGAGTGCAAAGTTATAAATATTCGGGTCTCGTTCCAAACTTTTTCGGGTGTTTTTGCCCCACTGTGTGCGCACACTTAACTTAAATCAAGGAAGAACATGCATAAAAATGACATGAATCATGAATTATTTTGTACCTTTGCACAACTCAATTAAATTATAAGTATTCTAAATTAACTATTATGGATATAAACGAGAAATTCGTCATTACCATCAACCGCGAACTGGGCAGTGGTGGGCATACCGTAGGAGAAAAATTAGCCCAAAAACTTGGTGTCAAGTACTACGACAAGGCTCAGATTGAGGGACTCACCGAGAAATTCGGTCTTCCGGTCGAAGAGATCGAACGTATCAAGAGGCAGAAGAAATCATGGTGGACCACGTTCAATGAGTTCTACGATAAGTGCTTCTCTCTTCATCTGTCTGCCGACCAGGATGAGAAGCCGACAACGGCTGCCATGTTCGAGACCGAAAGGAGAATACTGGAGGAACTGGCTCACGAGGAATCTTGTGTCGTGGCCGGACGTTCGGCTTTCCTTGTCTTCCGTGAGTGGCCCAACCATCTGAATGTTTTTATTCAGGCCTCGATGGGATACCGTCTGCAGCGCATCATGAAAAAGCAGAAAGTATCCCTCGGCAAGGCTCAGGACATCATCGACGAAGTGGACGAGGGACGCGAGAACTACCTGAATAACTACAGCAGCCGCTCGCGCTACGACACCCGCAACTACCAGTTGGTCATATCGATGGATGAGATGACCGAAGACGGGGCTGTCGATGTGATCATGGCTTACATCAAGGCCATGAGCGGTTGTTAACTGAGGTCAACAACTGTTATGCCGGCACCGCCAAACTGCACATGCTCATCGCGGAACTTGCTGACGTTGGGGATGGTTGCCAGATACTGGCGGATCAGCTGGCGAAGAATGCCGCTGCCGGTTCCATGTAATATCCTGACGCGAGACATGCCTACGAGGATGGCATCGTCGATGAAATAAGTTACTGCATTGATGGCCTCGTCGCCACGCATGCCTCGCACATCGAGATCTTGATGGAAATTCAGTTTGCGTGAGTCTATGGCAATGCGGGTCGAGTTCGACACGTTGCCATAGCTCCCGACGATAGAGTCATTTCGTTCTTCGGCCTTGCTCTGTTCCTGTTTTGCCTCTTTGGCATGCTCCAGCCGTTCCGAACGCATCTTTGTCCGCATGCCGCCGAAGATGACCGTGGCCATTTTTCCGTCGATGCTTTCTATCTTGCCTACGGACGTCAGTCCTTTGATACGCACGGTATCGCCCACTTTGAGTGCTGCTTCTGTTGCAGTCTGTTGGGTGTTGCCCTCGCCGACAAGCTTGCTGGTCAGTTCGGCTTTGGCTTTCTGTTCTTCGTTCTTCTCCTGCTTGCGTTTTTCCTTGCGCTCCTTGCGCTCTTGAATCTGGCGCATCTTGCGCTCAATCATCTCGTCGTTTGCCTTCGTGTCTATTTCGCTCACCTCCTGTTTGAAGGCATTCAGCTCATTGCGAATGCGCCGTGCCTCTTCTTTTTCGGCCTGGCTTTCGCGAATCTCGCGGATGGCATTCTCTATCTTCTTGTTGCTTTCGCGCAGCAGCTCCTCGGCTTGCTCTTTCGCCTTGCGCAGAATCTCCTTGCGCTGTCGCTCAATCTCGGTAAGCTCGTCTTCATATCGGTTGATCTTGCTCTCCAGCGACTTCTCATGCTGATGGATGGTCTGGCGCTTGCCTTCCCAGTAGCGCTTGTCTCTGACGATGTCCTGCAGGTATTTGTCGCTTTGGATATAATCGCGTCCTACAATCTCCGAGGCATCGCGAATCACCTCTTCGGGAATGCCCGTCTTGCGTGCAATCTCGATGGCGAAACTCGAACCGGGCTGTCCGATGGAGAGCTGAAAGAGGGCTTGCATCTCGTGGCGGTCGTAGAGCATGGCACCATTGACCACCCCTTCGTGTCCTTCGGCAAAGTGCTTCAGGTTCTGATAGTGGGTCGTGATGACACCGAACGCCTTCTTCTGCCAGAACTGTTTCAGCACGGCTTCGGCTATGGCGCCGCCAATGGTTGGTTCGGTGCCACCGCCAAACTCGTCGATCAGCAGCAGCGTGGCGGCATTGGCATGTCGCATCATCATCTTCATGTTCAGCAGATGACTGGAGTAGGTCGAGAGATCGTTCTCAATGCTCTGCTCATCGCCGATGTCGATCATGATGTTCTCAAAGATGCCACAGCTGGAACGGTCGCCCAAGGGAATCGACAGTCCGCATTGCAGCATGTATTGCAGCAAGCCCACGGTCTTTAGACAGACCGACTTGCCGCCTGCGTTGGGGCCGGAAATGATGAGCAGTCGGGGGGCCTGGGCTGAGTTCTTGTCGCCCAGCGTAATGTCGAGTGGCACTACCTGTTTCTCTTGCTTCTCCAGCGAGAGGGCCAGCAACGGGTGGATGGCTCTTATCCAGTCGATGAGTGGCATGTTCTCTACCGTCGGTTCAAATGCCTTTGTCCTTTTGGCCAGTTCTGCCTTGGCATGTATCAGGTCGATCCAGGCCATGAACTGATAGGATTCGAGAATCTCTTTCACATGTGGGCGCACCTCATCGCTGAAGACGGTCAGGATTCTGATGATCTCGCGTCGTTCCTCAGCCTCAAGCTCTCTGATGCGGTTGTTGGCTTCTACCACCTCTGTAGGCTCAATGAACACCGTCTTGCCCGTGGCCGATTCGTTGTGCACGATGCCGTTGATGCGTCGTTTCAGTCCGGGGGCCACAGGTATCATGAGTCGTCCGTCGCGCATGGTCGGTGCAGCATCTTTGTCCACCAGTCCTTCGCGCTGTGCTGAGTGCAATATAGTATATAAGGTACGCGAGATGCTGCCTTCCATCTTCGAGAGTTCGTGGCGGATGCCGGCCAGCACCATCGTTGCACCGTCCTTGATATGCCCAAACTTGTCTATGATCGAGTCGATGCGTCTGATGAGGGCCGGGAAGGTCTGCACCCCGTCTGCTAGTCGGTGCAGTGCCGGATAGGTGTAGTTCAGTTCTGCCTGTTCGTCGTTTTCCTCGTCATAGCTGCTACGGCCATCGGCTTGTTCGCCCTTATTGAGATAGGCCACCATCTTCATGATGGTCTCCAGCGAGCGACGAAGGTCGAACAACTCATTTTCTTCAAAATGAGTGCCAACCATGCGTATTCGTGTCACCGATTCGCGCACGTCAAAGAAATATTGCATCGGGAAATCGTCGTTCTTCTCCGTCAGTTGGCGGAACTCCCGCACCTGGCAGAGCCATTCATTGATTTGTTCGGCATCCGTGCTGAATTCCAGTTGGTCAACCTTTTCTTTTCCGAGTGTGCTGAGGCATCGTGCCTTCAGGAGTGAGCGAATCTCTGTAAATCCAATCTTTTGTTCGTAGTTATTTGGGTAAATCATGGTGCAAAATTAGTCAAAAAAATTGAATTATGAACCATTTACCCCAAAAAACCGTTACTGGACTGTAATATAATGTGCTATCCTTCCATGGGGAACAGTCCGTAGAGCTTGGCATCTATCATGTCGGTCACCTGCATGAAGTCGTCTGGACGGTCGCCGAACTTGCACTCATCGCCGTTGATGATGATCAGCTGCCCTTGGTATTCCTTGATCCACTCCTCATAGCGCTGCTCCAGACCTTTCAGATAGTCCAGACGCATGGTCTGCTCGTAGTCTCGTCCGCGTTTCTGTATCTGTGCCACCAGCGTTGGGATGCTCGAACGGATGTAGATCATCAGGTCGGGCAGCTTCACGAGCGACATCATCAGGTCGAACAAGTCGGTGTAGTTCAGAAAGTCACGTTCGCTCATCAGTCCCTGACTGTGCAGGTTGGGCGCAAAGATACGGGCATCCTCAAAGATGGTGCGGTCTTGTATGATGGTGTCCTTCGACTGCGAAATCTCTATCACCTCCTTGAAGCGCTTGTTCAGGAAATAGATTTGCAGGTTGAACGACCACCGCTTCATGTCGGCATAGAAATCGCTCAGATAGGGATTGTTGTCAACGGGTTCGAAGCGTGGCGTCCATCCGTAACGGTGTGCCAGCATCTTGGTCAGCGTGGTCTTGCCACTGCCAATGTTTCCTGCTACAGCTATATGCATGGTGTTTGTTCCTTTATTATTTTTTTTTACTCATGTCTCGCATGTTCATTTCCTATTTCCGGGAAGAGCCCGAAGAGTGTCCGGTCAATCCTGTCGGTGATCTGTGCCAGATGCTTCGGCTGATGCTCAAAGTCAAGCTCGTCCTTTTCAACCACCATCACGCGCCCTTTGTAGTTGTTGAAGATGAAGTCGTCGTAGCGGTTGTTCAGGTTCTTCAGATAGTCCAGTTGCATCTGTTGCTCATAGTCGCGCCCCCGTCGCTGTATGTTGGCCACCAGGTGCGGTACCGAGGCCTTCAGATAAATCATCAGGTCGGGCAGTCTCACCACCGTCATCATCTGTTCGAACAGTTCCATGTAGGTGTTGTAGTCGCGGTCCGACAGGTTGCCCATCGCCTTGTTGTTCTGCATGAACACGTAGACGCCTTCGTAGATGGTGCGATCCTGCACGATGTCGTGCTGGCTGTGCTGAATGTCAATCAGATCGCGGAAGCGCTCCTTCAGGAAGTAGACTTCAAGATTGAACGACCAGCGTTCCAGGTCGTTGTAGTAGTCCTCCAAGTAGGGGTTATGGTCCACAGCCTCGAATCGGGCCTCCCATCCATAGTGGCGGGCCAGCAGCCGCGTGAGGGTCGACTTTCCACTTCCTATATTTCCTGCTATTGCAATATGCACTGTTTTCTCTTTTTTTCGAAATGTACTCAATCAGTTTGCAAAATTAAGCAAAAAAGCTGAAACAACCAAAATGATTCAACACACTCTGCAAATTTCATCTTATTCGTAGTGCCTGATTCTCACATCGATATTGTCATTCTTCAATTGTGCGGGCACACCGCTGACGTCGGTCTGTCCGTAGTGATAGGGGAACAACACCTTTGGCTTCACCATCCTTGCAGCCTTCAGCAGCTGGTCGGTCGTCATCGTATAGGGCTGGTTACACGGAAGGAAGGCAATGTCTATGTCCTTGATGGCGCTCATTTCTGGTATGTCCTCGGTGTCGCCGGCCACATAGATTCTCAGACCGTCGATGTTGATGACAAAGCCGTTGTCTCTGCCTTTGGGGTGGAACTGCAGATGTCCTTCGGTGGTGTTATAGGCAGGCACGGCCTCAATGCTCAGTTCGTCGGCCAGTTGCAGCTTGTCGCCGTTGGCCATCGCCTTGCCGTAGCCAATCATCTCGGCGCAACGCTTGTTGGTCACCAGCTGGGTGTTGCTGTTCGTAAGGGTGCTGATGGCATCTTTGTCAAAGTGGTCGAAATGCTCGTGCGTCACGAAGATATAGCTGGCCTTGGGCATCGATGCATAGTTGACTTCTTTGTTGCCTAATTTCCTCACGGGGTCAATCATAATCTCGGTCTTGCCGTCGACCACCATCCTGATGCTGGCGTGCGTGAGTGCATAGAGCTTGACCACCTTGCCGCTCTTGGTCGCAAACTTGTCAACCTCATACGTATCGGTCGTAGTGGGCATGCCAGCACTTGTCCAGGCCATGATGCCCCCCTTCAGGTTGACCACCTTGTAGCCTCCTGCCGAAAGCCTGTTGGCGGCACTGGCCGACCTGCGCCCACTGCGACAATATACGGCAATGGTCTTGTCTGCAGGCAGCACGGCCTTGGCTTTCTCCATGAAGTCCTCCTTCGCCTGGTCTATATGGATGGCCCCTTCCAGATGTCCCTCGTTGTATTCGTTGTCGTGTCTCACGTCGAGAACCACCGTGTTGGCCTCGTTTGTCAGTGTTGCAAAGCCATTCACGTCGGCATCCTCAAAGTTCTGTTGGCCGCATGCCGATGTCAGTCCCATAGCCGCCAGAAGGTAAGTCATTAGTTTTCTCATAAGTAAAAAAGTCTTTAAAAATAATTAATGTATAAGGAGTTTATTGTTCAAACTGCTACAAAGATACGAAAAAAGTTTGTAACGGACAAGTCACAACGCGGTCATCATCGGAAAAGGAGCGAAAATATCGTGCTGTTGTTCGAAATTCCTTCTAATTTCTTTCCGACCTCAGCATTTGCCAGGATTCAGAGACAGCAGTTTTGTAAAAATAATTCATAAAAAAAAGGCCCTTCTGAAAGTGGCATTCTAGAACGAGGACACACCAGCCATTCCGACATGCCAGAGCCGTCGTTTTGAGATTGATATTGAATCAAAGTGGGTTTACAGCCATATCAAACTGAGTTCTAACTTCCGTTACGTTCTGTTCCAAGTCATAACTCAGTTTGAAAAAAGTGTTCCTTTTGCGAATCTCTGTCCGCAACCAGCTGATAATCAATAACATGCGCAACCCCATCCAATACTCGCATATTTGCAGGCCACTTTCGATTTGGTGAATTCCATGCGATTCTCAGAGGGGCTGTTGTAAAGAAAATTCATAATTTCTGCTTATTCAAATATTTTTCTCTTTTTCCTCAGAAACTTTCACCTGAAATGTTTGCGAGTTTCAGGGATAATTATTATTTTTGCACCGTGATTCTCTGTCTTTTCCCAGCGTGGAAAGACGCCCAGAAGAGGACACGACATTTTATTTGCTCAAATTCCGTCACGAATCACCACCTCGGAAAGGAAAACGAGCAATAGACCAAATAAGGTTTGGAGTACGCACCAAGAGTGCGTCTTCTCCATACTTATTTGGGGCTTGTGGTGAGCCTG